>JAUHXL010000597.1 GCA_030426945.1 bacterium
ACTACGGCGCCGACGGCGTGGCGATCAGCAGCCAGGGCGAGGCCAGCACCAGCGAGGGCTACGTCTACGAGGCGCTCAACGGGGCCAGCCGGGAGCGGCTGCCCGTGGTGTTCGTGGTGCAGAACAACGGCTACGGCATCTCGGTGCCGGTGGCCGAGCAGTCGGCCAACGCGCGCGTCAGCGACAACTACAGCGGCCTCGCGCACCTGAAGATCGTCAACGTCGACGGCACCGACTTCGTGGACTCGATGCGGGGCATGCAGGCCGCCGTCGACTACGCGAAGAGCGGCGAGGGGCCGGCGCTGGTGCACGCGCAGTGCGTGCGGATCGGCGCGCACTCGAATAGCGACCGCCAGGAGCTGTACCGCAGCGACGAGGAGATCGCGGCGGCCGGTGAGCGCGATCCCGTCGGGGCGCTGCGCGCGGCGCTGATCGACGCGGGCGTGGGCGAGGACGAGCTGGCGGCGCTCGAGGCGAAGAGCGAGGTCGATCTGGACGCCCAGTCCGAGCGGGCCGAGAACGCGCCTGATCCGGATCCCGCGTCGGTGCTCGACTTCCAGTGGCCGGAGCCCTGGACGCCCGAGGAGACCGCGACGCCCGAAGAGGGCGAGAAGTGGAAGCTGCGCGAGGCGATCAACGAGACGCTGCACGCGGAGTTCGAGCACAACCCGGACACCTTCCTCTGGGGCCAGGACGTGGCCAGCAAAGAGAAGGGCGGGGTGTTCAACGTCACCAAGGGCATGCAGCAGGCCTTCGGCGCGGGCCGGGTGTTCAACGCGCCCATCGCCGAGGACTACATCGTCGGCACCGCCAACGGCCTGTGCCGCTTCAAGGACGACATCCGGGTGGTGGTCGAGGCGGCGCAGTTCGCCGACTACGTGTGGCCCGCGATGGAGCAGATCGTCGAGATGTCGCACGAGCACTGGCGCACGCGCGGGCAGTTCACCCCCAACGTGGTGCTGCGGCTGGCGAGCGGCGGCTACATCGGGGGCGGCCTGTATCACTCGCAGAACATCGAGGCGATCATGGGCCACCTGCCCGGCGTGCGGGTGGTCAGCCCGGCCTTCGCCGACGACGCGGCGGGCCTGCTGCGCACCGCCATCCGCAGCGGCGGCATGACCTTCTTCCTCGAGCCGAAGTTCCTGTACAACCAGGGCTTCGCGGCCACCCCGCGCTGCGGCGCCGACCACGCCGTGCCCTTCGGCAAGGCGCGGATCCGGCGCGCGGGCACCGACGCCACGATCGTCAGCTGGGGCACGCCGGTGCACTGGAGCCTGCGCGCCGCGAACAAGGCCGCCAAGGCCGGGCACGAGGTCGAGGTGATCGACCTGCGCTCGCTTCGACCGTGGGACGTGGCTACAGTAGGGGCGTCGGTGAGGCGCACCGGCAAGCTGATGGTGGTGCACGAAGACCACCTCAACCAGGGGCTCGGGGCCGAGATCGCCGCGACGGTGGCCCGGGAGTTCTTCGAGTGGCTCGACGCGCCCATCGTGCGCGTCGGGGCCAAGGACGTGCCCGTCGCGTTCTCGCGAATCCTCGAACGGGCGACCCTGCCGTACGAAGAGGACGTGAGCGAGGCACTGGACGCGCTGCTCGCCTACTGAGGCGGCCCGAGCGAGGTGGTCCCGACAGCGCGAACACGCCGGACTACCGGGTGGAGAGACCTTTGTTGAATCAGCGACTCATCGCGGGCGTGCTCATCATCGTCGCCGGCTGGTGCACGGCGGCCAGCGCGCAGCCTTTCACGCTCGAGACGTCGGCCGAGTGCGACCCGGAGCTGGGGCGCGTCTCGCTGGGCATCGACGCCCAGGGGGCCACCGGCAGCAGCACGGCCGGCGGGCGCTCGTTCTACGATCCCGTCGACGACGAGCCGGACCAGGAGCTGGTGTCGACCATCTTCGACTCCCACCCGTTCGTGTGCGTCGAGCGCGCTAACGGGGCGGTGGACGGCGTCTGGTTCGACTCGGGGCGCAACAACATCGACGCCGACGCGCGCCTCGTCGACGACGCGGTGGAGAGCAACTTCTCGACCCTCGGTCTCGAGATCAACGCCAACTTCCGGCTGAACTGCACGCGCCTCGAGCAGTGCTACACGTTCACGAACGTCAGCCAGGAGGTGGTGCAGACCGTCGCGGTGACGCACTACATCGACGGCGACCTCTTCTTCGCGGGCGGCTTCGGCAACGACTTCGGGGCGACGGGCCTCGGCTCGCCGCGGACGCTGTGGGAGTTCGACGAGGGCGACAACCCCGACGAGCCCACCACCTTCGTCGGCATGTACGGGCTGAACAACGCCGATCAGTTCCTGAACTCGTGGGAGATCGGCCGGTTCAGCGAGCAGATGAACCGCATCGAGGACGTCGACGGCGGCTGCCAGGTGCTGCGCAACGACATCAACAACGGCGGCAACAACAGCGACCAGGACGGCGACCTGATCACCGACAACGGCTACGACGTGACGCTGGCCATCCGCTGGGATCTGGGGCCGCTCGAGCCCGGGCAGACCAGTGAGGAGCTGTGCTACGCGGTGCAGTGGGGCGTGGGTCTGCCGTGCTCGGACGAGGACCTCGACGAGATCTGCCTGCCCGACGACAACTGCCCGACGGTGCCCAACCCGGATCAGCGGGACGACGACGGCGACAACGTGGGCGACGCCTGCGACAACTGCCCGAAGTTCCCCAACCCGGAGCAGGCCGATCAGGACAACGACGGCAAGGGCGACGCCTGTGATCGCGTGTACTGCACGCCGGACGGCGGGCCCGAGGTGTGCGACGGCATCGACAACGACTGCGACGGCCTGATCGACCAGCGCGCGGACGGGACGCCGGTGGTCGTGCCCGGCCGGTGCGCCACCGGTCTGAGCGGGCAGTGCGGCATCGGGCGTTGGGAGTGTGTCGGGGGCACGACCCGCTGCGTGCCCGACGTGACGCCCGCCGAAGAGGTCTGCGATCTCGAGGACAACGACTGCGACGGTCGGATCGACGAGCGCGTGCGCAACATCTGCGGCACCTGCGGGGGCCTGCCCGCCGAGACCTGCAATGGCGTCGACGACGACTGCGACGGGCTGCCCGACGAGGGCGATCTGTGCGGGGCGGATCAGGGCTGTCGCGAGGGGGCGTGCTTGCCCTTCTGCGATGGCGACGGACAGTGCCCGGAGGGGACCGACACCTTCTGTGCCGACGGCGTGTGCGTGCCTTGGTGCCTGGTGACGCCCTGCGCGGCGGGCCTGCGCTGCACGGATCGCGGCTGCGAGGACGCTTGCCAGGGCGTCTCGTGTGGGGCGGGTGAGGTCTGCTTCGACGGCGCGTGCGGACCCAACAGCTGCGAGCACACCGGCTGCCCCGATGGGCAGCGCTGCACGGCCGACGGCTGCGCGGCGGATCCCTGCGACGGGGTGGACTGTGGCGGTGACAGCTTCTGCCGGGACGGCGACTGCGTGTTCACCTGCGCCGAGGTCAGCTGCCCGGCCGCGTCGGCCTGCATCGACGGCCTGTGCCGGGAGATCGGGTGCGGGCCGGTTGGTTGTCTCGAGGACGGTCAGGTGTGTGTCGACAACCTGTGTGTCGAGGATCCCTGCGTCGGCGTCGAGTGTGGTCCGGGCCAGGTGTGTGCGCGCGGCGAGTGCGTGAACGATCCCTGCAGCAGCGTGACCTGCCCGCGGTTCCAGCGCTGCGAGCGCATCGCCGGCACGGCGCAGTGCGTGGCCGACTGGCCCGTGCTGCCGCCCAGCGACGGCATGGGCGGGGAGCCCGGCGCGGGCGGGGCGCCCGGCGCGGGCGGTGAGCCCGGCGCGGGCGGGGCGCCCGGCATGGGAGGGGCGCCCGGCATGGGGGGTGCGCCCGGCGCCGGCGGGACCGGCGGCGGGAGCGGCGGCGCCCTCGACATGGGCGTCGGCAACGACGCGGCGGCCCTGCCCCCCAAGAGCAGCAGCAGCGACGACTGCACCGTGGCCTTCGACGGCGGCCGCTCGACCGGCGGCGCCTGGCTGTTCGGGCTGCTGGTGCTGGGCCTGGGCCTGCGTCGCCGCCGGTAGGCCCCGCGTCTCCTTCCCGCACCCCACCCGCGCGCAGCACCGCGCCCGGGCGGGCACCCTTGACCTTGACCTTGACCTTTCCCTCCCGAGCCCCACGCGCGGATAGCACGGCGCCCGGGCGGGCACCCTTGCCCTTGCCCTTGCCCCCTCGAACCCCACGTGCGGATAGCACCGCGCCCGGGCGGGCACCCTTGACCTTGACCTTGACCTTGACCTTTCCCTCCCGAACCCCACGCGCGGATAGCACGGCGCCCGGGCGACCGCCCTATCCCTGACCTTCCGAGCCCCCGGCTCGAGTACGCCACCGCGC
>JAUHXL010000598.1 GCA_030426945.1 bacterium
ATCGGCGCCGCGCAGGCGGGGGTCCGCGTCCCCCAGGGCGCGGCGCAGGCCCAACCACGCGGCGGAGCGTTCGGCGCCGGCCAGCCCGCGGGCGCGCCAGTCGGCCGCGTCCACCCGCGGCAGGTCGACGCCGACGGCGCGCAGGGCGGCGAGCAGCTGGTGGACGCGCGCGCCGGTCGGGTGGGCGAGATGGAAGGGGCCGCGCGCCGCGGCGGTGACGAGGTGGGCGAGGGCCGCGGCGACGACGTCCACCGGGGTGAGGTCGACGCGCAGGGCGGGCGGCGCGGTCGGCGCGCACCCCAGGGCCGCCAGGCCGCGCAGGGCCAGCGTCAGCTGGTCGCGCGCGGCCCCGCGCCCGGTGCGCTGGTCGCCCGTGACGAGCCCGAGCCGATACACCGCCACCGGGAAGCGGTCACCGGCCAGGCGCGCGCTGATCTCGGCGGCCCACTTGGTGCGCGCGTAGCCCCCGTGGACGCGCGCCGCGCGGGCCGGGTCGTCGTCCTCGCGCAGCACACCGTCGGCCCGGTCGCTGGCGACGAAGACCGACAGCGTCGACACCAGGTGCAGGTGCTTCGGCGGACCCGCGGCGCAGAAGCGGAGGACGTGGCGGGTGCCGTCGAGGTTGGCCGCCCGGAGCGCGTCCTCGCCGCGCACCATGTCCACCGCCGCGCCGCCGTGCACGACAGTGCCCACAGCACCCGTCCAGCGGGACCAGTCCGCGCCCAGGCCCAGGTCGGGCCGCGTGAGATCGCCGGCGACCGCCGTGACACCGGGCGGGACGCGCCCCAGGCGCGCCGCGGCGTGATCGGCGTCGCGGGCGCGCACCAGGCAGATGATCGGACGCGCCGTGCGCGCTCGGAGCGCGCGCAGCAACGCCCCGCCGAGGAAGCCCGTGGCGCCAGTGAGCAGGAGGGCGTCCCCTGCCCCGGCGGTCGGGGTGGGCCAATCGATGGGCGCCCGCGCGGCGGCGCGCAGATCCTCGACGGCGCCGTCGGCGAGCGGCGCCCGGGCGACCGCGGCCACGTCCCGCGCGCCCGCGACCGCGCCCGGATCCAGCGCCAGGCCGGCGGCCTCGGCGCGCGCGACGACCTCGAGGGCGATCAGCGAGGTGCGGCCCAGGTCGTCGAGCGGCGCCGTCGGATCGACGGGGCGACCGAGGGCCGCCGCGAACAGCCCAGCGATGCGCGCTTCGCGGTCGGCGGCGCGCGCGTCCACCTTGCCGTGCGCGCCCTCGGGCAGCGCGTCGGTGGCCTCGATCACGGCGGGCACCATCCAAGGGGGGAGCGTCCGCGCGAGGTGCGCGCGCAGCGTCCGCGGATCGGGGGCCGCGCCGGGCGCGGCCGCCACCTGCGCGCGGAGCGCGGTGGGCGGATCACCCCAGGGCGTCACCACCGCGCGCGCGACGCCGGGGCAGGCGCGCAGCGCGGCCTCCACCTCGCCGGGCTGCACCAGCCGGCCGCCGAGCTTGACCATGCGATCCAGTCGACCGACGAAGGTGAAGGTGCCGTCGGGCTCGGCCACGACGCGATCGCCCGTGCGGTACCAGCGCTCGCCTTCGCGGACCGAGAAGCGGGCGGCGTCGGCGGGCGTGGGGTCGAGGTAGCCCAGCGCCACCGCCGGGCCGCCGAGGTGCAGCTCGCCGGCGGGATCGACCTCGAAGCGCAGGCCGGGCACCGGGCGGCCGATGGACGGCCGGTCCCAGGTGGCCGGATCGACGACGCTCAGGCTGGCGCAGATGGTGGCCTCGGTGGGGCCATAGACGTGCACGACGCGGCGGCCCCGGGCCCACGCGCGGAGCGTCGCGGGGGCGCTGGCCTCGCCGCCGACCACGATCACCCGGAGCGTCGCCGGGAGGGCGCCGGGCGCGACGCGCGCGAGCAGGGCCGGGGGCAGATCGGCGTGGGTCACCGAACGCTCCGCCAGGAACCGGGCGAGGGCGTCGGGCCGACCCAACACACCCGCGGGCGCGCACACCAGCGTCGCGCCCGCCGTGAGCGTCGTCAGCAGGTCGCTCAGCGAGGCGTCGAAGGCGACGCTCAGCGCGAAGAGGGCGCGATCACCCGGGCCGAGGTCGAAGGCGGCGCGCTGGGCGTCGAGCAAGGCCGGCACGCCGTCGTGGGCGACGCGCACGCCCTTCGGTCGGCCGGCGCTGCCCGAGGTGAAGATCAGCCAGGCCTCGTCGCCACGCGCGGGGACGCGCGGCGGGCCGGGCGGCGCGGCGACGGGCGGGGGCTCGGGGCCGAGGATCGCCGCCGGACGCGCCTGTTCGAGCGCCGCGTCCGCGCGCCCGACGGGCCAGGCGCCGTCGAGGGGCACGACGCTCGCCCCCAACCACCAGCTGCCCAGCAGCGCCGCCGCGTAGTCGGGGCCGGGCGGGACCCGGATCGCGACGCGGTCGCCGGCCCGCACGCCCTCCGAGGCGAGGTGACCCGCCACGGAGGCCGCGCGCGACCACAGGCCGAGGTAGTCGAGGGAGGCGCCGGCGGGCCCCTCGACGGCCGCCGCGTGGGGCTGCGCCGCCACCTGGGCCTGCACGCGCGCGAGGACGCCGTCGGCGGGCGCGGCGCTCATGGCGACCAGGCGCGCTGCAGCGCGACGAAGGACAGCGCGAGCATCAGCGCCGGATCGGTGGCCACCCGCTCGCGGCTCGGGAGCGTCGGCAGCATCCGCAGCATCGCGTCGAGGTGGCCGCGGTCGAGGAAGGGGGGCAGCGGCCCGTCGAGGTGGGCGCGCAGCGTCGCCGCGACGGGCAAAGGCGGCGCCATGAAGGGCTGCTTGCGGCGCTGCAGCACGGCGGGGGGCAGCAGGTCGGCGAGGGCCTCGCGGAGGACCCACTTCTCGACGCCGCCGCGCACCTTGAGGGCGTGCGGCAGGTGGCGCGCGACGTCGAAGACGCGACGGTCGAGGAAGGGCAGGCGCCCTTCGACCGCGCTGGCCAGCTCGGTCGGCTCGCAGAGCGTCGGCAGGATGTAGCCGGAGAGGCAGAGCCGGGTCCACAGCCAAGCGGCGCGGTCGACGGGCGCGCCGCCGCGCGGGACGTCGGCGGCGCGGGCGAGCTCGGCGAAGGGGTCGCGCCGCGCGAAGGGCGCGAGGAAGTCGTCGCGCAGCACGGCGCGGGCCCGGTAGGCCAGGGTCGCCTTCGCGTGGAGGAAGGCCGGCACCGGGCCCAACACCCGCGCCGCCCCGTCGACGGACAGGCCGGCCCCCTCGGGCAGATGCACGCCCACGGCGGTGGCGTTGAGGTCGTCGAGCTCGCCGACCCCGAGGTCAGCGCGCAGGTGGGTGTAGCCCAGCAGCAGCTCGTCGGCGCCCTCGCCGGTGAGCAGCACCCGGACGCCCCAGGCGCGCACGGCGCGGGCCAGCAACAGCTTGGCCGCCACGTGGGCGTTGATGCAGGGCGCCTCGGCCTGGGCGAGCGCGGCGGGCAAGGCCTCGAGCAGCGCGCGACCGTCGAGCGTCAGGACGTGATGCTCGGCGCCCAGGTGGCGAGCGGTGGCGCGCGCGACGGCGCTCTCGTCGTAGGCCGGCGGGCCGTCGGGGAAGCGGACAGTGAAGCAGGTGGGCCGGACGCCCGCCGCGCGGCCGAGGGCCACCACCGCGGACGAGTCGAGGCCGCCGCTGAGCTGGAAGCCCACGGGCCGATCGCCCTGCAGGCGGTCCGCCACGGCGGCTTGCAGCGCGGCGCGCAGGGCGCCGACGCCCTCCCCGTCCGTCGTCGGCCGCGGCGTCGCGAGGGGCATCGACCACCAACGCTCCACCCGCACGCCGCGCGCGTCCGCCCGCAACAGGTGGCCGGGCGGGAGGCGCCGGACCCCTTCGAAGACGGTGCGGTCCGGGTGCAGGTACTGATGGCTGAAGGCCTGCCAGACGCTCTCGGTGTCCCACGCGGGGCGCACGCCGAGGGCGAACAGTCCCTTCGCTTCGCTCGCCACGCGCAGCACGCGGCCGTCGTCGTGCCAGACGAGCGAGCGGACGCCGAAGCGATCCCGGGCGCAGAGCAGCAGGTCGCGCGGTCGGTCGTAGAGGGCGAAGGTGAACTCGCCGTCGAGGGCGTCGAGCGCGTCGACGCCGCGGTCGACGTACAGGTGCACCAACACCTCGGCGTCGCACCGCCCCCGGAAGCGATGGCCCCGAGCCTCGAGCTGGCGGCGCAGCGCGGCGTGGCCGTAGATCTCGCCGTTGACGACGGCGGTGACGCCGTGGGCGGTGAAGGGCTGCTGGCCGCCCGCCGGATCGACGATCGCGAGGCGCGCGTGGCCCAGCCCCACCGACGAACCGAGCCACAGCGCCTCGGCGTCGGGCCCGCGGTGGCGCAGCGCGCGCACGCCGCGCAGCAGGTCGG
>JAUHXL010000599.1 GCA_030426945.1 bacterium
GCGGCCGCGGCGTCGAGCGCGGCGGCGAACCCGTCGTCGCGCCCCATCACCGACTTCAGCGGTCCCCGACCCAGCAGGTCGCTGCCGAGCGCCCGGTGCACCCCCACCGTCGTGGCCTTCTTCACGGGCTCGGCGTCGCGCGTCGGCACCCGCGAGCGGTCCTTCTTGTCCGGCTCGCCGAAGGCGCCCTCGAGGCCCTCGGCCGCCTTCGCCACCCGGTCGGTGTCCGGCGCGTCGGCCACCGGCTCCTCCTCGGGCTCCGGCTCGGGCGGCTGCACCCGCACGATGGCGGGCCGGCTCTGCAGATCGAGCGTCGCGAACGCGGGCTCGGGCGCCCAGAACAGGAACGCGGCCAGCAGCGCGCCGACTTGCACGGTCAGCGCGGCCAGCAGCGATCCCAGCATCGACGCCTCGAGCGCGCTGGCCACCGTCCGGCGGGGCGGCGCCGCGGTGGCCCGGTCGAAGCGCAGCAGCAGCGCGAAGGGCCCGAGGTCGATCAGCGCCTCGTCGCCGAAACACAGCAGCACCTCGGCGCCCCGCTCGGCGCGCACGTCGGCGAGCGGGCGCGCCACGCCGTTCAGCCGAAGCTGGCCCTTCTGCATGCCCGCGGTGAGGTGCAGCACGGCGCCGCCGGGCGCCGGCTCGAGCAGCACGTGGTGCGCGCCCAGCCCGCCGACGTCGGGCACCATCAGGTGGTTGTCGGGCGCCTCGCCCACCCGCAGGGGGCGGTCGGCGGGGGCGGTGAGATCGGTCAGCACGGTGTCGTGCCACAGCACGGCGGCGCGCACCTGGTGCGTCCCCGTAGCCTCCAGCGTCGGGCTCATGGCTCGTCTCTTCGTTCTTCGTTCGCGGCGCCGCTGAGGTCGGCGTCGCGTGCGTCCCCGGGGCAGTCGCCGCCGCTCGGGGACGGCGCGGCGGTGACTGGTCACCCTCGGGGGAAGGGACAGCGGGGGTCGAGGTGCGTTCCCGGGTGCAGGATTTTGCCCCGGCGAGCGGTCAGCGGCGGCGGCGCTTCAGGCCGAGCAGCACGAGCAACAGCAACCCCGGCGCGGCGGGGTGACCGGGCGCGGCGCGGCAGCCGCCGTCGTTGCTGGTGGCCCGCACGACCTTGCCGCCCTCGGCGCCGAGCGAACCCCGCCCCGCGTCGTCGATCGCGCCGTCGTCCTCTCCGCGACGGGCAGCGTCGCCTTCGTCGCCGCCGTCACGCGGCACACCGCCATCGCCGGGCGCCACACCGCCGTCGCGCGGCGGCACGACGCCCGCGTCGCCGACGAGGACGCCGGCGTCCGCGGGCAGCGGCGGCGTGCCGGCGTCGAGGGGCGGCGGCGGCGGCGCGTCCACCGACCACTCGACCAGCGCCAGGTCGCCCCACTCGGACGGCTGGGCGAAGCGGGCCAGGCCCACCCAGTCGCCCACGCGCAGGTCACCGTCGGTCGCGTCGTTGAGCGCCAGGTCGCCACCGAGCACCCGCCCCGCGGCCGGCGCGCCCCCGCCGATGCTCGCCCAGGGGAGGGCCAGCTCGACCGTGTAGCCCATGTCGCCGGGGCCGTCGTCCAGGCTGCCGCGGCGCACCACCGCGTGGCGCACTTGCAGGTCGGCGCTGCGATCCTCGTCGCCGCCGGCGCCGTGGGCGTCGAGCAGGTCGCCGGCCGCCGTCACGACGACGTGCCGGTCGGCGGCGGTGGGCGAGGGCGTGCGGTCGGCGTTCGGATCGAGCAGCAGCTCGACGCCGTCGGCGTCCCACAGCTCGCCGTCGCGCCCGCGGCCTCGCACCACCAGGTCGGGGTCGAGCACGAAGGCGCCCAGGTACAGGTTCTCGGCGTCCCACATCAGCCGGAACGTGGCGCGCGCCCCGCCCGCGACCGCCTCGACCGCCGGTGCGCCCTCGAACTCGCGCAGGTCGCCGTCGACGCTGACCACGCCGTCCGGGCGCGGCACCTCGAGGCGCGGCCGCACGGGGGGCGGCGGCGGAGGCGGAGGCGGCGGCGCCTCGCCGCCCAGCAACGCGAACAGGTCGGCCCGCGCGGCGAAGAAGCGCTGGCCGCCGGTGCCCCAGTCGGGGGGCTGGCCGCCGCGCGCGCTGTCCAGCGTGCGTCCCAAGAGCGCGTCCGCGATGGCGTTCGCCGCTGCGGCGTCCTGCGCCTGCGCGAGCTGCAGATAGCCCGCGTCCTGCACGCCGCGCCGCCAGTTCTTCAGCCGCACCGACGCCACGACGCCGTCGAAGCCCAGGTCGCGCGTCACGAACGCGCTGGTCTGCCGCCCGGGGTAGACCAGCAGGCCGTCGCCCTGGGCGTACTCGTTGAGGTGGTTGTGAAAGCTCTCCGGCTGCGTGAAGGGGTCGAAGGGCCCCTGGCCGCCGTTGTTCTCGTCGTACCAGAAGTTGGTGTGCCAGAAGAACCAGCGGTCGATGCCGCGGCGCGCCTGAATCCACCCGTTGACGCGCGGGCCGATGGCCTCGACGTCGGTGAACAGGCTGCCGGTCCAGGGCTGCACGCCGTTGTAGATCCAGACCTGCTTGCCGGCGGCCTCGGCCGCCTGCACCTCGGCGGGGCTGTAGTGGCTGGCGAGCACCATCACGAGGTCGACGGGCTGCGCGGCGACGTTCTCGCTGCAGGTCCAGCCCACCTTCACCTGGGCGGCGTTGGGGTTGTTCGAGCCGTCCATCAGGGCGCGCCACTGCCCACCCCAGGCGTGGCCGCAGGCCTCGTCGATGGCGTAGACGAACACGTCGGTGTCGTCGAGCGCGTCGTTCTGCGCGAGCAGATCGGCGACCTGCTCGACCACCCGCAGGTCGTTCGCGTCGGGCGGGCCGAAGCCGCCGTAGGTGCCCAGACTCAGCAGGCCGTCGCCCTGACCCTCACCGGGGCCCTCGTAGCCAGCCTGCGCGGTGTAGGCAGCGCCGGTCAGCGCGGGCAGCGCGGCGCGCGCGTCGCCGACGTTCAGGGCGTGGTGCATCGGCACCAGGCGGTGCCGGTGGTACAGGCGCCACAGGTGCTGCGTGGCGGCCGCCTGGGCGCCGTTGCCCATGCGCTGGCCGAGGTACCACGGGGCGAAGAACAGCGCCGTCTCGACCGGGCGCGCGGGCAGGGTGGCGGCGCCCACGTCGAGGCGCACGGGCACCGTGGCCAGCTCGCGCGCCCCGGCGTGCACGATGATCTCACCCGTGTAGGTGCCGGGGGCCTGGCCACGCGGCACGTACACGTCGATCCAGACGATGCCGTTCTGGCGCGCGGCGATGGACAGCGGGTAGGGCGCCCAGCTCGGGGCGACCTCCACTGGAATCAGCGCGTCGGGCACGGGGCCGACGAAGGCGTCCGCGTCGGGCCCCGAGCCGGGCCACCAGCCCAGCGAGCCGCCCCACGGGCTGGCCGAGGGACGCCGGATGTCGACGAAGTGGGCGACGAAGCGCTCGATGCGGCGCCCCACCGAGCGGGTGGGATCGTCGGCGCCCGGGGCGTTCTCGATGCGCGCGCCGTCGGGGCCGGTCAGCCCGGCGAAGTCCACGGTGACGTTCTCGAGCGGGGCGCCATCGGCCTCGACCACGACCTGGAAGGCCACCACCTCGTCGCGCAGGGCGATGAGGCGCAGGGGCTCGCCGGGCGACCAGACCGGGTTGTCGGCGCCGCGCTCCCAGGGCGTGTCGACCGCGTCGCGTCGCACCTTCTGGCCGTCGTCGATCAGCCACACGGACGGGGCGCCGGCGGCCAGCGCGGGCAGGGCGAGGAGGGCGGCGGTGAGGAGAGGGCTGCGCATGGCGTGACGGTACGGTCGGCCTCCGGTCCAGGGCAACGGGCGGCGCTGCGAGGGGCGGGCCCATGCTACCGTGGCGCCCATGTTGCGGCCCCTGGTCATCGGCCTCGCCCTCTCGGGCTGCTCCCTGGCGCTCGAGTTGGACGCCCCGGGCCCGACCATCGTTTCGGATTCGGGGCCGTCGGTCGTCCTCGACGCGGCGCCGGAGGCCACGGGCGACGCCGACGCGCCGCCCCCCAAGCCACGGGCCGACGCGCTGCCGCCGCCGGTCGACGCGACGCCGGCGGACGCCGGGCGCCGCGACGCCGCGCCGCCACCCGACGCGGCGCTCGCGCCGGTCACCGAGCGTGATCTGGTCGGGGCGGGCGGTCGCGGCGACGGCGCGCGCTGGGACGAGGGCGGTCTGCGGCTGGTCGTCGACGCCGACGTCGGCGTGTTCCTGTCGCGCCCCTTCGCCGCGCGCCCCGGTCTGCGCTGGCGCACGCTGCGCTGGCGTCCCCACCTGCCCTACGGCCGCCCGCTGCCCGACGCCGGCGAGGTCGAGGCGGCCTTCACCGGCGGCGCCGCCGACATGCGCGACAACGTGCTGCT
>JAUHXL010000600.1 GCA_030426945.1 bacterium
CGGCTGGTGACGCCGGGCGAGCGGGCCCGCGCGGACGCGCTGCTCGCGCGCTGGGGCGGCATGGCCATCGTCGCCACGCGGCCCATCCCGCTCCTGGCCGAGACGGTCGCGATCCTCGCCGGCACCTCGCCCATGCGCTGGTCGCGGCTGCTGGGCGCCGCCGCCGCTGGCTCGCTGCCGCCCGCCCTGGCCTACGCGATGACCGGCGCGTCCGCCGCCGCGCTCGACGACGGCTTCCTGATGTTCGGCCTGGTGATGCTGGTGACGGGCGGCTTCTGGTTGGCCGCGTGGAGGGCCGCCCGGTGACGAGAGAAGGATCGTGAACTTCGCCGATCTCGCCCGCCTGGAAACAGCGCGGCGCCCCTTCGTGTTGTGCACCGTCGTCGACACCGGCGGCAGCACCCCCCGCCTCGCCGGCGCGCTGATGGCGGTGGAGGCCGACGCGCAGCACGGCACCATCGGCGGCGGCGAGATGGAGCGGCGGGTGGCCGAGGCGGCGCGCGGGCTGCTGGCCGATCCGCGCCGCCACGCCGACACCTGGACCGCCCACCTGGTGCGCGATCTGGGCATGTGCTGCGGGGGACAGATGAAGGTGTTCATGCAGAAGGTCGAGCCCGCGCCCCGCCTGTGGATCTACGGCGCGGGGCACGTGGGCACGGCCCTGGCCGCCGCCGCGCAGGGCGCGGGGTTCGCGGTCACCGTCGTCGACGCCCGCGCCGAGTGGGCCGATCCCGCCCGCTTCCCGGCCGACGTGACGGTGATCGACGCCGAGCCCGACGATCACCTGAAGGCCTCGCCACCGCCCGAGGACGCCTTCGTCGTGGTCGTGACGCACAGCCACCCGCTGGACGAGTCGCTCGTCCGCCGGCTGCTCGAGGCGCCGCCGCGCTACCTGGGGCTGATCGGCAGCCGCGGCAAGTGGGCGCGCTTCCGGCAGCGGCTCACCGCGCGCGGCCTCACCGAGGATCAACTGGCGCAGGTGCGCTGCCCGGTGGGGCTGGACATCGGGGCCGAGACCCCGGCCGAGATCGCCATCAGCATCGTCGCCGAGCTGGTGCAGGCACGGCGCGGGCCGAAGCGGGCGCCCGATCAGTGGCGCTGATCCACGGCCTGGTGCTGGCGGGCGGCGCGTCGCGCCGGATGGGGCGGCCCAAGGCGCTGTTGATGCTCGACGACCAGACCTTCGTAGCCGGCCTGGTGCGGCGACTGCGCGCAGCCGGCTGCGCGCAGATCGTCGTGGCCGCCGGCGCGCACGCGGCGCGCATCGCGCCGCACGCGCCGACCGTCGAGGTCCTCGACTGGCGGCGCGGGATGCGCGCCACGCTGGCCGCCGGCCTGCGCGCGCTGCCCCCTGGGCCCGTGCTGCTCACGCACTGCGATCGCCCCCGCGTGGCCCCCGCGACGCTGGCCGCCTTGGCCGCGCTGCCCGACGACGCTCCCTGGGTGCCCACCTTCCGCGGCGCCCCCGGGCACCCGGTGCGTCTGCCCACCTGGCTGCGCCCGCGCCTGCTGTGCGCGGACGGCGTGCCCCTCCGCGTCGTGCTGGCCGCCGCGGGCGCCCGCCGGCTGCCCGTGCGCGACCCGGACATCCTGCTGAACGTCAACACCCCGGCTGCCTACGGCGATCTTGGGGGCCGAGGTTGCATCGACCCGATGCGTCACTAAGATATGGGGCCTTTTTGCCCCGGTCAGGAGGTCGGCGTGCTCGAGCTGCTCCAAAAAGTCTTCGGCACGGCCAACGACCGCGCCCTCAAAAAGCTGTGGCCCCAGGTCAAGCAGGTCAACGCTTTCGAGGAGCGCATCAAGAAGCTCGACGACGCCGCGCTGCGCGCGAAGACGGGCGAGTTCAGACAGAAGCTCGACAACGGGGCGTCCCTCGAAGACATCCGTCCCGAGGCCTTCGCCGTCTGCCGCGAGGCCGCCTGGCGCGTGCTGGGCATGCGCCACTACGACGTGCAGATCCTGGGCGGCCACGTGCTGCACTCGGGGCGCATCGCCGAGATGAAGACCGGTGAGGGCAAGACGCTGGTGGCGACGCTGCCGGTGTACCTCAACGCGCTGAGCGGCAAGGGCGTGCACCTCGTCACGGTGAACGACTACCTCGCCCGGCGCGACGCCGAGTGGATGGGGCAGCTGTACCGCTGGCTGGGGCTCTCCACCGGGGTCATCGTCAACGGCCTGAGCGATCAGGAGCGTCAGACGGCCTACAACAGCGACATCACCTACGGGCAGAACAACGAGTTCGGCTTCGACTACCTGCGCGACAACATGAAGTTCGACCTCGCCTCGTACGTGCAGCGCGAGCTGAACTACGCGATCATCGACGAGGTCGACTCGATCCTCATCGACGAGGCGCGCACGCCGCTGATCATCTCGGGGCCGTCGGAGGGCGACTCGGAGCTGTACCCGATCGTCGACGCGCTGATCCCGAAGCTGAAGAAGGACATCCACTACAACATCGACGAGAAGGCGCACTCGGCCACGCTGACCGAGGAGGGCGTGGGCGAGGCCGAGCGCCTGCTGGGCGTCGACAACCTGTACGACCCCGCCCACATCGTCGTGCTGCACCACGTCAACAACGCGCTGAAGGCCCACGCGCTGTACCGCCGCGACGTGAACTACCTGGTGCACGACGGCGAGGTGCTGATCATCGACGAGCACACCGGCCGCCTGATGCCCGGGCGGCGCTGGTCGGACGGGCTGCACCAGGCGGTCGAGGCCAAGGAGGGCGTGCCGGTCCAGCCGGAGAACCAGACCCTCGCGACCATCTCGTTCCAGAACTACTTCCGCCTCTACGACAAGCTGTCCGGCATGACCGGCACGGCGAAGACCGAGGAAGGCGAGTTCCAGAACATCTACAAGCTGGACGTGGTGGTGGTGCCCACCAACAAGCCCATCCTGCGCGACGACCTGCCCGATCTGGTGTACCGCACCGAGAAGGGCAAGTTCCGCGCGTGCGTGGCCGAGATCAAGGAGCGCCACGCCAAGGGACAGCCGGTGCTGGTCGGCACGACCAGCGTCGAGAAGAGCGAGATCATCAACCGGATGCTGAAGGCCGAGGGCATCGAGCACTCGGTACTGAACGCCAAGCACCACGCCCGCGAGGCCGCCATCGTGGCCCAGGCCGGGCGGCTGGGGCGGGTGACCGTCGCCACCAACATGGCCGGCCGCGGCACCGACATCATCCTGGGCGGCAACGCCGAGTACTGGGGCCAGTCGCTCATCGAGGATCTGGGCCACATCAAGCGGCACACGGGCGCTTGGGAGAAGGTCGAGGACTTCGTCAAGCAGATCGTCATCGGCCACGAGGATCACGCGCGCCAGCTGCGCAACGACACCCCCGAGCTGCACTTCATCCCCGAGGAGTTCATCGAGCAGATCGCCGAGACGCGCGACCTGTTCAAGGGGGAGCAGAAGGCGGTGCTCGAGGCGGGCGGCCTCTACATCCTGGGCACCGAGCGCCACGAGAGCCGCCGCATCGACAACCAGCTGCGCGGCCGCGCCGGCCGCCAGGGTGATCCCGGCGCCAGCCGGTTCTACCTGTCGCTGGAAGACGATCTGATGCGCATCTTCGCCGGTGATCGCATGACCGCGATCATGGACCGGCTGGGCATGAACGACGATCAGCCGATCGAAGCGGGCATGGTGTCGAAGGCCATCGAGAACGCGCAGCAGCGCGTCGAGGGGCAGCACTTCGACAGCCGCAAGAACCTGCTCGAGTACGACGACGTGATGAACCAGCAGCGCAAGACCATCTACGGTCTGCGCCGCACCGTGCTCGGCGCCGACGAGGCCGAGCTGCGGGAGCTGCTGCTCGACTCGGTCGAGGATCTGGTGGTGCACAGCGTCAACAAGCGCTGCCCGGAGCGCGCGCGGCCCGAGGAGTGGGATCGCGACGGGCTGCACAACGACGTGCTGTACCAGTTCAACCACCAGATCGACCTGAGCGACCTGCCCACCGCGCGCATCCGCTACCAGGAGGCCATCTACTTCGCCGTCGAGCCCCTGTACCTCGCCAAGGCCGACAAGGTGGATCGCTCGGTCTCGAGCAACTTCAAGCCGTCGGTGGGCGCGGCGGAGCTCGCGGCGCTGAAGGCCAGCGGCGAGAAGGCGCACATCAAGGGCGTCGCCCGCGACATCGAGGAGCAGGTCGAGACGCGGGAGCCGCCCGCGCCGACGGAGGGCGAGGAGGCCGAGGCGCAGCTTGGGCCGACCGAGCTGCACACGACCACGTTCACGCTCGAGAGCGATGGCCAGGTGAAGGTCAGCTTCGCCGCGAAGCGCCCGCGCTGGCTCGAGGACGGCAAGACGGTGGTGGTCGAGGGCAACGTCG
>JAUHXL010000601.1 GCA_030426945.1 bacterium
GCTGCGCCAGCAGATCGCGCGCCAGCGTGCTCTTGCCCACGCCCGGCGGCCCGGCCAGCAGCACCCAGGGGCTGGTCAGCACCGTCAGCAGCAGGTTGTGGACGTCGTGGGGCTCCCAGCCGGTCATCCGCCCGGCGATCTCATCGCCCACCGCCGCGATCGAGCTGACCGGCCGCACCGGCTCGAGCGTCGCGCGCAGGGGCGCGTGATCGCCGGCGCCGCCGCTCACCGCCACCGGCCGCCCCGGGCCGACGCCGCCGGCGCCGAACAGCTCGGCCAGCAGCCGCGTGCGCCGATCGGCGCTCATCGCCTCGAGCGCGTCGACCTCGTCCTGCAGCGTGCCCAGCGCCTGCTCCAGCCGTCGCCGCTCGTCCGCCTCGGCCGTGCGCAGCCGCGCCAGCGCCCCCTCGAGGCCGGCCTTCTGCGCATCCGCCTCCTGCCGGAAGGCCTCGATCTCACGGTCGATCTCCGCCCGCTCCCGCTCGGCGTAGCGCTGCGCCGCCCGGTCGATCTCCCGCCGCCCCTCCTCGGTCTGCAGGAAGCGCTCGGCCGCCCGCCGCCGCTCCTTCACCAGCCACCGGCTGGTCTCGATCAACGCCTCGAGCCGCCCCACCCGCTCGCGCCGCAGCTCGTCGGGCAGGTCGTGCAGCTCCTCGGCCAGCGCCGACACGCGCTCCGGCTCGACGCCGTCCAGCCCCTCGAGCAGCCGCGCCAGCCAGTGATCGGCCTCGCCCGGCGCCATGCGATCCACCGGCGTGGCGCCCAGGTCGACCAGCGTCTGCAGGTCCGGCGGCTCGTGCACCAGCGTGCGCCGGGGCGCCTCGGGCAGCGCCACCTCGATGCGCCCGAACAGCGGATCGAAGGCGTCCGTGGCCAGGCGCGCCTCGAAGCTGCGCTCGGCGGGCACCAGCCGGTTGTCGGCGCCGCTGAAGCGCGACGGGCCCAGCACGTGGCCCTCGACCTCGACGAACAGCGCCTCACTGGGATCGGGCAGCGGGCCGAGATCGACCGTCTCCCAGGGCGCCTCGGGATCGTGCCCCTCGAGCAGATCGGCCAGCAACCCGCGCGGGGGCGGCTCGGGCGCCTCGTTCAGCCGGATGGGCTCGAGCCCGTGCGCGTCGTCCACGAAGGCCGGGCGCACGACGACCAGCGCCCCGCGCACCACCTCGACCCCCGGCGGCGTCAGCAGGCGCTCGCCGGGCACGCGCACCGGCGCGAAGGTCACCCCGGTGGCCAGCCAGCACAGGGGCATCAGCGCGGCGCCGGCCCCCATCCCCTCGTCGGCGACCACCGCCAGCACCGCCTCGCGCAGGGGCGCGCGATCATCCAGGGCGCCGAGCAGGCCCTCGAGCGCGCCCATCAGGCCCTCGAAGGGCAGCTCGAGCTCGGCGCGCCGCGCGATCCGATCGACCAGGTGCCGCATCGAGCGGCGCTCCTCGGGGTACAGCTCCTTGTGGTTCTCGATGCGCTGCAGCGCCTCGCGCAGCTGGGGGCTGAGGCGCGCCTCGACGTTGCGGGCCAGCGCCTTGATGGCGGCGCGCGCCTCGGCCAGCGCCTGGCGCCCCAGGGCCAGCGAGCCCGTGGAGGCCTCGGCGGCCGCCGTCAGCCGCGGCGACACTTGCTGCCGCTCGGTCGAGGGCAGGCGGTCGGCCTCGTTGCGCGCCTCCTGCAGCTCGGCCGCCAGCTCGGCGCGCGCCGCCTCGTGCGCCGCCTGCAGCGCCGTGTGCCAGGCCTTCAGCGACTCCAGATCGGCGTCGACGCCCATCTGCGCCGGCTCGGCCAGGGCCGGCTCGTCGGGCAGCAGGCGGGCGCGCGCCAGCTCGGTGTGCAGCTCGGCGGCCTTGTCGTACAGGGCCTCGCGCTCGGCGTTCTGCTCGTCGGTGCGGATGAAGTCGCGCGCCATGCGCAGCCACTCGTCCGCCTGATCACCGTCGAAGGCGTCCAGCGCATCGCTGGCCTGGCGCAGCGACACCTCGGCGTCCTCGATGCCGCGGCCGCGGGCGCGCTCGCGCAGCAGGTCGACCTGCTGGCGCAGGCTGTCGAGGCGCTGCTCGGCCTCGGCGGCCCAGCGCGGCGCGGGCTTGTCGGGCACCCGCGCGCGGGCCTCGCGCACCAGCGGCAGCAGGCGCACGCGATCGAGATCGCGGGGGGCCCCCTGCAGCGCAGACAAGGCCTGGGCGGGGTCGAGCAGGGGCGAGGTGACGTCACCGTTCCAGTCGAGATCGGCCAGCAGGGCGAGGGCCACCGGCGCCGCCGGCCCGAGGGCGGCCTCGATCGCCACGCGCCAGTCGCGCGGCAGGGGTGAGGCGGGCACCGACTCGGTACACCAGCGGTCGACCAGGGTCTGCACCTGCTCCTGCAGGGCGCTCATCGCGCGCACCAGCGGGTGCCACACCTTCACGCGGGTCAGCAGACGGCGGCCGCCGCGCTCTTCACTGGCCCACTCCTCGACGTCCTTGGTCAGCAGGTTCAGTCCGACGGGCGGCGTCCGATCGGGCCCCTGGGCGGCGTGCAGCACCGTCTCGGCGTCGCTGCGCGCCTCGCGGTAGAGGGTGGGCGCCGGGGCCACCTTCAGGTGGGGCATGCGCTCGGGCTCGAGCAGATCGCGCAGGGCGTCGCGCGCCGCGCGGAAGGCCACGGCGCGGCGCAGCGCGACGAGGGCGGGGTCGTCGTCCTGCCGGTCGAGCACGCCGCGCAGGGCCTGGCCCAGGGCGCCGGGCAGCAGGTGGTCGATCTGCCACGCCGAGCCCACGTCGTCGTGCCCGGTGGTGGCCTGCAACCACCAGCCCACCACCTGGGCCAGCTTCACGGTCTGCGCGTCGGCGCTGGCGTAGGCCAGCTGCACCACCTGGCGGAAGCGCGCCATCGCGTGGCCGCGGGCGCCGTCCTCGGTGTCGCCGCGCCAGACGAAGCGGTGGGCGGGCCCCACGAGGCGCTCGAGAGCCCACACCTGGCCGGCCGCGTTCCGGCCCGCGCCCTGGCCCGCCAGCACCTGCCAATCGGTCATCACATCCTCCCCGGCGGCCAGACTAGGTCGGCCCGCGCCCACCGGCAACCACCCGAACGGCGCGCGACCGATCGTCGGCGCAAAGCGTCCGTGAATGGTCTAGGATGCGGCCGCAGCCAGCCACCCGGAGAGTCCCATGAAGTTCTTCATCGACACCGCCGACATCGACGAGATCCGCGAGGCCAACGCCCTGGGCGTGCTCGACGGCGTCACCACCAACCCCAGCCTGGTCGCCAAGACCGGCCGCAAGTTCCGCGACGTGCTCGCCGACATCTGCGAGGTGGTCGACGGCCCGATCTCGGCCGAGGTCGTGTCGACCGACTTCGAGGGCATCAAGCGCGAAGCGAAGGAGCTGTCGGCCATCCACGAGAACATCGTGGTGAAGGTGCCGCTGATCCTCGAGGGCCTGAAGGCCGTGCGCTGGTGCGCCGATCACGGCATCGCCACCAACGTCACGCTGTGCTTCTCGCCGGTGCAGGCGCTGCTGGCCGCCAAGGCCGGCGCCGACTACATCAGCCCCTTCGTCGGCCGGCTGGACGACATCTCGACCGACGGCATGGGCCTCGTCGAGCAGATCATCGAGATCTATCAGGCCTACGAGTACGACACCGAGGTCCTCGTCGCGAGCGTGCGCCACCCGATGCACGTGCTCGAGGCCGCCCGCATGGGCGCCGACGTCGCGACGATGCCGCTGAACGTCATCAAGGGGCTCGCCAAGCACCCGCTGACCGACATCGGCCTCGAGAAGTTCCTCGCCGACTGGGACAAGGTGCCGAAGTAGCCGTCAGCTTTCAGCTTTCGGCGGTCAGCTCCGCGGTGCCGACCGCGGGGCCGCGCACACCTCCGGCCGTCGCGGCTTCCCACGCTTCCCGGCGGCGAAGCCGCCAGCTGAAGGCTGACAGCTGACCGCTGACAGCCCGCCCGATCCGCCGCCGCGGCCGACCGGCCAAGGGCGGTGCATCACCGTCCAGGTCCAGGCCTACCAGTACGTCGCGCGCACGCGGCAGTCGCCGCGGACGCGGCACAAGCACGCGATGCGGAAGCCCTCGGCGTCGTCGAGGCGGGCCAGCAGCGCCGTCTCGTCGGGCTCGATGGGCGCCACGTCCCCCTCCACCAGCAGGCGACAAGCGACGCAGACGCCGCGGCCGCGGCAGCTGTAGCCGATGGGGCGGCCGGCCTGCAGCACGGCGGCCAGCAGCGTCGTGCCCTCGCGCACCACCAGCGAGCGCCCGTCGGGCAGGAAGGTCACGACGGCGGGCACGGCGTCTCGCGGGTGATCTCGAAGGTGTCGAAGGGGCCGGGGGGCAACACGTTGCCCGCGCGGG
>JAUHXL010000602.1 GCA_030426945.1 bacterium
CCTGCGTCGACTGCGCGGTCGACTGCGGCGACGGGCGGCTCTACGCCGAGGTCGTCGACGGGGTGTGCGTCTGCGCCGACGACGTCTACTGCGCCGAGCACACCGACGGGGCGTCGCCCCGCTGCCGGCGCAACCCCTGCGGGCCCAACGAGGCGCAGACGCCCGGCGGCGAGTGCGTCGCCTGCAACCTGGCCTGCGGCGACGAGCCCGGCGAGGCGGCGCGGCCCTGGCCCTTCACCACGCGCGACGGCAGCTGCCTGTGCGAGACGCTGGGCGGCTGGTACGCCCCCCAGGGTGGCGCCGCGGCGCCCCTGCAGTGCGACGCCGACGGCGACGGCTGGATCAGCGGCACGGCCAAGGCCACCTTCGACATCGACGATCCCGCCACGCGCGCCAACTTCCGCTGCGGCGTGCGGCGCGTGGACCGGATCATCCTCGAGAACGAGTACCACCAGCGGCGCGCGATCTCGCTGTGCGCGGGCGAGCTGGTCGACTACGCCCCCGCGGACGGCCCGCCCTGTCAGGATCTGGCCACCGTCGTGGTGCTGGCCGAGCCGGATGCGCTAGACGATCCCGCCGCGGCGTCGCGGGATCCGGCCCGGCGCCCGCAGGTCGGCGGTCGCTTCCTCGCCAGCGCCGAGCTGAACCCGCTGACCCGCGCCTGTGTGAGCCTGACCGGCGACTTCAACCTCGACGGGCGCGACGATCTCACCGAGCAGCAGCCCGTCCGTCGGGGGCGGATCCCCGGCATCGCGGGCGGCGACGCGGGCTTCCTGTTCGCCAGCTTCTCGTACTTCGTCGAGCTGCACCGCGCCTGGTACGAGGAGCGCGTGCCCGGCCTGCCCGGTCAGTACGTCGTCGCCGAGCGCTCGCGCTGCGAGGCGGACTTCCCCCTGAGCTACGTCACCGGCGGTGATTGGTGGCGCAGCTGCTCGCGGGTGCGGCGGGGCGACTTCGACCTCGACGCCGGCAGCCTCGTGGGCCACGACTTCGCGGCGTGGACCTGCCCCGAGGCGGCCGGCCGCTGCGCGCTGCTGCCGGCGCCCGCCGTCGACGGCTTCTCGATGGACGAAGACGGCGACCGGGTGCCCGACCACGGCTTGTGCGAGCTCGACGTGCTGGGCCTGCCTTTCGCCGGTCCCTGGCGCGGCATGAGCCACGCCAGCCAGTTCCAGTGCGTGGTGGCGGTCGCGGGCGCCGACGGGCCGCACGAGGTGCTGCCGGGGCAGATCTACACCGACGGCGCCGACAACGCCGAGGTGCCCTTCGAGCTGCGCACCTGCGCCGCGCGCAGCTGCCCGGACGGGGGCGACTGCCGCGAGGGTGAGCGCCGCGGCGAGGCCCAGCCGGTGTGGCCCAACCTCGACTGCAGCCGCGTCGACGGCAGCGCCGCGGCGAACGTCGTCGGCCTCGCGTCCGCGCGCTACATCGACGGCGAGCGCGGGTGCATCGACGAGGCGACCCACGCCGGCGACGGCTACAGCGCGCTGTGCCCCGGCTACGTGCGGGGCGATCCGACGGTGCTGACCTCGGGCTTCACCGGCAACTACGGCCGGCTGCTGTGCAGCTGTGATCGCTTCTTCGGCGGCGCGGACTGCGAGATCACCTGCGCCGAGCGCACCCGCCCCGAGGGCACGCTGGCCGCGCCGAGCAGCTTCCTGCACGTGGGCGGCGAGGATCGCGGCTACGACGGCGAGACGCTCGAGGCGTACCAGTGTGATCCCGACGACCTGTACTGCCAGCTGCACCCACCGGACGCCGCCAGCGGCTTCCCCGGCGGGCGGCGCGGCTACTGGCTGTGCGGCGAGACGACGGCCACCGAGGTGCCGCCCGGGGACGTGGCGCTGCGCGGCGAGCTCGACGGTCAGCCGGTCGAGCTCGACGGCGCGGTGCGGCTGGTGCCGGTGCAGCGCGTGCCGCTGCTCGAAGAGGGCTGCGATCCCGACGCCGCCGACTGCTGGGAGGTGTTCTGATGCGCCGTCTGCGCTTCGCCCTCGGGGCGGTCGCCGGCTTGCTGGCCACCGGCGTGGTGGTGGCCGTCGCCGGGCTGGGCGATCCCGAGACGCAGACCCTCGGCCGACCGCCCACGGTCGTGCCCTACGCCGGCCGCCTGATGATCGGCGGCGCGCCCGCCGAGGGCACCCGCGCGCTGACCTTCAGCCTGCATCGAGGCGCCGACTGCGCCGACTGCGAGCTCTTCCGCGAGACGCAGCAGGTGACCTTCCAGGGGGATGGCGCGTTCTCGGTGGGCCTGGGCACCGTCGAGGCGCTGCCCGATCTGGCGCTGACGGGGGGCCCCTGGTTCCTCGGCATCGAGGTGGACGGCGCCCCGCTCGCGGGCCGGCAGGCCATCCAGCCGACGCTCTTCGCGCACTGGGCGGGCACCAGCGGCACCCTCGCGCCGCGCGGCGGCGTGGACCTGCACGGGGGCGAGCTCGCGGGCGTGACGACGCTCAGCGGCGCCGGGCCGGTGGCGGTGGGCGGCGATCTGAGCGCCACGCGCCTCACGGCGCGGCAGGCGGACGGCTCGGCGGAGCCCATCTTCGCCACCGACGGCGACGACCTCGTGCTCGGCGGGCAGAGCGGCCTGCAAGTGGGCGATCTGCATCTCGACGAGGACGTGGCGGTGAGCGGCTCGGTCGACCTGCGCGTGCTGAACATCTCGCGCTTCCAGCTGACCGTGAACGGGGTGGCGTACTTGGACGGCGCGCAGCGGCAGCTCGAGTTCCGGGCCGCCGGCGGGCCGCACGAGGTCACCAACGTGCGGGTCATCCAGGGGGGCGCCGAGGAGATGGAGCTCCGGGGCGGCTCGGCGGTGCTGGCGCTCCATCCGGGCGGCGCGGCCGGCTTCCGGGCGCGTCCGGTGGCGGGCGGCGCGTTCGCCGCGGTCGTCGAGGGTCCCCTGAGGGCCGACGAGCTTCGGCACGCGGTCGCGGGGCCGCTGCGTCAGGTCACCGCGGTGCTCGGCGGGTGGGCCGACTGCGGCGAATACCCGGTCGTCGGGCTGGCGGTCTTCCCCAACTCGGTCACCGTGGTCTGCGGGGTGCGGCAATGAGCGGCGTTCGAGCGCGCGCGGGCGGCCTGTTGGCCGGTGGGATCCTGGGGTTGGGTCTGGCGGCCGGCCTCGGCGCGGCCCTGGCGGACGGGGATCCGGCCACGGACACGGTGGGGGACGCGGCCGGTCTGGTCATCCCCTACGACGGCACGCTGCGGCGGGGCGGGGCGCCCTTCACCGGCACGGCGTTGGTGCGCTTCGCGCTGCACGGCGGGCCCGACTGCGCCGACTGCGAGGTCTGGGCCGAGGAGCAGACCGTGGCGGTCCGACGGGGCCGCTTCTCGGTCGGCCTCGGCAGCGTGACCCCCATCGCCGACGCGGTGCTGGACGGCGAGGGGTTGTTCCTCGGGCTGACCGTCGAGGGGCGGCCGCTCGGGGGGCGCCAGCCGCTGCGGCCGCTGCCCTTCACCTGGTGGGCGGCGAACGGCAGCCAGATGGTGGCCGGCGCGCTCGATCTCGCCGGGCGGTCCATCGAGGACGTCGCGACGGTGCGGGGCGCGGCCGGCGCGCCGGTCGTGATGCCGCAGGCCGATCTGGGGGGCGCGCTGCAGGTGGGCAACGCCCGACCCGTGGCCCGCGGTGACGCGGAGTTCGTGCTCGATCCCGACGGCGCGCACGCGCGCCTGCGGGTGGATGGCCCCCTCGAGATGCGCGGCGAGCTGCAGGCGTTCGGGGCCGGCACCATCCAAGGTGACATCACCACCGAGCAGCTCTTCGGGCGCCTCGCGCTCGATCGGGTGAACAGCTTCCGGATGGGCGGACCGGCCGCGCTGACCGACCTGTCCGCGCTGTTCGGCAACCCGACGGACGACCTGCAGATCCTCGGACCCGCCGAGGGGCTGCGGATGGGCGACTTCACCGAGGCGGTGGGCGGCCCGTTCACGGTGGCCGGCACGACGTCGGTGGCGGACGACATCGCCGTGGACATCGCGCCACGCTCCCAGGCGAGCGGGGCCTTCCAGGTCGGCAACAGCTTCACCTGCCCGAACGCCTACGTTACGCGCGTCGCGTCGTTCGGCACCGCCTTCCAGGTCTTCTGCAGTCGGAGCGCGCCATGAGCACCGCCCGTGATCTTCCTCGCTTCGTCCTGATCGGCGCGTTGCTCGGCGTGGGCCTCGGCGTCGCGCTGCAGGCCGGCGCGGGCGACGGCGCGGAGGTGCGCCTGCCCTATCGCGGCTTCCTCACCCTCGACGGCCAGCCCGCCGAGGGCGAGCGCGCGGTCACGTTCCGGCTGCACACGGGGCCCGACTGCAACGACTGCGCGGTGTGGAGCG
>JAUHXL010000059.1 GCA_030426945.1 bacterium
GCGCTGGCAGCGGCGTGCGCCCGCCGGACGCGCGCCGAGCATCGCCGCCGGGCCGCGGAGCAGGTGCTGGGTCGCTACGCCGAGCGCCTCGCCGCGACGGCGTGGCAGCCAGACGCCGCGCCGTCCCAGTGGGACGCGCACCTCGCGACGCTCGAGCGGCTGGTCGACGACGCGACCGACGCGCTGCGGGCGGCGCGGGCCGACGAGGCCGAGGCCGAGGCGGCGCTCGGCCGGGCGGCCGCGCAGGTCGACCAGGTCACGGCCCACCACCCCCGGCCGGTGTGCGACCTGGAGATCGACCTGTGGGCCGAGTCCGCCGGCGAAGTGACGCTGGCCGTGCGCGCCCTGGTGCCCTGCGCGCTGTGGCGGCCGAGCCACGAGGCCCGCCTGCAGGACGACGGGGCGGTGGAGTGGACCACCTACGCCACCGTCTGGCAGGCCACCGGTGAAGACTGGCGCGACGTCGAGCTGGTGCTCAGCACCGATCGCCCCGGGGCCGGCGCGGAGCTGCCCGCGTTGAGCGCCGATCGGCTGCGCCTTCAGCCCAAGGTCGAGAAGAAGCGCGTGGTGCTGCAGCACCGCAGCGAGGCCGCCCGCAAGGACGACGGGCGCGACGCGGTGCCCGGCGTGTACGACGGCGGGGAGCCGCGCCGCCTGAGCCCGGACGGTCCGGTCAGCGTACCGAGCGACGGCCGACCCCACAAAGTGGCCGTGGGCGGCTTCGCGAGCGGGGCCCGCGTCGCGCGGGTGTGTCGCGCCGAGCTCTCACCCCACGTCTTCTGGCGCGTGGCGCTGACCAACACGGGCGCGACGCCGATCCTGGCGGGCCCGGTGACGCTCGTGCGCGACGGCGCCTGGGTGGGGGTGGCCGACGTCGCGTACGTGGGCGCGGGTGAGCACTTCGAACAGTCCTTCGGCAGCGACGACCGGTGGAGCGTACGGTCGCGTCGCCTGCGGCGCACCGAGGACCGGCTGCTGGGCCGGGATCGGACGCACTTCGTCACCGAGGTCGAGCTCACCTGGGCGGGCGCGGGCGAAGGGGACGTCGAGCTGACGCTGCGGCTGCCGGTGAGCGAGCTGCGGGCGCTCAAGGTGGTGCCGTCCGAGAAGTGGTGCAGCGAAGGCCCGCCCCAGCCCGACGACGATGGCCTGGTGCGGCTGCCCCTGCGCCTGGGGGCCGGCGAGGTGCGCACGGTGAGCCTCGGCTTCACCTTCGACACCAGCGGCGACGTGGTGCTGCCGGATCCCTGGTAGAGCCGTCGCCACCCCCGCGGGGGGGTCCGAAACGCAGAACGCCCCGCGCGGCGGAGCCGGCGGGGCGTTCGGGACGACGCGCGCGGCGATCAGCCGTCCGCGCGCACCTTCTTCTTCGCGGCGTCGAGCGTCGCGACCTGCTTGCCCGCCGCCTGCCAGCCGTCGATGCCACCCTTGTAGACGTAGACGTTGACGAAGCCGAGCTTCAGGGCAGCCTGCGCGGCCTTCTCGGACGCGCTGCAGCCGGTGTTGGCGCAGTAGAAGACGACGCGGTCGTCCTTGGCGGCGCCCAGCGCGTCCGCGGTCATCCCGTCGTAGTCCACGCGCGTGGCCCCAGGGATGTGGGCCTTGGCGAACTTCTCCTCGCTGGTGGCGTGGAACACCTTGGCCTTCTTGGCGTCGACCCACTGCGCCAGCTGGTCGACCTCGATCAACGCATAGGTGGGGCCGGCCTTCTGCTTGGCCATCTTCTCGCCGGGGCAGGCCGAGGCGACGGAGACGCCCCCGGTGACGAAGGCGGCGGCGACGAGCAGGGTCGAGAACAGACGCATGAGCAGCTCCTGAGCGTAGAGATGGAATCGATGCCCCCTGTCGATGCACGGCGAGCCCGTGCGGTCGCAGGCGACGCGGGACCTTCCCACGAAGGTCGCGGCCCGATCCACCCGGGCGGCGAGCGAGGGCCAGCGCACGCGCCGCGGGTGGTCGCGCCGACCGGCTCTCCGCTGCGGAGCTGCGAGCCGACCGCCCGCGAGCCGACCGCCCGACCGTCCTGGCCGGGCGTACGGTGGACCCGCGGGTTCGAAGCACACCCGGAGCGCGAGGACTGTCCGGTCCGTCCGCTTCTCTCGCCCGACCCCTGGGCGCTGCGCGCCGCCGTGGGGGTCAGCGGACGGCGTACTCGAGGGTGCGGGGGCGGCCGCGGCGCTCGACGGTGACGGTCACGTCGCGGGCGGTCTTGAGGCGGTCGAAGAGGGCGAGGGCCTCGTTGGGCGAGGTGACGGTCTCGCCGTTGACGCCGGTGAGGACGTCGCCGCGGCGCAGGCCGAGGTGGAAGAACAGGCTGCCCGAGCGCACCCGCAGCAGCTTGAAGCCGTGGGCCTTGCCTCGCTTGCGGTGGGGGCGGATGCGCACCTGCCGGCCGAGCGCGTGCAGGTCGTTGAGCTGCTCGTCGAGCATCTCGCGATCGACCTGGTAGCGATCCCGGCCCACCTTCTTCACCGACCGGGCGATGTTCGCGCTGATCTTGCTGCGCCGGGTGGGCGCGCGCTTGCGCGCCCGGCGCTTTCGCTTCGGCTTCTCACCCAGCTTCACGCAGCTGTAGTCGTTGCCTTCGCGCAGCACCGCGCGCGTCGGATGGATGGCCGCCACGACCACGTCACCCACCTTCTGGCCCGGGCGCACCATGCGCGTGGGCGCCGTGCGGCGGCGACCCTCGCGCAGCACGGCGCGCGACGCGCGCGCCGGCTTGGCCACCATCGTCGCGACCAAGGCCAGGTCGCCCTCGGCCTGATCGCAGGGCTCGCCGGGCCGGGGCGGCGCCTCGGGCTCGGCGACCGGCGCGGCGTCGGGCGCGCCGGCGTCCTCGGCCTCGGAGGGCGGATCGGCGTTGAACAGGTTCCGCGCGGCGATGGTCTCCCGCCACGCGCCGGTGGGCACCCGCTCCCGCTCGACCGTCACCGGCGCGGCGACCGCGGCGCGCGTCGGCAGGCGCACCACCTCGTAGGCCACGATGTTGTTGATCACGCGCGCGCCCAGCCACGCGAGCGCCGTCAGCAGCGCCAGGTTCACCCACAGCCACGGTCGCAGCACCCCGTCTCCTTCTCCGGTCTGATCATCGGCCTATTGTTTAGCACACGAAGAAACGGGCCGCCCGGTGGCCCCTATTCCTCGTCGCTTGACGGGCTCGGCCCGCGTCGCCACCATGGTCCGGAACGTAACTCAGGACTGAGACACCATGCGGGCCCCTGCGCTGACCGTGCTGGCCGCGCTCCTGGTCGCTTGCGACACGGGCGGCGGGGTCGACTTCCGCCCCACCGCCGCGGGGCCCGGCGCCGACGCGGCGGCCTGGCCCGGCGCGGGCGGCGCGCCCGGCGCCGGTGGCCTCCCCGGCGCCGACGCCGACGCCGCCCCCCCCACCCCGCCCGGCCCTGATCTGGCCGCCGGCGCGACGCTGTACGCGACCCACTGCGCCCGCTGCCACGCCGCCGATCGCACCGGCGGCGTCGGCCGCGACCTGACCGATCTCGCCGACTTCGATCGCGACCGCCTGATCCGCGTGATCGACGCCACCATGCCCTCGGGCCGCCCCACGGCCTGCGCGGGCGACTGCGCCGTGCGCGTCGGCGACTACCTGTGGGCCCTGCGCGACGGCGCGCCCGCCCCCGTCGATCCGCCCCCGCCGCCGGATCCGGTCGAGCCGGTGGACTGCGCCGACGCCCCGGCGGATCTCAGCCCGCGCCGCCTGCGCCTGCTCACCCGCCGCGAGTACCGCAACACCGTGCGCGATCTGCTCTTCCCCGAGGCGGCCGACCTCGCCTTTGGCGACTGCCCGCCCCACCGCTTCGTCCTGGCCGCCGACGCCGCGCCGGGCAGCGCCCGGGTGCACGTCGCCGGCAGCTTCAACGGCTGGCCGGGCACCGTGGCCGGCGGCGGCTGGGCCCTCGACCGCCTCGGCGACGTCTGGACGCTCGACCGCGACCTGCCGCCCGGCCGCCACACCTACAAGTTCGTCCTCGACGAGCGCACCTGGATCGCCGATCCGGCCAACCCCCTCGGCGAAGACGACGGCTTCGGCGGCCGCAACTCGGTGGTCGAGGTGGCCTGCGGCGCGGCGGAGCTGGGCGCCCTGCCCGCCGATCCGGCGGCCAACGTGCCCGCCGAGACCCGGCCCGAGACCTTCCCCTTCGACAACCACGCCGCCTCGGGCCGCGTCACCGCCGGCCACCTCGAGGCCTACCTCGACGCCGCCGAGGTGCTCGCCCGCGCCGCGCTCGAGCGCCCGGGCTTCGGCCCCTGCGCGGGCGCCGGCTGCGCCGCCGACTTCGTGCGGACCTTCGGCCGCCGCGCCTTCCGCCGCCCACCGACCGAGGCCGAGATCACCCGCTACGCCGCGATCTTCGACGCCCACGGTGCCGAGGTGGGCCTGACCGCCCTGCTGAGCGCGCCGGCCTTCCTGTACCGCAGCGAGCTGGGCGCGCCGGACGCGGACGGCGCCTTCCGCCTCACGCCCTACGAGGAGGCGTCGGCCCTGAGCTACTTCCTGTGGGCCTCGATGCCCGACGACGCGCTCCTCACCGCGGCGGATCGCGGCCCCCTCGACCGCGCCGCCGAGGCCACCCGCCTGCTGGCCGACGACCGCGCGCGCGCCGTCGTGGGCGACTTCGCCCTGCAGTGGCTGGGCGTCGACGCCTTGCGCACCGCCCACAAGAACCCCGACCTGTTCCCCGACTTCGACGCCGCCCTGCGCGCCGCGATGCTCGCCGAGACGGCCGACTTCGCGCGCCACGTGGTCTTCGACGGCTCCGGCCGCTTCGCGGATCTGCTGACCGCCGACTTCACCGTGGGCGACGCGCGCCTGGCCGCGTTCTACGGGCTCGCGCCCGCGGGCGACGGCACCCTGCCCTACGCCGGCGCCGCCCGCGCGGGCGTGCTCGGCCACGCCAGCGTGCTGGCCACCTACGCGCACAGCGATCAGACCTCGCCCATCCGCCGCGGCCTGTTCGTGCGCCGCCGGCTGCTGTGTCAGGAGCTGCCGCCCCCGCCCCCCAACGCCGGCGGCGTGCCCGAGGTCGATCCCGACGCCACCACCCGTGAGCGTTTCCGCCAGCACACGGACGACGACTTCTGCCGCGGCTGCCACCAGTACATCGACGGGGTGGGCTTCGGCTTCGAGCGCTTCGACGCTCTGGGCCGGTGGCGCGACACCGAGGCCGGCCAGCCCGTCGACGCGCGGGGCGAGCTCAACGACATCGAGGGCTTCGGCACCGACACCCAGGCCACTTACGAGGGCGTCGACGAGCTCGCCGCCCTCGTCGCGGACAGCGACGCCGCCCGCGACTGCTTCGTCCGCCAGACCTTCCGGTTCGCCCAGGGCCGCGAGGACGAGGACGACGACGTGTGCGCCGTGCGCGCCCTGCGCGCCGACTTCGACGCCGCCGGCGGGGACGTCCGCGCGCTGCTGACCGCCGTGGCCACCCACCCCTCGTTCGTCCTGCGCCGGGAGGCCCCGTGATGGGAGGCACACGCATGCGCCGCCGCACCTTCCTCGCGCTGACCGCGGGGCTGCCCGCCGCGCTCAACCTGATCGGCCGCCCTGCGCGCGCGCAGGCCGCGCCGGCGCGCCGCTTCCTGGTGTTCTACTTCCCCGACGGCGTCGCCGGGCCCAGCCAGGACGGCCAGCCCAGCCTGTGGCACCCGCGCGGCGGCGAGCGCGACTTCGAGCTGCCCGCGCAGCTCGCCCCCCTCGATCCGCTGCGCGAGCACTGCGTGTTCCTCAACGGGCTGTCGATGGGTCCGACGGACGCGGGCAGCCACCCCGGGGGCGCCAAGAAGCTGCTGACCGCGGTGGACGGGGGCAACGGTGAGAGCATCGACCACGTCCTCGCCCGCACCGTGGGCGCGGACGCGCCCCACCGCCACGTCTACCTGGGGGTGCAGGCCAACCAGAACGACGCCAGCGGCGACAAGCACATCAGCTATCCCAGCGCGGGCCACAGCACGCGGCCCGAGGACGATCCCGTCCGCGCGTTCGAGCGCCTGTTCGGCGGCGGCGTCGCCCCCGGCCTGCCCGCCGGCGATCCGGCCGCCGAGGCCCGCGCCGCCGCCCGGCGCAGCGTCCTGGACGCCCACCTGGCCGACCTGAACGCGCTGCGCGGCAAGGTCGGGGCGGCGGAGCGCAGCAAGCTGGACCTGCACACCGAGGCCCTGCGCGATCTCGAGCGTCGGTTGGGCGGCCTGGCCATGGAGGCGCCCCCGCCACCGGTCGAGGCCTGCGACGCCGCGCCCGGCTCGATCGGCCGCGTCGATCGCGGGGCCCTGTACGCCCCCGAGCAGTTCCCCACCCTGCTCCGCGCCCAGACCGATCTGATGGTGCAGGCCATGGCCTGCGGCCTGACCCGCGTGGGCGTCCTGCAGGCCAGCCATCACACCAGCGAGCTGGTGATGAGCCGGTTCGCCGACACCGAGATGCACGATCCCGGCTACGACATGCGCAGCCACCAGGCCAGCCACTACGGGCCGCGCCACGACGAGGGCCGCCGCGAGTTCGCCGCCTACGTGCAGCAGCGGCGCTACTGGGTCCAGCGCTTCGCCGACGTGATCGAGGCCCTGCGCGCCCGCCCGGAGGGCGACGGCACCATGCTCGATTACACCGTGCTGCTGCTTTGCACCGAGGTGTGCGACGGCAACACGCACCTGCACGACGACATGCCCTTCGTGCTCGCCGGGCGCGGCGGCGGCGCGATCGACACCGGGCGCCTGCTCAACTTCCCTGGCCGCCGCCACGGGGGGCTGTTCGCGTCGATCGCCCAGGCGATGGGTCATCGCATCGATCGCTTCGGTGACGCGGGCGAGGCCGCCCTGCCCGGCCTGATCGGCGCTTGACGGGGCCCGCGCGTCGGTCAATGGGCCGCCACGAGACGGGTCTGCCCACGTCCCGTGGGTGGTCGGTCCGACCGGCTTTCAGCTGTCAGCTGTCAGCTGTCAGCCGGGCCCCGCACGCCGTGCCGAGCGCGGAACCGATCGCCAGGCTCGGGGCGCCGGATGACCGGGCAGAAGGTACAATCGCCGCGACGAAGCTGAAAGCTGACCGCTGAAAGCTGACAGCCCGACCATCCTGCCGGGGCGTACGGTGGACCAACGGGTTCGAATCACACCCCCACGAGACGCGGAGGACCCATGAAGACGCTGCCCGAACGCCCGACCCTGGCCGATCTGCAACAGCACGTGCACGCCCTCGAGGCGCACCACGGCTGGCTGGACGTGGATCTCGTCCACAACGTCTTCCTGATGGTCGAGGAGGTCGGGGAGCTGACCAAGGGCATCCGCCGGGTCGAGAAGCTGTTCGCCGAAGGGGACGCGCCGGATCGCGAGGCCGCGCGCGCCAACGTCGCCGAGGAGATCGTCGACGTGCTGAACTACCTGCTGGCCATCGCCAACCGGCTCGACATCGACGTCGAGCAGGCCTTCCGCGACAAGAACCAGCGCAACTTCCAACGCTCCTGGAGCTGACCCGGCCGGCCCCCGCTCCCCCGCCACGCGGCGCAAGTCCGCGCCAGCAGAGTCGAATCGGCCTCGAGCCGCGGCCCGTTTTTGGGGTCGACCCATCGCCCGGCACTCGCCATACTGCGAGAGCGCCCCTCGGGGAAGACGACCGGGATAGGCCCGGCGAATCGGGGGGCAAGAGAGTGAGTGGTCTGCATGGGAAAGAAGATCTTCGTCGGCAATCTGAGCTGGAACACCGACGATCAGAGTCTGCGGGAAGCGTTCGAGGAGTTCGGTGAGGTCACCGACGCCAAGGTCATCACGGATCGCGAGACGGGACGCTCGCGGGGCTTCGGCTTCGTCACCTTCGCCGACGACCGGGCCTGCGAGGAGGCCATCGAACAGATGAACGGCCAGTCCCTCGACGGGCGTCCGCTGCGCATCGACGAGGCCCAGGAGCGCAGCGGCCCGCGCGGCGGCGGCGGCGGCGGCGGCGGGCGCGGACGCTACTGACGCGCGCGCGGCGAACACACCCCGTCCTCCGGCGGGGCTGACACGCCGCGTCCCCCGTGGCACCCTCGCCACCATGAACCTCACCCTGCACGACGCCACCCCGGACGACGCCCCCACGCTGCTCCGTTTCATCCGCGAGTTGGCCGCCTACGAGCGCGAACCGGACGCGGTCGAGGCCACCGAGGCTTCGCTGCGCGCGCAGCTCGAGGCCCGACCGCCGCCCTTCGCGAGCCTGATCGCCCGGCTCGACGGCGCGCCGGTCGGCTTTGCCCTGTACTTCCACAACTATTCGACGTGGCGGGGTCGGCCGGGCCTCTACCTGGAGGATCTGTTCGTGACGCCCGCCGCCCGCGGCCGGGGCGTGGGGCGCGCGCTGCTGCAGGCCCTGGCCCGCCGAGCGGTCGCGCTGGGCTGCGCGCGGATGGAGTGGTCGGTGCTGGACTGGAACACCCCGGCCATCGACTTCTATCGCGCCTTGGGCGCGCAGCCGATGACCGGGTGGACGACCTGGCGGCTCACCGACGCGGCGCTGGCCGCCTTGGCCGACTGACCGCGCCCCGTCGGCTCACTCGAGGGGCTCGCGCACCGCGCTGGCCCACCACACGCCGAGGCGCTGCAGCCCCGCCGCGTCGCCGGCCTCCACCGCCTCGACCTCGACCTTCTCCCCGCCGGCCCGCCCCTCGAAGGCCACCGCCAGCCGGCCGGCTTCGGCGGCGTCCGTCGCGAAGACGTTGAGCCAGCGCACGTAGGGCAGCGGCGCGTCCGCCTGCGCCTCCTCGTCCTCGGGCGGCAGCACGCCGCGCACGGCCACCGCGAAGTCCGTGGCCTCGGCCTCGTCCGCCCCCTCGATGCGCCGCAGGTGGCCCAACACCGGCTCGGTGAAGACGCCCTCGTCGAAGACCAGCTCGACCAGCTCGTCCTGCGCCTCCCCCAGCGCGTGCTTCTGCACGAACTCGAAGGCGCACTCCGCCGTGTAGTGCAGCAGCACCAGATCCTCGTCCGCGGCGGCCGCCTCGAAGGCCTTCTGGAACATGTTCCAGCCCGGCCCCGGCACGCCCGCGCGATCCGCCGCGAAGCCCCGCGCCAAGAGCGTGCGCGGATCCTCCGGGGCCGCGGCCATCAGCTTCTTGATCGCGCGCGTCAGGCGGTCCCCGTCGTCGAGCAGCCGGGCCACCTGCGCCCAGGCGTAGAAGAGCGCGATGTCGTCCTCGGCGTCCACGGCGGGCGCGTTCGCCGCGCGGACGAAGGCCTCGTTGGCCGGCTCGATCTGGCCGCGGCGCCCGTGGCACACCGCCAGATCGATCCAGCGCGTGCGGTCGTCGGGGTTGGCCTCGGCGTACAGCTCCAGGCTCTCGGCGGCGCCCTCCAGATCCCCCAGCAGCTGCTGGCTCTCGGCCCGCGCCAGCATCGCGTCCTCGAAGGCCATGTCCAGCTCGAGCGCCGTGTCGAAGGCCTCGATCGCGGCCTCGTCCTCGCCGAGCGCCTGCCGCGCGAGGCCGAGGTAGAACCAGGGCAAGTGGGCGTCGTCGGCCTGCTCGTCCTCGAGCAGCCCCTCGAGCACCGGCGCGGCCTGGTCGGCGGCGTCCATCGCGCACAGCTCCGCCGCGTAGCCGAGCGCGAACGCCCGATCACCGGCCTTCTCGGCGATGCGCCCCCGCAGCGTCTCGAGGGCGGCGTCGTCGTCGAGGCCCTGCAGGCACAGCAGCTCGAGCGCGTTCGCCCGTCCCGCCGCCCGCGCGTCGGTGGGTCGCGCCTCGGCGAGCGCCGCGAGGGCTCCGTCGAAGTCGCCGTCCTCGACCTGCAGGGCGATGTGATCGAGGCTGTCCAGGGGGGTGTCGTCGTTCATGGCGGCATCCTGTTCTGTCTGCCAGTCGTCGGCCCGGGCCCGGTGGTTCACGCCACCGGCAGCACCACGGTGAAGCGGGTGCCTCCACCCGGGTTGTCGGAAATCTCGATCGTCCCCGCGTGGCGGGCGACGATCCGGTGCGCGATGGTGAGCCCCAGGCCTTCGCCCGGCGTGGCTCGCGGGTCGAGCCGGTGGAACACCCGGAAGACCTTCTCCCGGAAGGCGGGATCGATCCCGACCCCGTTGTCGGCCACGGTATACCGGACCACACCGTCCTCGCGCACCCCGCTCACGTCAATCCGGCCGGGCTGCCCGGGCCGAAGGTACTTCAGCGCGTTGTCGATCAGGTTCGACCACAGCTGGCCCAGCTCGACCCGATCCCCGTGACAGTCGGGCAGCGGGCCCACCTCGACGGCCGCGCGCGACCGCTGAATCTGCACGGTGAGATCCTCGAGCACCCCGCGCACCACGCGCTCCATCTCGACGAGGGCCATCGACGGCTCGGCGCGCCCCAGGCGCGACAGCCGCAGGAGGCCGTCCAGCCGCCGATCGAGGCGCTCGACGCTGCGGCCGATGCGGTTGGCCAGCAGGCGCGCCTCGGCCAGCGCCGCCGAGCCCCCGTCGACGGGGCCCAGGGACTCCACCAGATCGCACAGCTCGGAGGCGAAGCCGTCGAGCGACACCAGCGGCGTCCGCAGGTCGTGTGACGCCACGTGGATGATGCTCTCGAGCTCCTGGTTCTTGGCCTCGAGGCGCCGCGCCAGCCCGCGCACCTCGTTCTCGGCTTCGAAGCGGCGGGTGACGTCGCGCGCGACGCCGACGATGCCCGCGACCTCACCGGCCACCCGGTAGGGCCGCTCGCTGACCTCGAGCATGATCGGCCGCCCGTCGGCGTGGACGATCTCGACGAGGTAGGGCGGCTGCCGCTCCCCGGTGGCGAGCGCGCTGCGGGTGGCCCCCTCGACCCCCGAGTTGACCGGGTGGTCGGTCATGAACTGGGTGTAGTGCCCCTTCCAGGCCTCGACCGAGTAGCCCGTGATGCGCTCCACGGCGGGCGAGAGATAGGTGAAGCGCCCCGAGGGGTCGTGCCGATAGACGAAGTCGCCCATGTGCGCGAGCACGAAGGCCTGCTCTTCGGCGAGCTCGTCGAGGGCCCGGTGCGCGTCGATCTCGGCGGTGATGTCGGCGAAGGCGATCACGACGTGCGTGATCAGGTCGTCGCGGTCGAAGATGGGCCGCGCGTGCGCGCGGACGTGGATGCGCGTGCCGTCCCCCCGGTGGATGACGATGTCGTCCACCGTGACCTGGCGTCGCGCCGTGATCGCCCGCACGAAGGGCATGCGATCTTCCGGGTAGAGGGCGCCGTCACGTCCGTAGATGCCGTAGGGCTCCGCGTAGCCGCCCACCTGCACGTCATCGCGCCCCACGGCGCCCATGATCTCGCCGAAGCGGGCGTTGGCGTAGACGAACTCGCCGCCGGGCGCGCGCGCGACCCACACACCGAGCGGCAGGTCGTCGACCAGGCTGCCGAGGATCGCTTCGTCCGAGCGGATGCTCACGGGACCACGCTAGTCGGCCTCGCGCTCGCGCGCAACGGCCGTCACGGCACCCGCTCGATGTGTCCCCCGCGGCGGGGATCCCCCGCCCCGCCGAAGCGCCCGCCGACGTGGGTGGCGAGGTGCACGCCGCCGAAGAACATGTTGCGCGCGGCGAAGGCGGCGGCGCCGGGGTGACGGGCCAGTGACGCCGCGGCGTCGGGCGGCAGATCCGGCAGCTCGTAGGCCAGCCGGCCGCCCTCGAGGTGCAGGCGCGGCGCCTCGACGGCCACGCTCGGCGCCACCCCGTGGGTCAGCAGGTGGCTCAAGGTCGCGAGGATGGCGTTGCGCAGGCGGTTGCTGCCGCCGCTGCCCAGCGCGATGGTCTCGCCGCGCGCGCTGACCCCGATGGTCGGCGCCATCATCGTCGCCATCGCCATGCCGGGGGGATCGACGTGGAAGCCCCGCGGGTTGATGTCCTCCTCGCCGAGCAGGTTGTTGACCTGAATCCCCGTGCCGGCCAACACGTGGCCGCACCCCTCGCCGTTGGTCAGCGTGACGGCCACGGCGCCGCCCTCGTCGTCGAGGGCGCTGATGTGGGTCGTCGAGCCCAGCGGGTTCTGCGGGTGCTCCACCGGCGCCGTCGCGCGGAGGGCGGCCACGCGCGCGTCGCTCAGCAGGGCCGCGACGAAGCCGTCCTCGCGGACCTCGAGGTCGAAGGCGTCGTCGCGCACGCTCAGCAGCAGGCGCTGGGCCTCGACGAGGGCCTCGACGTGCGCGGCCGACAGGAACGCGTGGCGATCCGCGTCGGCGAGCAGCTTCAGGCCCAAGGCCACCAGCACGCCGCCCGTCGAGGGCGCCGGCATCGTCGAGAGGGCCCAGTCACCGTGGTGCACCCGCACCGGCGCCCGCACGTCCACCTCGAGGCGCCCCACGTCGGCGGGCGTGATCAGGCCGCCGCGCGCCGGTCCGAACTCGGAGGCGAGCTGCGCGTAGAGGTCGAGCAGTCGGTCGGGCCGGGCGGCCACGTCCTCGAGCACCTGCGCCATCTGCGGGTTGGCCAGGCGACAGCCGGCGCGCCCCAACCCCTCTCCGTCGCTGAACAGCGCCAGGTTCGCCGGCGTGAAGCGGTGGATCGGCTCGAGCAACGCGAAGACGAAGGCCACGCCTCGCCCCAGCGTGTAGCCCCCGCGGCCGAGCTCGACGGCCGGCGCCATCACCTCGGTCAGCGGCAGCCGCCCCCAGCGCCGCTGCGCCTCCACCAGCCCGGGCAGCGCCAGCGGCACCGCCGCGGCCGCGCGGCCGATGTGGAAGACCTGCGTCGCGGCGCCGAAGTCGACGGTGACGTGGTCGAAGTCGAGATCGACCGGCCGGGCCCCGCCCAGCCCCGGCACGCGGGCGAAGAAGTCCATCGCCCGCTCTTGGCCGTCGGCCGTGTGGGTGACCAGCACGCCGCCGCCCAGCGGCCCGGCCAGCGGCAGCTCGCACACGAAGGCGGCGCAGGCCGCGGCGACGGCCGCGTCCACCGCGTTGCCGCCCGCCGCCAGGGCGCGCGCCCCGGCCCGCGCGGTCTGCGCGTCCCCGGCCGCCACCACCCCCGCGGTCCCGGCGCCTCTCGTCATCCTGCCCCCTCCGCTCGCCCCGCGCGGGCGCGGCTGAGCCGCGCCGCCGGATCCTGCTGGTAATAGCCGCGCAGCGCACCGTAGAGCGCCGGGTGGCGGCGCTGCATCGGCCGCGGCTGCTCGAAGAAGTGCTCGGTGGCGACCGCGAAGAACTCCGCCACGTTGGTCGCCCCGTAATGGTCGAGGAAGCTCGAGCGCCCCCGCGCCGCGCGGCGCCGCAGATCGTTGTACTCGCGCGTCATCACCTTCACCCAGTCGGCGAGCTGGGCGCGCCCGCCGAGGGGGGGCGTACCGTCCACGAGCCCGTCGGCCATGTCCAGCTTGTGGGCGAACTCGTGGAAGACCAGGTTGCGCCCGTCGCGCGCGTCCCGGCCCCCGTGGAGCGCGCTGCGCCAGCTCAGCACGACCGGCCCGCCGTGGTGCGCCGTCCCGAGCACCGGCCGGCGGTCGCGCGGCTCGCCGTCGAGGCCCGCCGGCCCGCCCGGCAGCACGTAGGTGTCGGGGTAGACGAGCACGCTGTCGACGTTGGCGTAGTAGTCGTGCCGCAGGTTCAACAGCAGCAGCCCGGCCTGGGCGGCGAGCGCGACCTGCATCGGCTCGGTCAGCGCGAGGCCGCCGCAGCCCTCCCAGGACTTCTCGGCCACCAGCACGCGCGTGATGTCGAAGAGGCGGCCTCGCTCGTCCTCGTCGAGCCCCCGCCACGCGGCGACGTCCCGATCGAGGATGGCCGGCCACGCCGCGGGGCGCGGCGTGCCGAGCAGACGCCGTCGACGCCGTCGTCGCCACCAGGCGAACACGATGGAGACACCTCCGGGGGGACGTGGCGGGCGGGCTCAGCCCACCGGCACGGTGCGCAACCGCACGGCCTGCGTGCTGGGCAAGCGCAGGCGGAAGCTTGCCCCCGGACCGGTGGCCGGCACCAGCTCCAGGCTGCCGCCCTCCGACTCGGCCAGCAGGCGCGCGATGTAGAGGCCGAGGCCCTGGCCCGACGACGCGCGCCCCGAGAAGCGCAGGTCGAAGATGCGGTCCCGGATGGGGGCCGGGATGCCGGGCCCGTTGTCGTCGACGAAGATGTCGATCCGGCCCGGCCCGGCCGGCGCCGCCCGCACGATCACCCGCCCATCGCGCAGCCCGACGTCGGCGATGGCGTTGCAGGCGTTGCGCACCAGGTTCATGAGGATGCGGGCCAAAGAGACCCGATCCGTGTGGACCCGCAGCTCCGCCGGGCAGCGGCTCTCGATCCGCGCGGCGCGCTGCTCCCGCCCGAGCACCTCGCCGACCAGCCGCGCCACCTCGGCGACCGCGGTGTCCGGCGTGGCCGAGCGGCCCGAGGGCGCGACCCGCCGGCCCCGCTGGTGGATCTCGACCAGATGCCCGATGGCCTCGTCGAGCACCTCGACCTCGTCCATCAGCCCGCGCCAGGCGTCGGGGGCGCACTCGCCCGCGAGCTCGGCCGCGCGCTCGCGCAGGACGTCGATGCCCGCCGACAGCGGCACCGTCATGTTCGAGAGGTCGTGCAGGATGAGCGCCCGCGTGTGGGCCAGCGCCACCTCGCGCTCCCGCTCGAGCATCGCCCGGCGCAGCGTGCGCACCGTCTGGTCGAGGTGCGCGCGCACCACCAGGTCGCTGAGGATCGGCTGGATGTCGATCCAGTTCCAGGGCTTGTCCACGAAGCGGTGGACCCGCCCACGGTTGATGGCGTCCACCGCCGTCTGCTTGTCCCCGTGGGCCGTCAGCACCGCGCGCAGGACCGTCGGGTGCCGCTCGCGGATGATCTCACACAGCTCGACGCCCGAGATGCCGGGCATCCGCTGGTCGGTGACCACGATCGCGATGTCGCCCAGATCCAACCGGGCCAGGGCCTCCTCGGCCGAGCCCGCGCGCTGCACGGCGAAGACACCGTCGAACGACCGCGCGAACAGCTCGAGGCTGGTCGGCTCGTCATCGACGTAGAGGATCGGGTACTCGCGGTACCGATCCGGCTGCAGGCTGATCAAGGTCTCCTCCCCCAACGCCCCCCCCGTGCGGCGCCCAGCGCCGCCCTCACGCTAACGTCTCATTGACCCCAATTCCAAAAAAAGCCCCATCCCCGGCGTCACCCCCGGCCGGCGGCGGGCGACGGATCCGGGGGCGGGACGTGCGCGGCGATCCAGGCCTCGAAGGTCGGATCGAGGGTCGAGCGCGCCTCGGGGTGCGCGACGAGATCGAGGTGCCCGAAGTGTCGGCTCGCGCCGTCCACCGGGGCGACGAGGCGGTGCTCGACCGTGGCGAGCCGGGCGCCGAAGGCGGCGGGATCGCAGACGTGCGGGGGGAAGAGGGCGTCGGTCGGGCTGCTGACGCACAGCGCGGGGCCCCCGAAGCCGCGCAGCGCCGCGAGGCCCTCGTCGGGGACCGGCACGGGGCGGCCCGCGGCGCGTTCGCGCCAGCGGTCGAGCGTCGACGCCAGCGGCACGCGCGCGTGGGCGATCAGCGGCGCCCGCACCCGCTCGGGCAGGCCCCGGGTCAGCAGGCGGCGCGCGAGGGGCGCGGGCAACGCCCCCCAATCGGCCGGGCGGCGCGCCCAGAGCGCCTGCACGGCGCGCTGCTCGCCCCCGAAGCCGAGGGGCGTGGCGATCAGGATCAGCGCGTCGACCGGCGCGCCCGCCGCCACCGCGCGGAGGAGCTCCGCGCCGCCCCAGCCGTGGCCGACGCCGATCAACCGCTGCCCCGCGCGGCGCAGCGCGCGCAGGCCCGCCGCGAGCGCCGGGCCGTCCGCCGAGGCCAGGGCGTGCACGCGGTGGCCGGCCCGCGCCAGGGAGGGCGCCAGGCCACCCACGCCGGGCAGGTCGAAGATCGGCGGTCCGAAGCCGAGCGTCGGGACGAGCGCCACCGCGACCGCGGCGTCCGGGGATCCCCACCCGCCCCCGGATGCCCGCGGGACCGCCGGGCGCGGCCCGCCGCACCCCAGCAGCAGCGCCCCCCCCAGCCCCGCCAGCGCCTCGCGGCGGGTGGGCCCCTGCCCTCCGCCCCGGTCAGTCATGGCGTACGATCCACTCGGTGAGCACCGGGTACACCTCGTCGGGCGCGTGGCGGCCCATCACCAGATCGACGTGCCCGTAGTCGGCGCGGTAGCCGTTGGCCGGGCCGACGATCTCGACGCGCTTGTCCGCGGCGCCCAGCCGCCGGTAGCCCTCGAGCAGCGTCGCGGGCGGGGCCAGGTGATCGACGTTGCCCGCCACGAAGAAGATCGGCGTGCGGACGCCCGCGAGCCCCTCCGTGTAGTCCGTCGCCCCGTCGGCCGAGCGCAGGTGGCCGTCGCGGCTGGCCGCCATCTGCTGCATCACCCCGACCGAGATGGCGTGGGTGCCGTGGGCGGCCAGCGCGCGGGCGGCGCCCGGATCCATGTTCTGGTCGTTCCAGACCAGGTGCTGCTCGGGCAGCCGCGAGGGCCAGGCGACCGGCGCGGCGGCCTCGCTGACCAGCCCCACCGGCAGGGTGTCGAAGAAGACCTCGAACAGGGGCAGCAGATCCACGGCGTCCGCCAGGGTGCGGCTCTGGGGCAGCACGTGGACCGGCGAGCCGACCGCCGTGACCGAGCGGATCGCGTCGCCCCCCACGCGCTGCAGATAGACGTACATGACGATGCCACCCATGCTGTGCCCCACCCAGTGCACCGCGGGCGCGCCGGTGCGGGCCCGCACCGCCTCGACGGCGACGGGCACGTCGACCGTCGCGTAGTCGTCGAGCGTGTAGTGCGCGGGCGGGCCACCGAAGAGCGGGCGGCGGCCGGCCGCGCCGCTGCCCCGCAGCTCGAGGACGTACACGTCGAAGCCCTGCGCGGCCAGGTGCGCCGGGAAGCTCAGACGCTCGGTGAGATCCCAGTTCCGTCGGTTGCTCGTGACGCCGTGGCAGACGATGACCGGCAGGCGGCGCGCGGCCGCGCCCGGCGCGGGCGGGAAGCGATGGAGCGCGATGTGCCAGCCATCGCCGGTGGGCAGCACCTCGACGCTGGTCGCGCGCTCGGTGACCGGGTAGAGCCAGCGGCCGCAGCCGAGCGTGGACAGAGCGATGGACAGGCTGAGCAAGACGCGCACGGATCGATCAAGCGCCAGACGGGGACCGTTGTCCACCCTCGTGGACCGCGGCGGCGCCAACGCTGGCGGTGGGCGTCGGATTCCGGTATCGACACGATGAACCATCACCCTGGGAGCCCCCATGTCGTCGCCCGACTTTCCCGAGCCACCGCCCTCCGTCCCGCCCACGAGCCTCGAGGCGTGCGACGCCGCCGTCGAGCGACTGTACGCGGCCCGGGATCGCTGGGTCGCGACCGCCATCCCCACGCGGCTGGCGCTGCTGCGACGCTGCGCGGAGGATCTGCAGGCCGTCGCGCCCGAGTGGGTGGCCGCCGCGGCGCGCGCCAAGGGGCACGCCCCGGGCAGCGGCGGCGAAGGCGAGGAGTGGCTGGGCGGCCCGATGACGACGATGCGCAACGTGCGCCTGCTGGTCGAGGCCCTCGAGGCCGGCGGCCAACCCCAGCCCCCGGGGCTCGAGCGCCGCCCGGACGGCCAGTGGGTGGCCGAGGTCTTCCCGGCCAACTGGAAGGATCGCGCGCTGTTCACCGGCTACACCGCCGAGGTGTGGATCGAGCCCGGCGCGGAGCCCACGCAGGGCCGCATCTACCGCGAGAAGGCGGCCGGCAAGACGCCCGCCGGCAAGGTGTCGCTGGTGCTGGGCGCCGGCAACCAGTCGTCCATCGGGCCGATGGACGTGCTGTACAAGCTGTTCGTCGAGGACGAGGTGGTCGTCCTCAAGATGAACCCGGTCAACGAGTACGTCGGCCCCTTCATCGAGCGCGCGTTCAAGTGCCTGGTGGATCAGGACTACCTGAAGGTGGTGTACGGCGGGGCCGAGCAGGGCGCCTACCTGTGCCAGCACGAGAAGGTGCACACCATCCACATCACCGGCAGCGAGCGGACGCACGACGCCATCATCTGGGGCAGCGATCCCGCCGAGCAGGCGCGGCGCAAGGCCTCGGGCGAGCCGGTGCTGGACAAGCCGATCACCAGCGAGCTGGGCGCCGTCACGCCGCTGATCATCGTGCCCGGCCCGTGGTCGGACGCCGATCTGGAGTATCAGGCGCGGCACGCCGCCTCGATGGTGGTGCACAACGGCAGCTTCAACTGCAACGCGGCCAAGGTGCTGGTGCTGCCCCGGCAGTGGTCGCTGCGGGATCGCTTCCTGGCCGCGCTGCGGACCCAGCTGTCGAACGCGCGGGCGCGCAAGGCCTACTACCCCGGCGCGCAGCAGCGCTACGCGGGGTTCCTCGAGCGCTACCCGCAGGCCGAGGCGCTGGGGCCGCGGGCGGACGACGTGGTGCCCTGGACGCTGATCCCCGACGTGCCGGCGGAGGACGGCGAGTACGCCCTGACCAACGAGGCCTTCTGCGGCGTGCTGGCGGTGGTGGACATCGACGGGGGCGACGCCGCCGACTTCCTCGCGCAGGCCGTGCCCTTCTGCAACGACAAGGTGTGGGGCACGCTGTCCTGCATGATGCTGGTCCACCCGACGACGCAGCGCGAGCACGCGAAGGCGGTGGACCGCGCCGTGGCCGATCTGCGCTACGGCGGCATCGGGGTCAACGTGTGGGCGGGGCTGGTGTACGGCCTGGTGGTGACCACCTGGGGTGCGTTCCCCGGCCACCCCCTCGAGGACATCCGGTCGGGTCGCGGCTCGGTGCACAACACCTACCTGTTCGACCACCCGCAGAAGTCGGTGGTCAAGGCGCCGTTCCGCATCAAGCCGACGCCGCCCTGGTTCCACGACCACGGCAACCTGGCCGAGCTGGGCCGCCGGCTGACGGACTTCGAGGCCAACCCGAGCTGGTTGGCCGTGCCCGGCGTCGCGGTGGCTGCGCTGAAGGGCTGAGCGGGGCCGCGACGACCGTCGGTCGGTCGCGCGGTCACCCCTGATCACCGGGCGTTCAGAGATCCTCGTCCTCGCCGCCGGCGCCGTCCATGGGCGCGGGCGGGGGCGGCGGAGGCGGGGGCGGCGGCAGCGGCCGACTCAGCGCGGGCGCCGGTGCCTTCGGCTTCTCTTCGGCCTTCAGCCCGAAGACGCGGCTGATCTCGAGGCGCGTCACGTCCTTGCCTTCGCGGGTGTAGGCCTGCCGCGAGCGCGAGTCGAGGCAGATGGCCACGCGATCGGTGCCGGTCGCTGCATCCAAGCTCATCTCGGCGATGTTCTCGTAGATCCAGCACGTGTCGTGCGCCGACGAGCGCACCTCCTCGGCGGGCTCGCCGCACGCCAACTTGACCTCGTCGGCCGGCATACCCAGCCGCACGACGCAGCTCTGCAGGGACTTCTGCCCCTCGATCTCGCCGTAGTTGACAATCGCCATCACCGCGGGACCCCGCGCAGCCGTACACCCCATAGCGCCGACCGACGCGGCCGCCAACATCCAACCTCGGATCATCGTGAACCCCATTGGGACGGTTAGAGGGGGCCGATTCTGGCACAACGCCGCGCGCGTTGCACCCCTCGGAACGCCGCCTCGCGGACGCCCGCGATCAGCGCTTGAAGATGTACTTGCCCGCCTGGATGAAGTTCATCGGATCGCGCGGCTTCCCGTCGACGATGACCTCGTAGTGCAGGTGCGACCCGGTGCTGCGGCCGGTGCTGCCCATCAAGGCGATGCGCTCGCGGTAGCGCACCCGCTGCCCCTGCCGCACCAGGGCCTTGTACAGATGCCCGTAGCGCGTGCGCACGCCGTTGCCGTGCTCCACCTCGACGAGGAAGCCGTACTGATCGTCCTCGCCGGCGAAGACGACCGTGCCGGGGGCGGTCGCGCGCACCGGCGTGCGCTCGTCGCCGGGGATGTCGATGCCCTCGTGGAAGGCCCACTCGCCGGTGACCGGATCCGGCCGGCGGCCGAAGGGGCTCGACACGCGATAGTCGTCCACCGGCGCCACGAGCGGCAGATCGCGCAGCATGCGCTCGAGCGCCTGCAGGTGATCCATCCGCGCGGCGAGCGCCGAGCGGTCGGCTTCGCTCACCGGTTGACCGCCCTCGGCCGCCGCCGCAGGCGCCGCCGGGCCGCCCTCGGCCGAGAGCTGCGCGCTCGCCTCGGTCTCGAGGCGCTCGAGCTCGTCGAAGCGCAGGTGCAGGAGCGACGTGCCCGGGATGAAGTCCTGATCCGACGCGTGCACCTTCGCCATCGGATCCAGGGCGTTGCCCCAGCGGCCGCCCTCGCTCTCGGGGGGATCGCGCAGCTCGAAGTGCAGGTGGGTGTCGCTGTGCACCACGCCGGTGCGCCCGACCGTGCCCAGGGGCTGCCCGGCGCGCACGCGCGCGCCCTTCGTGATGCCGTGGGCCAGGGTGTCCAGGTGCAGGTAGCGGCTGACCCGCTGGTCGTCGTGCTTCACCTCGACGTAGACGCCGGCCCGCCAGCCGTGCCCGCGCACGCGCTTGCCGTCCTCGGTGACGAACTCCGGGCGGCGCTCCCACGTGGGACGATCCTGCACGTGGATGATCTCGCCGTCGGCCACCGCGTTGACCGGCGTGCCGACCTCGGCCGGGATGTCGATCCCGTCGTGGTGGGAGGTGCCCCGCGGCCCGAACGGGCTCATCACCGAGCTCTCGCCCTGCACCGGGCTGACGTAGCCGTCGTCGCCGACGAAGGGGCCACCGAGGGCCATCGCCGCGTCGTCCCGCGCGTCCACCAGCGGGGTGCGCGCCAGCGTGGGTTCGATCAGGTTCTGGAAGTCGATGCCCGTCGCCGACAGCGCCGTCGTGATCGCCTCGATGTTCGAGTCGAGGCGGGTGGCCAGCCGCGTCTGCACCGCCGACTGCTCGCCCTTGATCGCCTCGAGCCGCCCCTCGAGCTCGGCGATGCGCGCCTGCAGGGCGCCGTTCTCTTCGACCGAGCCGCCCTTCTTGGCGACGACCTCGGACAGCATGGTCTCGACCGTCGTGAGCTCCTCGCGCATCTCGAGATCGCGCACCGTCAGCTCGACGAGCTGATCGGACAAGGGGCCCACCGGCAGACGGGTCTTGCGCAGGTGCGCCAGCGACTCCGGGGATGCGTTGGGATCCTTCAGGCGCGCCTGCAGCACGCGGATGCGGCCCTGCGTCTCCTGCACCTCGATGGCGAGGCGCTCGCTGATGTGCTCGACGCGCGCCCGCTCCTGCTCCGAGGCCTGCAGCCGATAGCTCTGCACCAGCAGGCCGCTGAAGGCGAGGCCGGCGCCGACCAGCGCGACGCCGGCCGCGCCGTACAGCACGCGCTGCCAGCGGCGGTTGGGGCGCCGGACGACCTTGACCCGATGCTTCAGTGAGCCGCGCAGCGACTCGGGGCTGGGGCCCTGGGCCGATCGCCCGGACGCCGCCGCCACCGCGCGCTCGACGATCGCCTCGACCTGCTCGGTGGGCACCACCACCTGCGGCGCCGCCAACAGGACGGTCGACGCGGCGCCCGGGAGCGCGACGACGCCGTCGTCCGCGACCGGGGCCAGATCCTCCAGGGGCAGCGGCGGGGGCAAGGCCGGCGGGGCCGCCCGCGGAGCCACGGGGGGTTCGACGGCGGGCGGCGGCGCGACCGGCGCCAGCGACGGCGGCTCACAGCGCGGCGGCGGCACCGGCGCGCTCTCGGTCAGCGCGCGGCGCGCGGCCAGGTGCGTGCTGTCGGCGTCGAGGGCCTTGCGGAACAACACCCCCGCGGCCTCGCGATCACCCTGCTGCGCCCGCACGAAGCCCTGACGGTACAGCGCGTCCGCGCGGGCCTCGCCCGACATGGCGTCGCCGTGGTGCAGCAGCAGCGCCTGCCCGACCTTGAACGCCTCGTCCCACACCCCCGCGCGCACATGAAGCTCCGCGAGGGCCTCGAGGGTCGGCTGGTGCGTGCTGTCGAGCGCGTAGGCCGCGCGCTGATGCTCGAGCGCCGTCGCGTCGTCGCCCAGCCGCTCCGCGCAGCGCGCGATCTGACCGTGCAGATC
>JAUHXL010000603.1 GCA_030426945.1 bacterium
TCGCCGCCCTGGTAGCCCGCCAGCAGCCACGACGCCTGCCGCGCGCAGCGCGCGCCCTGACAGGGGCCGCCGCCGCACGCCGTGCGCCGCCGCAGGTCTTCGAGCGTCGTCACCCACTCCGTCTCGATGCAGAAGCGCGCCTCGGCCTCGGTCACCGGCTCGCACGCGCAGAGCGTTCGACGCTCCCGCGGGTTGCGCTGGATGCGCTCGACGATCTCCCGCGAACGCTCCCCGTGCCGGTGCACCATCCGCGCCGCGGCGTAGCGATCGATGCCCGCCGCCTCGGCCACCACCGCCGGATCCGGCGTCGCCTCACCGCCCGGCAGCGGGCTCTGGTGCGTGCGGCAAGGCACCGTCACCTTCAGCGTCCGACAGACGGTGTCCGTCGCCTCCTCGGCCATGATGCGATAGGCCGCCAGCTTGCCGCCGCCGATGCTCATCAGCCCCGGCGCGCCCTCGGCGGTGTGATCGAACACCGCGTGGTCGCGGCTCAGATCGCTCTCGAAGGGACCGTACCGATACAGCGTCGGCCGCACGCCCGCGAAGGCGCGCACCAGCCGATGCTCCCGCACGCGCGGGAAGACGGTCTGGATGGCCTGCAGCAGGTACTCCACCTCGTCGTGCGTGGCCTGCACCTCGCCGGGATCGCCGTAGTAGTCGTCGTCGGTGGTGCCGATCCACGTCTCGGTGCCGTAGGGCTCGATGAACACCTGCCGCCCGTCGATGGCGTGCGCGATGATCGCGTAGTTCACCAGGCGCCGCGCGAAGACGAGGTGGATCCCCTTCCCCGGCCGCAGCTTCACCTCGGCGCCCGCCAGCCCCGCCAGCCGCCCCGCCCAGGGCCCCGCCGCGTTGAAGGTCAGCCGCGCCCGCACCTCGCGCTGCCGCCCGGTGCGCAGGTCGCGCACCCGCACGCCCAGCACGCGCCCGTCCGGCCCGCGCACGAACTGCTCCACCTCGTGCCGCAGGTGGATCTGCGCGCCGTTCCGCTGCGCGTCCAGCGCGTTCAGTGTGCACAGCCGGAAGACGTTGATCGCCCACTCGTCGGTGGTGACCGCGCCGATGGTCGCCGGGTGCAGCCCCGGCTCGAGCTGCATCGCCTCGTCACGGTTCAGCTTGGTGGCCGGCTTGCCCCGCTTCAGCGGCTGGAAGCGGTCGTAGGCCTTGAAGAAGACGTAGGCCAGCTCGTGCATCAGCTTGGCCTTGCCGCTCCAGGACAAGAGCGGGAACAGGAACGGGATGCGGAACAGCAGGTGCGGCGCGATGGACTGGATGTAGCCGGAGTCCTCGCAGGACTTCCGCGTGACGTCGCGGTCGGTCTCGAGGTAGCGGACGCCGCCGTGAATCATCCCGCTGGAGGCGCCGCTGGTGCCGGCGCCGAGGTCCTTCTTCTCGAAGAGCGCGACCTTGAGGCCGCGGAGCGCGGCGTCGCGGGCGATGCCGACGCCGTTGACGCCGGCGCCGATGACGATCAGATCGAGGTCGGACATGGGTTTCCGATCTGCGGTGCGCTCTTGCAGCGCGGCGCCCCGCTCGGCGCGGGCGCCGCGGCGCGGGGATTGGACGCTTCGCTCGGCGCGTGCGTCGCGGCTGGGAGGTTGGGCGCTCCGGTCGGTGTGGGCACCGCGGCTCGGGGATTCGGCGCCCCGCTCGGCGCGCGCGCCGCGGCGCGAAAGACCGGCGCCCCGCGACGCCAACGGGTGGTTCGCGGCCTAGGCCCCGCGGGTCGCCAAGGTTCGAGGAAGGTACTCCGTACCTCCCTCGAGCTCCCACCGGCCAGGGCTCCGCCCTGGACCCGTTCGGACTCACGAAGGCGAGAAATCGTCGCTCTGCTGCGCTGCAGGTCTTTGGGCGCCGCGCCCGTTGACGGCCGCGGCGGCTCACGGCCAAGCCCAGCCGACCGGTTCTCGCAAGATTTGGCGCCGGCGCCGCCCTCTCGCGCCATTGCCCGCCGACGGTGCGAGCGCCGGGCTCGACTCGTCCACGGCGCCAACAGCCTCGCATTTTCTGAAAAGAGGGCGGGCAAAGCCGCTCCTGAAACGGGCGACACCGGCGCCAAATCATGACGCCCCGAGTCGGGGGCTAGACCGTTCGCCGAGAAGCGTGGGTGGCAGGTGCTCGTCCCGCGCGCCGCGCAAGGAGCGTGGCTGCGTGGCTCAGTGACCGCGGGCGCCGATCGGGCGTAGGAGGCGGTGTCGGGGCGTCGTTCACCCCGCCACCCTGCCAAGTACCCGTCCGCCCCACCGCGACGTCCAGCCAGCCAGCCGTCCGCCCGACCGCGACGTCCGGCCAGCCAGCCGTCCGCTCGACCGGGGCGCTCGGCCAACCACCCGTCCGCCCGACCGCCACGCCCAACCAACCGCCCATCCACCCGATACCGACGCCCGGGGGGGCACCCGCCCGCCCCCTCGCCGCGCGCACGCGCGACGCCGCCGTCCGCTCCGGGCGGCGGCCGCCTCACTTCTGGGGCGTGGCCACGCGGATGTGCACCTCGCGCAGCTGCTCGAGCTCCACCGGCGAGGGCGCGTCGGTCATCAGATCGCTGGCCTTCTGCGTCTTGGGGAAGGCGATGACGTCGCGGATGCTGTCGGTGCCCACCAGCAGCATGATCAGCCGGTCCATGCCCATGGCGATGCCGCCGTGGGGGGGCGCGCCGTAGCTGAAGGCGTCGAGCAGGAAGCCGAACTTCTGCTTCGCCTCCTCCTCGCTCAGCCCCAGAAGCTGGAACACCTTCTCCTGCACCGAACGCTGGTGGATCCGGATGCTGCCGCCGCCGATCTCGTAGCCGTTGCAGACGCAGTCGTAGGCCCGGGCGTACACCTTGCCCGGATCCTCGTCCATCAGCGGGATATCCTCGGGCCGCGGGCTGGTGAAGGGGTGGTGCATCGCGATCCACCGCTTCGCCTCGGGGTCGTACTCGAAGGACGGGAAGTCGGTCACCCACGCGAACGCGAAGCGATCCTGCGGGATCAGCTCGAGCAGCTTCGCCAGGTGCAGGCGCAGCTGGCCCAGCGCGGCGTGCGTCACCGACCAGGTGTCGGCGACGAAGAACGCCAGGTCGCCGGGCGCCATGCCCAGGCGCTCGTTGATCACCTTCTGGTGGTCGGCGCCGATGAACTTGGCGATCGGCGACTGCCAGGTGCCGTCCTCCTTCATGCGCACCCACGCGACGCCCTTGGCGCCGTAGGGCGCGACCACCTCGGGCAGCTTGTCGAGCTGCGCGCGGGTCAGCCCGCCGCCGGGCAGGCGCAGGGCCTTCACCTCGCCGCCGTTGGCGACGGTGCTCTTGAAGACGCCGAACTCGACGTCGCCCACCGCGTCGGTCAGGCCGACCAGCTCGAGCCCGAAGCGCAGGTCGGGCTTGTCGCTGCCGTACTTGTCCATCGCCTCGGCGTAGGTCAGCCGCTGGAAGGGCGTCGGCACGTCGATGTCGAGCGTGTCCTTCCAGATGCGCGCCATCAGGCCCTCGATGATCGCGAAGACGTCCTCTTGGTCCACGAAGGACATCTCGAGGTCGATCTGCGTGAACTCCGGCTGCCGCTCGGCGCGCAGATCCTCGTCGCGGAAGCAGCGGCACAGCTGGAAGTAGCGGTCGTAGCCCGACACCATGAACAGCTGCTTGAACAGCTGCGGGCTCTGCGGCAGCGCGTAGAAGCGCCCCGGGTGCACGCGGCTGGGCACGAGGTAGTCGCGCGCGCCCTCGGGCGTCGCCTTGGTCAGGATCGGCGTCTCGAGCTCGAGAAACCCGTTGTCGACCAGATAGTTGCGCGTGACCGCGTTCACCGTCGACCGCATGATCATCGCGCGCTGCAGCGGCGCCCGCCGCAGGTCGAGGAAGCGGTACTTCAGCCGGATGTCCTCGCCCGCCTCGACCCGGTCGTTGATCGGGAAGGGCGGCGTCTGCGCGGCGTTGAAGATGATCGCCTGCTCGACGGCCACCTCGATGGCGCCCGTGGGCAGCTTGGGGTTCACGTTCTCGCCCCGGCTGATCACCTTGCCGCGGACGCCGATGACGTACTCGCTGCGCATGTCCTCGGCCAGCCCGTGCGCCTCGGCGTCCACCTGCGGGTCGAAGTACACCTGGGTCAGCCCGTCGCGGTCGCGCAGGTCGACGAAGATGCAGCCGCCGTGGTCGCGGCGGTTCTGCACCCAGCCCATCAGCACCACCTCGCGGCCGACGTCGTCGGCCCGCAGCTGCCCGTTCGTATGCGTGCGCTTCAGCGTGCGCAGGAACTCCATGGGGGATCTCCAAGGTCTCGAGGACGGCGCATCGTATGACCGCGCCTGCGCCCGGTCAACGGCGGGGACGGGCCCGCTTCCGA
>JAUHXL010000060.1 GCA_030426945.1 bacterium
GGGCTCTGGGCCTCCCTGCTGCTGGACATCGAGCTGCCCGGCCGCGACCTGCCCGACGACGCCCTGCTGCCCATCGCGGGCCTGCACCTGCTGGCGCAGCAGGTCGAGGCGGCCTGCCCGCCCGACGCGCCCGCCCATCGGTGCGTGGCGGCCCTGCGCGAGGCCGACGCGCGCCTCGGCGAGCTGACCCGCCTCGACGGCCGCAGCGGGGCGCTGGCCGAGTCGATGGTCACCTTCGTCGGCCCCTACGCCGACCACGTGCGGCAGCGCGCGCTGCGCGACGTGGTGGTGCCCGGGCTGCGCACGCTGGCCACCTGGCGGCGCGTGGTCGAGGCGACGGGCGAGTGCCCCCGCCTGGACGCCTTCGATCTCGAGCCCCTGCGCGGCGCGCGGCGCGATCCCTTCAAGGACGGCCTGCTGAAGGTGGTGCCTCATCCCGAGGATCGCTTCCTGGTCAGCATCAGCGGATGGCCCGACGGGGACGACCTCGAGACGGCGCCGCCCGGCGTCGTGCTGCAGTGCCCGGTCATGCGGGGGCTGACGGCCGCGGAGTAGCGGGCGCCGCGCCGCGCAGCCTGTGCAGCGACGGCGGGGGGCGGCCCGAGGCCGCGCTCGCCCGCACCCACTGATCGGCCTCGGCCGGATCCGCGGTGAGGTACAGCACCTGCCGGCCCGCGTCGGCGAGCGCGAACACGGCGTCCGCGACGGCGGCGAAGCGGTCGGGATCCGTGGTCGACAGCAGCTCGTCCAGCACCAGCGGCAGGGACGGCCCGTCCGCTTCGGCCTCCTCGATGCCGGCCACGCGCGCGGCCAGCAGCAGCTGCACGCGGGTGGCGTCCGACAGCGCCTCGAGAGGGCGCTGGGCGCCGGACGCTCGGTCGCGGGCGCCGAAGTGGCCGGCGGGATCGACCTCCAGCCCGTACGCGCCGTGGGTGAACCGGTCGAAGAGATCGTGGGCGCGCCGCAGCACCGCGGGGGCGTCGGCCGCGTCGTCGCCCGCGCGCGCGTCCTCGAGCCAGGCGCGGGCGAGCGCGTCCTCGAGCGCCCCGGCGCGCGCGGTCTCCAGCTCGGCCTGCGCCCGCTCGACCGCCGCCAGCGCGTCGGCGAGGCGCGTGCCTTCGCTCGCGGCCGCGACCCGCGCGCGTAGCGCACCTTCGGCCCGCGCCAGGCCCTCGGCCTCGGCGGCGCGCGCCTGCAGCTCGTCGGCCAGCGCGTCGACCGCCGCGGCGTCGAGCGCCTCGGGATCGGCGACGCCCTCGGCGCGCAGGTCGGCGACGGCCGGCGCCCGCCGCGCGCGCGCCTCGGTCAGCTGGGCGTCGAGGCGCGCGCGCTCGGCCCGCTGCGCGTCCAGCGCGGCCCGCGCCGCGGCCCGTCGCGCCAGGCCCTCCGCGTCGTCGGGCGCGACCCCCGCCCGCGCGAAGAGCGCCGCGCGCCGCGTGCGCAGCGCCTCGACGCGCCCCTCGGCGCGCTCGGCGGCCGCGCGCCGGTCGGCGTGCACCGCGGCGGCGTGCCCGGCCTGCGTCATGCGCGTGCCCAGCGCGTCCAGCGCCGCCCGCGCGCCGGCGGCGTCGGTCACCGGGTAGCCCCGCGGGAAGAGCCACGCGGCCACCGCGTCGACGCCCGCGTCCACGGCGGCCTCGGCGGCGTCGGCGCGCGCCGCGGCCTCGGCGGCGGCGTCGGCCAGGCGGCGCGCGCGGCCGCGCTGGGCGGCCGCCTCCAGGACGGTGAGATCGCCGGCTTCACCGTCCAGCCCCAGGTCGAGGGCGGCGTCCTGGCGCCCCGCGGCGGCGGCGGCCAACGCCTCCGCCGCGTGTTCCGCCGCGTCCTCGGCCTCGTGCGCGCGGCGCCGCGCCTCGTCGGCGGCCGCCGCGCGGGCGGCGCGACCGTCGAGCGCGTCGAGGTGCGCCTCGACGGCCGCGGCGGTCCAGGCGGGCGGGGGGTGGTCGACGCGCGGCCGGCGCGTGGGCCGGCGCGCCAGCCACGCGAGGCCCGCCGCCAACGCGAAGGCGCCCTGCACCGCCAGGTGGTCGGCCGCCCACACGTTCACCGCGCCCATGATCGCCAGCAGCAACGCAAAGGCAGGCCGGGGGTTCTGCGCCTCGCCGCTCCGCCGCAGCCACGCGCGCAGATCCTGCGCCGACCGCCTCACCGCCTCGGGATCGTCCTCGCTGGCGTCCTCCGCGGCCGCCCGCCAGGCGCGGCGCAGGGCTTCGGCGGCGTCCGCGCGTGCCCGCTGCTCGACCACCTGCGCGATGGCGCGCTCGAGGGTCTCGGTGGCCGTGGCGGCGCCTGCCGGCGCGTTCGGCGCGGCGCGCGCCGCGGCGTCGGCGGCCCGGCGCAGGGTCGCGGCCTCGCGCGCGTCGTCGACCAGCGCCGCCACGCGGTCGCGCCAGGCCTGCAGCTCGGCCGGCGGCGTCGGCGGCCCGGTCAGCTCGGCTCGGCGCAGGGCGTCCTCGGCCTCGGCCAGCCCACGGGCGGCGTCCGCGGCGTCGTCCGTCGCCTCGGCCAGCGCCGCGTCCAGCCGCTCGACCTCGGCGACGGCGTCCTCGGGCACCGCGTCGAGGTCGGCCGGCGCCGCCTCGATCAGGGCGAGCAAGGCAGCACGGCGCGCTCGCGCCTCGGCCGCGTCGCGCAGGCGCTCGACGACCGGCAGCAGCCGCGCGGCGCGCTGCGCGGCAACGCGCCGCGAGGCCCCCGCCGCCAGCCGGGCCTCCTCGTCCGCCAGCGCCACCGCCTCCTGCTCGGCGCGCCGCACGGCCGCCTCGGCCTCGGTCAGCGCGCGCGTCTTGTCGCGCGGCGGCAGCTTGCGATCGCCGAACGTGGCCAGCGCCGCGTCGACGTCGTAGCCGCCCGCCAGCTCGCGCGCCACCGCGCGCGCCAGCCGCGCGTCCGCCTCGCCGGCGCGCAGCAGCTCGGCCAGGCCCAGCCGATAGCGCGCGCTCAGCCCGGGGTCGGGCAGGGGTGGGGGCGGCTCCGTCCAGGTGGCGCGGTCGCCGTGCAGCGTCACCTCGAGGGCGGCGTCGCCGTGGCGCCAGGTGGCGTCCGCGATCACGCCCGGCTGGGCCGCGGCGGGCCAGAGCGTCGCGCGCAGGGCGCGGGCCAGCGTCGACTTGCCCGAGGCGTTGGGGCCGACGACCACGTTCAGGCCGGGCCGAACGTCGGCCAGGGCGACCCCATCGGGCAGCCCGGGCGCGTGGCGCAGGTGCAGGCGCTGAATCCACATCAGCGCACCTGCCGCAGCAGGGCGTCGAGGGCGCGGCGGCAGGCGCGCACGGCGGCGGCGCGGCGGGCGGCCTCGTCCAGCGGCGTCGGCCGCCACGCCGGCGTGCTCACTCGGGCGAAGGCCTCGTCGAGGGTCGGCGGCAGCGGCTCGCCGTCCTCCAGCGCGCGCAGGCGGCGGGCCAGCCGGCCGGCGGGCGTGCGCTCTCGGGCCAGGGCGTCCAGGTCCACCTGCGGCCAGGTCGCGTCGACGACGCGCTCGACGAAGCCCGGTCGGCCCCCAGCGTCGATGACCAGCGGCGCGCGGCCGGCGAGCCCCAGGAAGTCGTCGACGACCGCGCGGTCGGACACCGGACCGGTCAGGGTCACCCGCCAGGCGCGGACGCGCAGCCGCGGATCATCCTCGGGGTCGGCGGCGTCCCGCGCGGCGCGCAGCACCGCGGCGTGCAGCGCATCGGCGTCCTCGGCGTCGTTCGCCTCGACGCGCAGCGGGCACCAGCGGATGGGCGCCAGGGGCAGGTGGGTCGCGCGCACCTGGCCTCCGGTCACGTCGACGCGCCACGGCCCGCGGGGGCCCGGCTCGCCGGCGTCCAGGCCGCACAGCGAGCCCAGGTAGCCCAGCGGGCGGTCACCGCCCAGATCGTGCGGCGCGTGCACGTGGCCCAGGAACCACGCGGCCGTCGGCGCGCGGGCAAGGTCCGCCGATCGCACCGGGGCGTACGGGCTGTCGGCGGCGTCCAGGTCGGCGTGCAGCACGCCCAACGCGGTCGCGCCCGAGCGAAGCGCGCTCACCGCGACCTCGAAGCTGGCGTCGGCCAGCGGATCGCCTCGGTGGTGCCGGGCAGGGAAGGACCAGCCGAGCAGGTCGACCGGCCCGCCAGCGCCGGGCACGGGCGCGACCTGCCAGCGCCCGCCCGCGCCCAGCAGGGTGAAGCCGGCGATGCGCTCGGCGAGGCGGGGCAGCACCAGGCCGTCGTGGTTGCCGGCCACGCCGAAGACGGCCACGCCCGCCTCGGTCAGCCGCCGCACCCCCGCCTCGAGCGCGCCGAAGGCCTCGAAGCGATCCACCTCGCTCTCGACCACGTCGCCGGCCAGCACGACGGCGCGCGCGGCGCTGGCCAGCGCCTCGTCGACGGTGGCGCGCCACGCCACGGCCGGCGACACGTCGCGCGGATCGAGGCCGCAGGCCGCCAGCCCCTCCGCCGCGGTGGCCGGGCGCCGCCCCAGGTGCACGTCGCCGACGAAGATCAGGCAGCCGTCGCCCATCGCCGGCGACCATCACCCGGCCTCGCCGGGCGATCAAGTCGGGCGCGCCGCCCGCCGATTCGGACGATCGTTCGAAACTTGCGGCGTTCAGCCGCCATCCTCCGACCCCGGCCCGCCGCCCCCCGCGAGAGGAACCCGACGCCGTGCCCCCGATGGCCTCTCACGCACCGACGACCACCCGCCAGCGCTGGCTGTTCGTGCTGATCCTGGGCGCGCTGCGCGGCCTCGGCCCCTTCACCGTCGACCTCTACCTGCCGGCCTTCCCGCAGGTGGAGGCCGACCTGGGCATCGACACCGCCGCCGTGCAGCTGACGCTCACCGCCACCGCGCTGGGCTTCGCGCTCGGCCAGCTGGTGGTCGGCCCCTGGAGCGATCGCGTCGGGCGCCGCCTGCCCATCATCCTGGCGACCACCCTGCACATCGCCGCCAGCCTGGGCGTCGCGCTCACCCACGACTATCACGTGCTGCTGCTGTTCCGGGCGCTGCAGGGGGCCGGCGCCGCGGCCGGCGCCGTCGTCGCCATGGCCATGGTGCGCGACCTGTTCGCCGGGCACCGCATGGTGCGGGTGCTGGCCCGCCTGGCCCTGGTCACCGGCCTCGCGCCCATCCTCGCGCCGGTGATCGGCTCGCAGCTGATGCGCTGGACCTCGTGGCGCGGCATCTTCGTCGTGCTGGCCGCCTTCGGCGCGCTGGTCTGGCTGTGCACCGTGCTGTTCATCCCCGAGACGCTGCCGCGGGGGCGCCGCCACGCGCCCGAGCGCGGCGCCACGGCCGCCCGCTACAAGATCCTCTTCGCCGACCGCGCCTTCGTCGGCGTCGCCCTCATCGGCGGCATGGTGTTCAGCGGCCTGTTCGCTTACCTGTCGTCCTCGTCCTTCCTGTTCCAGCAGGTCTATCACCTCGACGCGCAGGACTACGGGCTGCTGTTCGCGGTCAACTCGCTGGGCATCGTCGCCGGCGCGCAGGCCAGCGCCCGCCTGGCGCAGCGCATCGGCCCGCAGTGGGTGCTGGTGGCGGCGACGGCGGTGCTGCTGGCGGCGTCGGGCGCGATCGTGCTGCTCGACCTCGCCGGCGCAGGCCTCTTCGGCGTGCTCGTCCCGCTGTGGGTCTTCCTGATGACCTGCGGCCTCGCGATGCCCTGCATCCAGGTGCTGGCGCTGGCCGAGCACGGCGCCCAGGCCGGCACCGCCGCCTCGCTGCTCGGCGCGGTCAACTTCGGCCTCGCCGGCGTCATCTCGCCGGTCATCGGCCTCTTCGGCATCCACGACGCCGTGCCGATGGGCGCGACGATGGCCGCCACGTCGGTGGTCGCCATCCTGTCGCTGTGGATCCTGGTGCGCCCGCGCAGCGTGCCGGCGCTGGCGCCCTGATCACCGCCCGGGCACCAGGTTGCCCAGGTTCAGGAAGTCGTCGACCGCCTTCGAGAAGGTCTTGTTGCCGCGCAGCAGATCCTTGAACACCTGCCCGCCCACCTTCGCGCGGCCGCAGTCGTCCTTGGCCTGCCAGGCGTCGTAGGCGTACTTCAGCACGTCGTCCACGCCGGGGCCGATGCCCTTGCCGGCGGCGGTCTTCACCGCGAAGTCCACCGCGCGCCCGGCGTCCTTGCCGCCCACCATCGTCGCGACCTTCGCCGCGACGTCGGTGCCCACCTTGATCGCCAGGTTCTTGGGGTCGCGGACGGCGTCGGCGAAGCCCTTGGCCTCGGTGTAGGTCTGGCGCGCGGCGTAGGCCACCTTCACGGCCCGCGGCGGCCCCGCGCCCCACGGATCGCGGCCGCCGACCGGATCGAGCCCAGGGAAGGCGTAGGGGTTCGACAGGGTGGTGAACTTCAGCGGATCCGTGCTGAGGAAGCGACCCGCCACCGGGTCGTACCAGCGCAGGCGCAGCCACACGAGGCCGGTGTCGGCGTCGCGGTAGGCGCCGTGGAAGCCGAAGCGCGGCGTGGCGTCGCCGGTCTGGTCGAGCAGGCGCCCGAAGGCCGACCACGCGAAGGTGGCGAAGGGGGCCGCCTCGCCCGGCCGCATCAGGGCGCGCACGCTGCCCAGCGGATCGCGCAGGTACACGACCTCGTCGGCGCCGCGGCGCGTGGCCAGCGGCGTGTCGATGTCGCCGCCGTGCAGGTGCAGCGCCTGCACGGCGCCGTCGGTGCCCACCTCGAGCACCAGATCGTCGCGGTCGTACACGTAGAAGGTCAGGTCGCCGTCCACGCCGCGGGCGATCAGCCGGCCCAGCGCGTCGTACCGATACTCGAGCGTCCAGTCGGCGGCGTCGTCGCCGGCCGGCACGTGGGCGACCTCGACCAGCTTGTCGTCGGCGTCCCAGGCGAAGCGCAGCCGCGCGCCGTCGCCGTCGGTGCGCTCGATCACCCGCCCGGCGTCGTCGAAGGCGTAGCCCACGTCGCCCACCGCCGTCAGCCGCCCGTGGGCGTCGACGGTCACGTCGGGCCCCGTCGGATCGCCGCGCGCGTCCCACGCGAACTGCTCGTCCTCGCCCGCGCTGCGCGTCACACCCGTCAGCCGCCGCAGCCCGTCGTAGGCGTACGCGACCTGACCCTCGGGCCCGTCCTCGCTCAGCCGCACGTCGTCCACGTCGTAGGCGCAGGCCACCCGCCACGCCACCTGCTCGCGCCAGCTGTCGGGGTACGCCACGACGCTGTCCACGCGCCCGGCCGCGTCATGGCCGTAGGCCACGTCCAGCGTGTCGCCCCAGTCGATCTGGAACGCCTCCAGCCGCCCGCCGTCGTCGCGCGGCAGGTCGTACGACCGCCCGTCGGGCGCGTAGATCTGCTCGAGGTGCCCGCCCGCGCCGTAGCTCAGGTCGAACGTACCCCCCTCGAAGCCGGGCAGCGCGGGGTAGGTCACCGCGGACACCCGGCCCGCGTCGACCGCGTACTCGAGCGTGATCGGCTGCGCCATGCCCGGGTGGTGCTGGGTCACGGTGGCCAGCCGACCGGCCTCTTCGTAGGTCCAGCGCACGTCGCTGTCCTCGTCGGCGGCCCGCGCCAGCCGGTCGACGCCCGCCCAGGTCAGCGTCGCCGTCTCGGTCCGCCCGCCGCCGCGCACGGTATAGCCCACCACCCGATCGAGCGCGTCGTAGGTCGCGTCCACCCGGCCGCCGGCCGGGTTCACCACCGCGGTCACGCGGTCTTCGCCGTCGTACGCGAGCGTCCACGCGGGGGCGCCGGCCAGCGACAGGCCCACCAGGCGGCCCCGCCCGTCCCGCGTCAGCGTCGTCTGCGGCGCCCCGTCGCTCGTCACGCCGGTCAGCAGCCCCTGGTGGTCGCGCGCGAAGCGGTGCACCGCGCCGGTCGGATCGCGCACCTCGACCAGCCGGTCGAGGGCGTCGTAGGCATACGTCGTCTGGCCCCCCGGGCCGTCCTCGCGCACCACGTTGCCGCGCGCGTCGTAGCCGAGCTGCGCGACCACGCCGGCGGGCCCCTCGAGGGTCACGAGGTTGCCGCGCGCGTCGTAGCTGTGGCGGCGGGTGCGGCCGGCCAGATCAGTGAGGGTCTCGATCTGGCCGTCGGCCGCGTAGGTCATCGTCCAGCGGGCGTCGTCGTCGCCCACCTGCACCGTCGCCAGCCGGCCCTCGCTGTCGTACTCGACCTGCACGTGCTCGCCGTCGGGCCGCGTCCAGCGCGTCGGCCGCTCGGGGTGCGCGGCGTCCCCGTACCACAGCTCGCCCTCGCCCTCGGGGCCCGAGGTCGCCAGCAGTCGCCCCCAGGCGTCGTAGAAGCGCGTGGTGGTCCCGGCGTCGTCGGTCAGCGTCGCCGCCATGCCGGCGGGGTGGTTCGCCAGCGTCACCACGACGCCGTCGGGCCGCTCGATCTCGGCGGCCTCGCCGGCGCTGTCGTAGGCGACCCGCCAGGTCTGCCCGGCGCCGTCGATCCAGACGCTGCGCGGCGCGGGCGCCGCGGGCGCCAGGTCGTCGGGCCCGCCGCCCTCGCCCAGGTCGTTCAGCAGCGCCTGCGTCTCGAAGGGCGTGTAGGCGCGGCGGTGACCCTCACCGTTCACCACCTCGGCCACCCGGCCGTGCGTCCCGTAGGCGTAGGTCGCCGTGCGCCCGTCGGCGTCGGTCCAGCCGACCACCCGGTGCGCGTCGTCGTACGCATACGTCGTCTCGGCGCCGTCGGCGTAGGTCACGCCGCGCAGGTCGCGGTCGGCGCCCACCGCGAAGGTCGTCTCGGCGCCGTGCGGGTCGACCACCGCCGCCAGCCCGGCGTCGCCCCAGCGCAGCGTCACCGCGTCGCCCAGGTCGTCGGTGATCGCCACCAGTCGCTCGGCCTCCCAGGCGAAGGTGGTGGCGCGCCCCAGCGCGTCCACGCGCTCGCGCAGGCGCCCGTCGGCGTCGAAGTGCTCGACCTCGCCGTCGCTGCGGGCCACGCGCCACCCGTCCTCGGCGCGGGTCAGCACGTCGCCGTTGCTGGCCGGGCGGTCGTAGACGACGTCGCCCGGATCGACCGCCAGCACGCGGCCGGTCTCGGCGTCGGCCACCACCAGCACGCCGTCGGCGCCGAGGTGCAGCCCGACCGGCGAGGGCAGCAGCGCGTCCGAGGCGGGGCCGCCCTCGTCGAAGCCCGCGTCCGCCGCGTGGCCCCAGCCCGCGGCGGTGCGCAGGCGGCCGTCGGGCGCGACCGCCCGCACGCGCGCGTTCCAGGTGTCGGCGACGTACAGCGTGCCGTCCGCGCCCAGCGCCAGCCCCTCGGGATGACTCAGCAGCCCGTCGCTGGCCGGCCCGCCGTCGCCGCGGAAGCCCGCCTTGCCGTCCTGCCCCAGCACCGTCACCAGCCGCCCGCTGTCCGGCCACCACCGCCGCACCCGCTGCCGGTTCGTCTCGCTCAGGTAGATCGATCCGTCCGCGGCCAGCGCCAGGTGCCGCGGCGCCGGCGGATCCGGGTGGGTCAGCGGATCGGGCGACAGATCCTCCACGCGCCCGTCCGGGTGCACCGCGCGCACGCCGAAGGGCCAGTCCGCCACCAGCAGGCGGCCGTCGGGCATCACCGCCAGGTCGGTGGGGAAGCTGATGCCCACCGGCGCGCCCAGGCCGGGCAGCGTGGGCGGATCGCCGCCCGCCAGCGGCTCGAGCGCCCCGCCGACCACCCGCGACACCACGCCCGAGGTCGCGTCGGCCACGAAGACCGTCCCGTCCGGCGCCACCGCGACGGCCACCGGCTCGAAGCCCTCGCCGCCCTCGTACACCGGCGCGTAGTCGCCCGCCGCGGTCACGCGCAGCACGCGCCCCTCGCCCGCGTCGGCCACCACCAGGCTGCCGTCCGGCGCGGCGGCCACGTCCACCGGTCGCCCCAGGCAGCCCTCGGTGGCCGGCCCGCTGGTGGGACACCCGAAGCTGGTCTGCCCGACGCCGGCGCGGCGCGTCAGGCGCGGCGCCGGCAGGTAGACGCCGCGCGAGGCGCCGTCCTCGGCCACCATCACCGCCCCCTCGGGCCCGACGTACACCCGCGCCACGCCGCGCACGAACCACCCGGCCGCCACCGGGTTCGAGGGGCCGTCGAACAGCGCCAGGGGCTCGGTCACGGTCACCCCCGCCTCGACCGGCTCGTCGGCCATCACGCCGAGCGGTGACTGCGCCGCCCCGCCGAACACCTCGGCCGTCGCGTACTCGCCGGGCAGGCCCCAGGCCAGCCGCAGCGCGCCGGTGTAGACGCCGGTGGGTAGCCGCTGCCCGCGCGCGTTGACGCCGTCCCACAGGAAGCCCGCGAAGTTGCTGTCCGGGTGCGCCGCGCGCCACGCGACCGCGCGCACGCCCTCCACCTGCACCTCGGCGCGCAGGTACGCGGGCGCGCCGCTCAGGTCGGCCGGCGCCTCGCCCGCCACGCCCCCGATCCACACGCTGGGGTCCGCGGCCAGCGAGCGGTACACGAGGCCGAAGGTGCGCGGCAGGCCGCGCGCCGTGCCCAGCGGCACCTCGACGTCCAGCCGCAGCTCGCCCGAGCGCAGGTCGACCACCGAGTTGCCGGCGGTGCGGTTGCGCCCGCAGCGATCCCGCCCGCGCCGGCCGTCCTTCTTCTTGGCGCCCGGCTTGTCGTCCACCGTCGTCGGGTAGTTGCAGTCGTAGCTGCTGAAGTGGGCGGCGCTGTAGACGATGTGCGCCCCGTCCTCGCTCACCGCGCCCATGCCCTCGGGCAGCCAGGCGCCGGACGCCTCGTCGAACACACCGACCGGCACCGGCGTGCCCGGCGGGAAGCCGCGGTCGTTGGGCAGGCGCACCTCGACGGGGGCCTGCAGGTCGGCGCCGCCGACGGTGGCCTCGAAGGCGTAGGTGAAGTGGCTGGTCTCGGGCAGAGGCCCAGGCAGGTGGCGCCCAGCGCCGAAGCGGGTGGCGCGCACCGGGACGACGCGGTCGAGCGCGCCCGCGGGCACGCGCAGCTCCATGCCGCCCGCGGCGCTGCGGTGGACGCCGCCCTCGGGACCAATCTCGGTGACGGCGGGATCGAGGGCGACGAGGAAGACGTCGTCCACCGCCACGTCCCGCTCGGCCGGCACGACGCCGCGCCGGTGCCCGGCCGTGCGGTCGGCCGCGGTGACGCGCAGGTGGAAGGCGCCGCCGCCCGCCACCGGCAGGGCGAACCGGCCGTCGGCGTCGGTGGCGACGCAGCCCGCGACGTCCACCAGCCGCACGGCCGCGCCGGCGAGCGGCGCGTCGTCCTCGGCGCGGCGCACGACGCCGTGCACGTAGCCCGCCTGGGCGGCGGCGGGCGGACCCTCCGTGCAGCCGCCGCCGGGGCCGGGCCCGGCGTCGGGATCGTCGTCGCTGCCGCCGCCGCACGCGAACAGCAGCACCGACACCAGACCGATCAGCGAGAGAGGGAATCCCAATCGACGTGCGGTGCGCATGGCGCCTCCTCCGTCACGGGGGGCCCAAAGCGCAGCAACGGATGGGCCAGCCGCCGCGGCCCTTCACGCCGTTCGGCGGGCTACGAGGCGGTGACGCCGAGGTGGGCGAGGGTGGACCCGGCGCCCGCCTCACCGCACATCAGGGGGCGGGGTACTCCGCCTGCAGGTCCAGCGGGATGGCCCGCTCTTCGGCGATGCGCCCGTAGGTGTCGGCCACCGCGCGCTTCTCGCGGGCCTTGGTGGGATCCTCCGGGTCGTAGCCGTACAGGCCGAAGCGCAGGCCCAGGCCGTGGTTCCACTCGTAGTTGTCCATCAGCGACCAGAAGAAGTAGCCCCGCACGTCGTAGCCGTCGCGCAGGGCGCGCGCCACCCAGGTCAGGTGGCGCACCAGGAAGCTGGGCCGCGTCTCGAAGGGATCCATCGTGCCGTTCTCGGTGACGATGACCGGCAGGTCGAAGGCCTCGTCGACGTAGGCGATCATCTCGTACAGCCCCTTCGGGTAGTCCTCCCACAGCACCAGCGACAGCGGGTTGAAGGTGGCCAGCGGCGACAGCGCGGGCAGGGCGCTGCGGCCCAGCCCGTCGACGGTGACGCGGGTGTAGTAGTTGACGCCCACGTAGTCCATGCGGCCGGCCAGATCGGGCCGCGCCTCGGCCTCGCCGTCCAGGTCGTCGTCCAGCAGCCCGCCGGCGACGCCGTTCATGAACACCTCGTTCCACAGGTAGAAGAAGTTGGCCGCGGCCTCGACGTCCGCCGGCTCGTCCGGATCGGCCGGCTTGGCCGGCGTCAGGTTGTAGACGACGCCCACCTGCGCCGTCGGATCGGCCGCCTTGATGGCGTCGTACATGCGCGCGTGCCCCTCGATGAGCGCGACCAGCACCTCCTTGCCCTCGTCGAAGCGCAGGCTCACCGCCGGCGGGTTCGTGCGCTCGGCGCTCGGCAGCAGATAGCCCGGCAGCAGCAGCGCGAAGGGCTCGTTCAGCGTCGCGTACAGGTCGATGTCGTCCCCGAACTCCTGCGCGACGAAGCCCGCGTACTTGGCGATCTCGGTGACGGTCCGCTCCCGATCCAGCCACCCGCGCGGCGAGCACGCGTCCAGGTCGAGGTGGCACCCGACGCCGTCGTGAATCCACGCCGGCAGCGTGTAGTGGCTGATGGTGACCAGCGGCGTCATGCCCCGCGCCTTCAGCGCGTCGAGGATGGCGTGATAGCCCGCCAGCGCGTCCGGATCGGCCAGCGCCCGCAGATCCTCGAAGCTCTGCGCCGCGTCCGTCGGCTGCGGGAACACGCGGCTCCACTCGATGCTCATGCGGAAGGCGTCGTTGTGCAGGTCGTCTCGGGCGAGGTCGAAGTCCGCCGCGTAGGTCTCCCAGAAGCCGGGGCCGTAGGAGACGGGATCGCCGCTGAGGAAGGCGCGGTTGCTGGCGATCGTCTCGGGTGCGGTGACGAACGCGTACCAGTCGCTGTTGCGGTCCTCGCAGTCCTCGGCGGGCAGCGTGGGGCAGCCCATCTCGACCTGGAAGCCGGCCGTGGCGGTGCCGAAGAGGAAGTCCTCGGGGAAGGGCAGAGGCTCGGGCGCGGGCGGCCCCGCGTCGGGCGCCGCGTCGGGCGCTGCGTCCACCGCCGCGTCCGGCTGCGCGTCCGGCTGCGCGTCCGGCTGGGCATCCGGCAGCGCGGCGTCGGCCGCCGCGTCCCCGATCAACGCGTCCGGCGCCGCCGCGTCCGCCGCCGCCCCGTCCGCCCTCGCCGCGTCGATCAGCCCGTCGTCGTCCAGCGCCGTGTCCCCGCCGTCGTCGCACCCCCAGCTCGCCCAAAGCGCCGCCAGCAGCACCAGCCCTCGTCGCCCCATCGTCGCCTCCCCGGCGGTATGCCGCCCGAACGCGGGCGGCGGTCGGTGGAAGGGTACACGGGGTCGGGTGAGGGGTCGACGGGCAGGAGAGGGTGGGCGGCCGAACGACAGCGTTCTCAGGTGGCGGTGGCCACATCGGCCTGCGCGCGCTACATAATCCTGGGAAGCGGGCCTGCGCATCGGGTGGGTTTCATGGTCGTGGTCTTCGAAGGCGGTGAGTGATGCGGCTCAGAGTTGTCGAGATCTCGCCGGATGACGAGCGGACCACTGCTGAGCTGAGCCCTGGTGAGGTCGTCCACCACCGAGTGGACATCGAAGTCGAAGGTGAGCCGATGTCCTTCGACGTCGCGCTCGAGGCGAAGGTCCTGGCCGGCTTCGATGCGAGCGTTCTGCACGGCGATCAAGCCCTCGAAGACCTGCTGCGGTGCTGCCCGGCGGCCCTCAACGCCGTTCTCACGAGCGTTGGGAGGGCCCGACGAGGATGCCCGGTTGTCCTACCGCTGGCGATCGAGGAGGACATCGAAGCTTCAGGTCCCGTTGAGAACTGCACACGCGAACGGCCGCCTCGGTGAACCTGAACGTGGGCTCCTCGCCCCGTGCGTGGGACTGCTGCGGCTTGATACCCAGCGGTGCCCTCAAGAGACCCAACCTGGAGGTGCAATGAAAGGCAGCGGGAAGCAGGTGCTGCTACAGATCCTGTACGACTTGTCTACGCACGCCCAAGCGGAAGGCCAGCTGGAGACTGCGAGTCGGAGATTGCGTGCAGGTTTGCTGTTGCATGGGTCAACAGCTGACGAGAGCTACGAAAGTGCCGCACGTCTTCGGTGGGCAACAGAACTTGACGAATTCGGCGACCTACTTCAGGGCGTCGCCACCCAGTCAGGTGTCTTTGTGTCAGATTTGCTCGAGGCAATGTTCGAGATGCCCGGCCTCCGTGGCCATCTACTGCAGCGCCACCCCGCGCTCGCCCCTGAGGAGATCGATGCCAGTGAGTGGTTCATATGGCTCATTGTCACGGCCGTTCAGTTCTACGGCTCGTTAAACGCCGTTGAGGTGGAGGACGGTATCGATATCAACGCCTGGGTTGAGATGATTTTGAGGCACTACGATGGGCACTTCGGGGGGTGGGAAGACGGTGGCGACCGTTGATTTCGGTAGTAATACGTCGACCTGCCGTCGCGCCGAATCGATGGAGGGATGGTGGAGCGCAGGAGACGGTTCGGAACCTGGAGGGCTGGACAGAGGTACGGGGGTGTTCGGTGCCGGACGTGACCGACCCTGAATGGGAGAGGTTGAGGTTTGGATCCATCCTGGCGTGGGCACTTCTCGCGCTCGTGATCGTGCTTTGCGGCGCGGTTTGGTTGGTGTCGCGCTCGAGCATCGGTCCGATCGAGCCGCGAAGCGTCGCGATCATCAAGATCAAGGGCATCGAACAGGCGCTCGCCGGGTACAAACTGCGAACCAAGGACTGGCCGACGGACCGGCAAGGGCTGGAGGTCCTGCTCGCTGACGAGACCGGCAGAAAGCCTCTCCTGCACGTACACCAACTCGTGGACCCCTGGGGTGGACGCATCCAGTATCGCCGGGGAAGCGGCCCTCTGCCCTGCGTGTACTCACTCGGGGAGGATGGCGAGGAGGGCGAAGACGATGTCGCAGGTGACTTCTGTGCCAGGTCGAGCGGCGCACCCGAAGGGGCCCAGTCGAAGAGATGAGTTGCCTAGGTCTCCTTCCTTCACGACAGGATCCTGAGCGTGCGCAGCAGAGCGGGTTCGGCCTTCGGGAATCGCTTGGCCATCGCGAGGAGGTCGACCGGCGATGCGCCGGGTCGCGTCAGCCACCGCCGGAGCGCCTCGATGGCGACTTCGTCGCCTTCCTGATGGCGCAGGCGGAAGGCGTCGACGATGCATCGCTCGGCGCTGTAGAGGCCCATGACGAGGCCTTCATCGACCTCGACGTGCTCGCGACCGAGTTCGAACGTCGCTTCGTTGAACCGGTGCCAGCGAACGGGGGCGCTCACCCTCGGTGGGCGCTGAGAGCGCGGCAACGCGACGTCGATCTCGAACGGGATCGTGTCGCATAGGTCGTGGTGCGACAGCGCGGTGAGCAGGCAGATCGTCGCGTCCGGCGCGCGCAGCGCGATCTCGACGCGGTCGAGGTCGGCGGGCGGCGCGTCGGCCTTTCGGTAGAGGCCGTGCCCCAGGCGCTCCAACCTGCCGCCTGCCACGAGACCGTGCAGGCGGCGGTCCGACAGGCCTTCTTCCTGGGCGAGGCTGCGGGAGAAAGCGTTGGGCAGGGCGGCGAGACTCATGACGAAAACTGTGGCCACGTTATCCATATGTGGCGACATTTTCTTTCGCGCCGTGACCCCGCCCGCGCTCAGCCTGCTACAGTCGCCCCCATGGCCGAGGACGACATCGTCGAGATCTACACCGACGGCGCGTGCTCCGGGAACCCGGGGCCGGGCGGGTGGGGTGTGCTGCTGCGCTGGCGCGGGGTGGAGCGTGAGCGCTTCGGGGGTGAGCCCCACACGACCAACAACCGCATGGAGTTGATGGCCGCCATCGAGGGGTTGGCGGCGCTGAAGCGCCGGCTCCCCGTGCGGCTGTACACCGACTCCACCTACGTGAAGCAGGGCATCACGCAGTGGGTGCCGCGCTGGAAGCGCAACGGGTGGCGCACGGCCAGCAAGGCGCCGGTGAAGAACGCCGACCTCTGGCAGAGGCTCGCCGAGCTGAACGAGCGTCACGACGTCGAGTGGCGCTGGGTGAAGGGGCACGCGGGGCATCCGGACAACGAGCGCGCCGATGAACTGGCGCGACGCGGCGTGCCGGGCCGGGGCTGACCGCCCGCGCCCCCGGACCTCGGCGCGCCCGGCTCCGTCAACGCTCCAGCGCGCCCTCCGGCGTCTCGTGGTCGGAGGCCGACAGCACGCCCACGACGTCCTCCAACACCATGTAGAGGCACGGCACGATCACCAGGATGATCGCGGTCGCGAACACGATGCCGAAGCCCAGCGAGATGGCCATCGGGATCAGGTGCTGCGCCTGCAGGGAGCGTTCGAGGATGATGGGCGTCAGGCCGCCGAAGGTGGTCAGCGTCGTCAGCATGATGGGACGGAAGCGACGCACGCCCGCGCGGTGGATGGCGTCGAAGGCCGTGGCGTCCTCGCGGGTGCGTTGCTTGTTGGCGTAGTCGACCATGATCAGGGCGTCGTTCACGACCACGCCGCAAAGCGCGATGACGCCCATCAGGCTGATCAGCGACAGGTCGTAGCCCAGCACCATGTGGCCCAGCACGGCGCCGATGATGCCGAAGGGGATGGCGATCATCACGATCAGCGGCTGCACGTAGCTGCCGAAGGCCACCGCCGGTGGGCACCTTGAGCCAGCGCAGCTTCGACACGGGCACCGCCACCTCGACCCACCACGTGTGGGTGCCGACGATGCGCGCCAGCGGATCGCCCGCCGACACCTGGGCGCCCAGGTTCACGTGGCGCTCGAGGATCTGCGCGTCGAAGGGCGCCTCGACGGTGGTGCGCTGCAGGTCCAGCCGCGCGCGCCGCACCGCGGCCCCCGCGAAGTCCACCCGCGCCTGCGCCGCGTCGAGCTGCGGCTGGCGCAACATCAGGTCGCGGTCACCGCCGGCGAGATCCTTCTCGAAGCGCTTGAACTCGCGCTTGGCCACGCGCTGCCGCCCACCCTCGAGCGTCAGCTCGGCGCGCGCCTGCTCGAGCTCGCTCAGCCGCTGCCGCAACGTCGTCTGGTAGTCGGCCTGCTCGATGCGCAGCAGCTCGGTGTCCTGCGCGACGAAGCCTCCCGGCACGAACCCCGGGTCGACGACCTCGATCTCCCCCGCGACGCGCGCGCGCAGCATCACCTCGCGCGACGCCCGCACGGTGCCCAGCGCGACGATGGTCGGCCGGAACGTACCCGCCTCGACGCCCGTGAGCTGCACCAACATCGCGGTCTGCTTGCGCGCGCCCTCGCGCTCGGCGCTCGGCTCGCTGGTGAAGATCCAGTAGACGAGCGCCCCACCTGCGCCGGCGATGGCCAGGCAGACCAACGCCGTCTTCAACCCCTTCTTCACGTCGTCGCCTCGCTCGCGTTCGTAGGCTGATGCGCGAAGCGGGGGGCGGGCCGCGGGGTCGGGAGGCGGTGGTCGGGGCTCCGGGCGCCGGGCCCAACGCCTTGCTGAGGGCCGGTGCCCCGAACATACTGGCCCCATGTCAGGCGCAGCCCACGACCCGAGCCCGATGACCGCGGAGGCGTTCGCGGCGCTGTCGCTGGAAGGTCGTGCGGAGCTCGTGGACGGGGTCGTGACGAGGCGTGAGGACGTGCCTGGCGCCAGGCATAGCCGCGCCGCGGTCCAGATCGCGGCTCGGCTCGAAGCGTGGGCCGAGCCAGCAGACCACGGTCCGGTTCTGGCGGAGGCCGGCTACATCGTTCGCCGGTCGCCGGATCGGGTTCGGCTCCCCGACGTCAGCTTCGTTCGGCGTGAGCGCCTGCCAGAGCTACCGGACGGGTACCTCGAGCTCGGGCCCGACCTCGCCGTCGAGATCGTCTCGCCGAACGACAAGGCCAACGACCTGGAGCAGAAGCTGGAGGACTACCGCCAGCTCGCGGTGCCCATGACCTGGGTGGTGCACCCGGTCACGCGGACGGTCATCGTGCACACCGCAGACGGAATCGCCCGGATTCTGCGCGGCGCCGACGTCCTGCGCGGCGGTGACGTCCTGCCCGGCTTCGAGTGCCCGATCTCGGCGTTCTTCGCGTAGCGGGAAGGTCTTCCCCGGTCAGATGGTCGGCGAGCGCGTGACCCGTGAGTCCGAGTCCTCCGTGCCTTCCGGGAGAACCTGCAGCGGGCATTGAGGGGCAAACCCTGATGAGCAAGGAAAACGTGCTACTCCAGAAGAGGCTGCTCAGACTGAGCAAGCGCCTAGCCGACTTCGAAGTGGTGCCTGGACTGAAACTCCCCGCCCCGAGGTTCGACCCTCCTTGGACCGAAACGGAACTGGAGACGCTGCGAACCGAGATTTCGCTGCCCCCATCATTTGAGCAGTTCGTCTCGGAGCGCGGCGGGATTAGCGCCATGGACATCGCAGGCGGAGTCGCGTTTTTGTCGCCGGGGGACGTCCGAGATCATCTAGGCCAAGACTTTGGACGCCTTCTGGCGTCCGTAGGCGAAGCGGCGTCGTTTCCGTTCGCGGTGACTGGCTCAGGTAGCTACTTGTTGTTGACTACCAGCGATGGGACTGTCTGGAAGTTCAACGTACACATGCACCCAGTCGCCAAGCCTGAGAGGGTTTCGCTTAGTTTCGAGGGCTTTCTCGATGGGCTCGCAAATGATTGGGAGCGGGTGCTCGTGGGTGGCGGTGCTCCGTACTCGACTTCGTGAGGTGCGGCATGCGGGGCGACCCGTGACTCCGAGCCCTCCGAAGACACTCCATCCTGCAGAACAAGGAGGCCACAGTGAGTGACGGTTCCCTGCAGAAGCTCGGGGAAGTGCTGGAAGCCGTGGAAGGCCTGGATCCGACATCCTGTCTCTACCTGTCCTTCGAGGCCGAATGGCGCCTCGATTCAGATTGCCTCGTGCTGCCTGAGAGCGACGTTGACGGCGTGCCTAGCTTGGCAGCTCGCCACGGCCTGAACTACGTCACCGGCATGGATGCCATTCAGGATGCTATTGCGAATGCGTGCCAGCAGCTGCAAGTGCTTTCCGCACAGCAACGCCTGGAAGCGTTTCTCTACTACTATGACAACGACGCATTTATGACTCTTTGGCCGCGCGACCCGTGACTCTGAGGCCTCTGAACACAGTCACCGTGGTTCAGAGTGGTACGAGCAGAGCCGTGACGGCGCCGCTTGCCCGTGCCATCGGGCCAGCCATGGTCCTGGCGCTGCTGCGTGGGCTGCCTCCTGCCGCCGCGTCGACGCCGGACGCGCTCGCGGAGCGCGACGCTCGGGACCGCCCGGTGTCGGACACGCTCTGGCGCCTGGCCAATGCCGGCGTCGACCCGCCCGAGAACGTCCCCGCGCATTCCGCCGCGACGCTCACCGTCACCGGGAGAGGCCTTGGGGGATGCGTGTGAGCATCGGCCGGGGATGGCCACGGCGTTGGCGTTGGCTCTTTGCGGCGTCGCTTGTGCTTCTCGCCTGCTCGCGGGGGCCGACAGAGTATGAGCGAAGGCGGGACACCACAACGGTGGTGATGTCAGTACGGTTCGGTCTTTCATTGGCTGCATTGGATGGCGACTGCGTGCCGACTTCACTTCGTGACCTGCTGCGTCTTCGTCCTGGGGTGCAACCCATTGATGCTTGGGGTCGGTCTGTTGAGCTTGTCTATGTTCCAGGGCGTGGGGTGCGTGTCGTCTCCTTGGGCAAGGATGGACAGCGCGGCACCGCCGACGATATCACGAGCTTCTACTCATGCGGCTTGTGCGAGCTTCCAGTATGTGCCGGCGACCCGTGACTCTGAGTCCTCCGAAGATACACAGGTTTCAGGCCAGGTGAGTTTGACAACCTGCACGCCGTACCGCTTCTGCGCGCGCCCGATGATGCCCCACATCAGGGCGACGAACAGGCCGTCGTCGTCGGGCGGGACGAACGCGGAGCGGCCGTCGCGCACGCGGCTGCTCACGTGCGCGCAGTGACCGCGCGGGTTGCACCGGTGGCGCGGGTTGCGCTTCCTGGCGCGGTAGCGCCGGCGGCCGAGATTGTCGTTGAGGGCGGGCAGGGGACTCCTCCGGGCTGTGGGCGGAGTCCTCTTTCGGACAGCGAAAGCGCGTGTTGCGCGAGAGTGCACGATTTCTGGGAATCGATGGTCGGCGCGCGCGCCGGTGCGGTCTATCATCGGGCACCACGACAGCGCTTCGGGAGGCCGACGATGCGATGGGTGACCCCGGTTCTGGCTGGCAGTCTCGCGCTCGGATGCTCGGGCAGCGGCGTTCCGCCGGACAAGCAGGCGTACGTGGGGGCGTGGGAGGCGCCGAACATGCGCCTGCACGTCGAGCCCGACGGCGATGTGTCGTACGCACGCCACGAAGGGAGCTCGCGGACCGAGGTGAACGCGCCGATTCAGGGCTTCTCGGCCAGCGGCTTCGAGGTGGGCGTGTGGATCTTCACCACCGAGTTCGCCGTGTCGGTGGCGCCGCACCTCGCCGACGACGGACGCTGGCACATGACGGTGGACGGCGTCGACCTGGTTCGGATGAACTGACGCCCGCGAGGCCGGGCGCCTCGACGGAAGGAGAAGCCGATGGCGGGCGCGAGCCCCGACAAGAAGCCGCGGGTCTTCTCGATGGCCTTCGCGCGCGTCTATCCGCTGTACGTGCAGAAGGCTGAGCGGAAGGGGCGCACGCGGGACGAGGTCGACCAGATCATCGCCTGGCTGACCGGCTACGACCGGGACGCCCTGCAGCGTGTGGTCGACGCCGAGATCGACTTGGAGACCTTCTTCGCCGACGCGCCGGCGTTGAACCCGAACGTCGCGCTCATCAAGGGCGTCGTCTGCGGGGTGCGTGTCGAAGAGGTCGCCGACCCGCTGATGCAGAAGATTCGCTATCTGGACAAGCTGATCGACGAGCTCGCCCGGGGCAAGAAGATGGCGAGCATCCTCCGCGGCTGAGCGTTCCGCCGCCGCCCTTCGCCTCGGCGGTTTTCCGCCGGCGCGGCGCCCTGTACGGTGCCGCCCATGACGCCGCTGACCCTGCTGTTCGAAGACGACCGCTTCGTCGCGGTGGACAAGCCCGCGGGCATGGCCGTGCACCGCAGCGGGCACGTCGGCGACGCGGGGCCCTTCGCGGTGCAGACGCTGCGCGATCAGATCGGTCGCCACGTCTGGCCCGTCCACCGGCTGGACCGGCCGACCTCGGGGGTCGTCGTCTTCGCCCTCGACCGCGAGGCGGCGGGCCGGCTGTCCGATGCGTTCGCCGAGCGCCGCGTGGTGAAGACCTATCACGCCATCGTGCGCGGCTTCGTCACCGTCCCGCTGGACCTCGACCGCCCGCTCTCCGAGCGTGAGGCGCACACCCGCGTCGCGCCGCTCGGCACGGTCGAGCTGGCGCACGCCGTGGGCCGCTATCCCACGGCTCGCTACTCGCTGGTCGAGGTCACGCCGACGACGGGACGGCTGCACCAGATTCGGCGTCACCTGGCCGGCGCCGGCCACCCGATCGTGGGCGACGTGGGGCACGGCGACCGCCACCACAACCACTTCTTCCGCGACGTGCTGGGGGTCGAGCGGCTGCTGCTGCACGCCCTCGCGCTGCGCTGGCCGCATCCCTTCACCGGGGCTGCCATCACCACGACGGCGCCGGTCGACGCCGCGTGGCAGCGCGCCCTGGAAGCGCTCGGCGTCTGATCCGGCTCAGGGCGCCGCGGCGATGATCGCGTGGCCCCGTTCGAGGACCACCTGCACCTTGCCCACGCCCGCCGGCACCGCGACGCTGCGGCCGCGCTCGGCGCGCACCTGCCACCCCTCGCCGTGGAGCGTCACCACCCCCCCGACGACGGTCAGCCCGCGCGGGTAAGCGGCCGCGGGCAGCGTCGCTTCGCCCGTGCCGCACACCCGCGCGACCTCGAGCGGCGCGAACCGCACCGGCCCGACCGGCCCGGCCAGCGCCTCCAGCCGCGCCGCCGTCTCGACCTCGGCCGCGCCGGCGCGGAGACGAATACGCTCGAGCAGCGCCTCACCCCGCGGCGCGTCCCAGCG
>JAUHXL010000604.1 GCA_030426945.1 bacterium
GCTCCGCGCTGCCGGCCAGACCCACGGCCACGGCGGCTTCGATGGAGTCTTCGGGCAGCGGCGCGTCGATCGTGACCGGCGCCACGGCGGCCGGCGGCGCCGAGCGCCCATCCAGGATGCCCTGCAGGCGGCGGAACAGCTCCCCCTCGGGGCGCGTGGCGCGCAGGCCGAAGGCGTTGCCCAGCCAGATCGCGAGGAGCGGGCGCTCGGTGCCCCGCTGGGGCGACGAGGCGGTCAGGTGGGCCACGTCGCTCTGCAGCTGATCGTGGGGGTCACGCAGCCTTGGCCAGCCGCTCCACACGGCGTCGGGGATGCCGTCGAACAAGAGCCCGCGCAGGCCGCTCTCGCCCAGCCCGCTGCGCGTCGCCGCGTCCACCAGCTCGTCCAGCTGCTCCCGGCTCAGCATCGCGTCCTCCGCCGAATGACCGACGCAAACGTCCGACATCCGGCGCGGGGACGCAAGACCGGCTCACTCGGTCTCGACCACGTCCAACGTCGCGTCCCACCACTGGTGGTGCGCCGTCGGCGAGTTCTGGATCGCCTCGCTGCCGGCGATCCGACCGATCAGCTCGTCCAGCCGCCACTGCAGCGTGTCGCGCGGCGTGTGATAGCGGCGCTCGAGCACGTCGAGCAGCATCTCGCGGTCGCCGTCGATGGTGTCCAGGTCGCGGTCGGTGAGGCCGTTCCACACCTCCACGAGCGGTTCGCGCATCGACCGCCAGTGAGTCTTCAGCGGATCCTGCATGGGGCGCCTCCTTCGGTCGAACGGCACGCCGGCCGTCCGACCCGCATGCTGCAAGGGCCGTGCAGGACTTCTGCGGTCCGATGAGATCCTCCCCGGAACCTGACCGTTCGAAGGCTGTCGACCCGAGTGGCACCGCCAGCGGAGGAAACGATGTCTCGCGCGCGCACCGACACTGCCCTGCTCGCCGTCGCCTTGGCCGCCGTCGCGCTCGCGACCTGGCTGGCCCTCGCCGATTGGGGCACGGGCCCGCCCGCCGCCCGCGCCGCCGAGCGGGAGCGCGGGGCGGATCGACCCACCCCCCGCCACACCGTGGCGTCTGGGGACGACGACGCGCGGCGCCCGGCCGTCGGCCCCCTGCCCCCCCTCGAGCACGAGCGGCGCCGCGGACCCGACCGCAGCCTCACCGCGCTCCGCGGGCCCGACACCACCCGCTTCGTGATGGTCGACGTGCGCGCGCTGAAGGCCGCGCCCTTCGCCCCCGACCTGCGCGCCTGCCTCGAGAACGAGGAGGAGGGGGGCCTGAGCCAGCTGCGCGGCGCGGGCCTCGATCCGCTGGAGCAGATCGACCGCGTCGGCGGCACGGACGACGTCATCACGCTCGAGGGCGACTTCGCCGCGTTCGATCCCAGCCTGCTGCGCGAGAAGTTCGTGCCCGAAGAGCGCCCCGGCGGGGTGACGATCTACCACGACCCGCGCCGCGATCCCGACAGCGACCGCGGCGAGCGCTTCGCCCGCGTCGGGGACAACCTCATCGTGGTCGGCCGCACGCGCACCCACCTCGAGGCCGCGCTCGACCGCCTCGCGGGCCGCGCCCAGCCCGGACCCCCGCCCGTCTTCCAGCGGGAAGGCGGCGCGGTGCAGGCCTCGATCAAGGCGTCGGACCTGCTCGACGGCGCGCCCGTGCCCTACGCCGCGCGCCGGCTGGCGGAGGAGGCGCTCGACGCGCTCGATCTGCGGGCGGCTCTGCGGGTGCAGGTGGGCGAGGGCGTGGACGTGCGCGCGACGATCTACGGCGCGGCGGGCACCGACTTCGGGCCCGCCGCCGAGGCGCTGGGGGCCGTGCTCGAGGCGATGCAGCAGGGCTCCGAGCACGGCCCCCACGGCCGCGACGACGTGCGCGTGCCCGAGGGCGAGTTCGATCCGCGGGTGCTCTTCGATCAGCTGACCATCGAGGGCGCGGAGAACGCCCTCGACATCCGCCTGCCGGTCAGCGGCGCCGTCGTCCAGGCGCTGCTGAAGCCCTGTCTGGAGCCGCGCCGGCTGTAGGTCACACCACCCGCCAGGGGGCGCCGCCGGGCGTCGCGTGGGCGATGCGGGCGGTGGCCTCGGAGAAGCGGGCGCCGGGCGACTGGCCCATCAGCAGGATGGCGCCGTCGACCTCGGCGACGACCTGCTCGACCACCGCGCCGAAGACGTGACGGCCGTCGCGGCTGCGACCCAGGCCGAGCAGCAGCAGGTCGCAGTCGGCGGCCCGCCCGGTGATGGCCCCCACCACGTCGTCGCCGCGCACGACCTCGACCCGCGTGTTCGCCGACGTCTCGTCGCGCGCGAGGGCGCGCCACTGGCGCTCGGCGCGCCCCACGTCGGCGTCGGGCGCGTGCTCGGGCAGGACGAACAGGTAGGTCACCTCGAGGGGGTGGTCGAGGCGGTGCAGCAGGCCGCCCAGCAAGCGCGCGCGCAGGGCGTTGTGCACCAGCCGACCGCCGACCGGCACCAGCACGCGGCGCACGTCGCGGGCGCGCCAGTCGGGCGGCGCGCGCAGCACGCACAGATCGCCGGGCAGGCGGGTGGCCAGGCGCTGCAGGCGCTCCTTCACGCCGGGCGTCGCGAGATCCTTGAGGCCGAGCAGCACGCTGGCGCAGTCGCGCGCGCGGGCGACGCGCTCGAGCTCGAGCCACGGATCGACCGCCAGGGTCGCCAGGCCCTCGACCCGCACCCCGCGCCGCATGGCGGCCCGCATCGCTTGCCCGAGGACGTCCGTCGCCACCGCGATGGCGGCGTCGTCGTGATCGGGATCGTCGCGCAGGGGCACCGCGTGCAGCAGCAGCACGCGCCCGACGCCGGGCGGCGCGATGCACGCGCCGAGGAAGGCCATGGGGCTCGCGTTGCTGGGGTTGGCGATGGGCACCAGCACCAGCGGGCTGCGGCCGCGCAGGGCCAGCAGGTCCGGATCCGCCAGCTCGCTGGCCGCGTCCACGATGCGGGCGCGGCCCTCGAAGAAGAGGATCCAGGCGAAGAAGCCGGCGATGAGCCAGGCCGCCGCGACGCCGCCCGCGGCGGGCACCGCCGCGCCCTGGAAGGCCGCCAGCCCGCTGCAGGCCAGGCCACCGAGCGCGGGCAGCCAGGGCCACAGCGGCACCCGGAAGCCGTCGTGATCGCTGCGCCGCTGGCGGGCGAGGATGCAGATGCCGTGCACCAGGGCGAAGCTGACCAGGAAGATGAGCGACGAGGCGGCGCCGGCGTTGCCCACGTCACCCATGGCGGCCACGGCCACCGCGGCGATGCCGCCGGTGAGCCACAGGGCCTTGGTGGGATCGCCGTCGGCGCCGGCCGAGCGATCCACCCACGCGGGCAGCGTGCGATCCCGCGCCATCACCTGCGCGATGCGCGAGGCCGCGAACAGGTTGGCCACCAACGCCGACAGCATCGACAGGACGCCGGCCACCATCACCAGCCAGAAGCCCACCGGCCCAAGGAACACCTCGGCGGCGCGGGCCACGATGGTGTTCGGGTTCGTGGCGACGAAGGCGTCCAGCTCGACGCCGGCCGGCACGCCCGCGACCGCGACCAACAGCAGCATCGGCAGGTACACGAGCAGGGCGATGGCCAGCGACAGCAGCATGGCCGCGGGCAGCACGCGCCGCGGCTGCTTCACCTCGCCGGCGACCGCGGCCACCAGATCGAAGCCCTGCAGCGCGATGAAGGTGTAGCCCATCGCCGCTGCCAGGCCGCCCAGGCCCATGGGCAGCAGGGGCTCGAGGCGCGCGGCGGCGGGCGGCGCGTCGCGGCCCCAGGCCCAGACGCCCCCGGCGATGAGGGCCGCGAAGACGGCCACCTTGACGATGTTGATCCAGTTGCCGCCCGCGCCCGCGGACTTCGCCAGGCGCCGGACGCACAGGGCGACGGTGACGATGGCCGCCAACGAGACGACGAGCTGGCCGCGGAACCAGCCGGGCGCGCCGGTCCACACCGCGGCGACGGCGTCGAGCAGGAAGGTGGCGAAGCCAATGGCGTAGAGGGCCGCGGCCAGGATCGACGCGAACCACACGACCCAGCCGACGTAGAAGGCCGCGCCGACCGCCAGGACGCGCTTGGCGAAGAGGTACGTGCCGCCGGACTGCGGGTAGGCGCTCGACAGCTCGGCGAAGCTGAGCGCGGTGACGATGGCGATCAGGCCGTTGAGGCCGAAGGCGAGCATGGCGCCGGGGCCGGTCGCCTGGAAGGCGGCGCCAGCCAGGGCCAGGATGCCGCCGCCCACGATCGCACCCACGCCGATGTTCGTGGCGCCGAACAGGCCGAGGGTGCGGTTGGAGGTGGGGGCGTCGGACATCGGGGCTCGCGGGCGGGTCG
>JAUHXL010000605.1 GCA_030426945.1 bacterium
GACCGCGACGGCAACGATCTGTGCCCCCGCGGCCCCACCGCCCAGCCCCGCGTGTTCATGAACCTGGGCGGCCTGCGCGTGCAGGTGATCTGCCAGGCGGGTGGCGCGACCGTCGACTTCGACACCTTCCCCGAGCCCGGCCTGCAGGCGACCTGCGTCGCGCTCAACTCGGCGCGCCAGTGCCCGGTGACCACCATCGACGGCACGCGCCACGGCACGGCCACCGGCACGGTGCGCCGGGGCGACGACGGTCGAATCGAAGGGGAGTGCCGGTGCGAGGTCGAGGCCGCCGGCGCCCTCGAGGGCTACACCCTGTCGGTCAGCTTCGAGCTGCCGATCGAGTGAGCGTCGCAGCGCGCGGCGCGACGGCCTACCAACCCAGCGGGATCTCCAAGCGGATGAACGCCTGGTCGCGGCCGCCATCGTAGCCGCCGGTGATCGCGACGCCCTTGTATTGGACGCCCGCGCGGGCGTTCCAGCCCTGATCCATGCCGCCGAGGTCGTTGCGGTCGGCCGTGTAGCCGCCGCCGCCGATGAGCGCCCAGTCGTTGTTCAGCTTGTAGCCGGCCAGCGCGTCCACGCGGGCGCCCTGCAGGCCCTGGCGCGAGTGCACGTCGGCGCCGGCGGTGATGCGGCCGGACAGGTTGCCGGTGGCGTACTCGAAGGCCGCGTCGAAGCCGTGGTTGTAGCCGGGGTTGTCGGCCATCCACTGGCCCTTGTACTCGAGCGTGAACGACCGGAAGGCGTCGGGATCCTTCCAGCCGAGCTTCGCGCCGATCTGGTCGATGCGGCTCTCGGACAGGTTCACGTCGAGGTTGGCGCCCAGCGACCAGGCGTCGTCGAGCTGCGCGGTGCTCTTGATGCCCAGCGTGTTCACGCCGTTGCGCATCTCGAGGTCGAGCGAGTTCTTGAACTTGCCGATGTCGTAGCCGGCGCCGATCTTCAGGTGCTCTTCGGTGCCCGTGCCGGCGCTCGCGTCGAGCTTCACGCCGCTGCCGGCCACGTCGTCGTCCTGGTAGCGCACCGTGGCGCCGTCGCCCTGCGGGCTGGTCTTGTCGCTGACGCTGATCTTGCCCTGCTCGCCCATGTCCATGGCGGCGGTGCGGGTCGTGCTGACGTTGCCGTCGCCGTCGCGCGCGACGTTGTGGCTCATCGAGCCGGCGCCGTCGAGGAAGGTGCGGGCCAGGGTGAACGAGAAGGCGTCGTTGGCGGCGTCGTACCAGCCCTCGGCGGTGTGCTGCTCGCCGCTCTCGCCGAGGGTGAACTTGCCCTGCACCTTCATCTGGTCGGGCGCGCCACCGCCCGAGCCGTGGGTGGCGCCGGCGGTGAGCGCGGCGGGCCGGTTGCCCAGCATCGTCTCGATGCCGCCGTTGATCTTGACCGTGGTGCGGCCGTCGCCGGCCAGCGCGACGTCGGCCTGGCCGTTCAGCTTGGTGTTGCCCACCTGGCCCTGGCCGGCGACCGAGGCGTTGGCGGTGGTCTGATCCTTCTCGAGATCGTGCTTGGCCGAGATCTTGGCCGAGAAGCCCTCGGTCTCGTACTGGAGCGTCGCCGAGACGGCCTGCACGGTCAGCTGCTGGATCGGGCCGATGTCGATCCCGCCGCCGGCCTTGAAGCCGGCGCCGAGGTCGAAGGTCTTCTCGAACTCACCCGGATCCATGTTGGCCAGGTAGGCGCCCACCGCGGCGGCGATGAGCGCGCCGCCGACGATGCTGGTCACCGTCTTCGGGTGCTCCTCGACCCACTGGCTGATGCCGGTGAGGAGGCGCTTGCCCGAGTCGCTCGCGAGCCAGTTGTCGACGGCGCCCTTGAGCGCGGGCGCCAGGGCGGCGATGAGGGCGTTGACGGCGTCGGCCTCGGACTGCTCGTCCATCAGGCCGCCGGCGGCGCCCGCCTCGGTCGGCTTCAGCACGCCGCCCTTCAGGGCGTCGGCCATGGCCTTGGTGCCGTCCTGCGCGTAGCCGAGCAGATCCTCGTAGCTGACGTTCTCCTGGACGAGCTCGAACAGCTTGCCGCCGATCTTGGCGCCGAGGAATTGCTCCCAGCTCTTCTTCGCGGCGGCGACGCGCTCGGCCTCCTTGGCCTCCTCGGACTGCTGGCTGGCGGCGTCGCCGCCGGCGCCCGCCCCGCCCGCGAGCTCGTCGGCCTGCCCCTGGGCCGCGACGCCCAGATCCGGCGCGAACTCGCCGCCGGTCGGCTGGCCGCCGCCCTCGTTGCCCTGCTGACGGAGTTCCTCGGCGTAGCTGCCCATGCGCGTCTCCCGGCCGCGGCGCGCCCGCGCGGCGCGCCGCGGAGGATTGTAACGGACCGGCGCCGCGGGGGAAACGGCGGTGCGCCCGCCGGTCTGCTCACGAGCCGCTGGTGGCCCGTCCGACCGGCTGTCAGCTATCAGCTATCAGCTATCAGCTGTCAGCCGGGCTCCGTACGCCGCGCTGAGCGCGGAACCGCTCGGCAAGCTCGGGGCGTCGGGCTACCGGGCAGAAGGTACAATCGCCGCTTCCGAGCTGAAAGCTGACCGCCGAAAGCTGATAGCCCGACCGTTCTGGCGGGGCGTGCGGTGGACCAACGGGTCTGAATCACACCCGGCAGACGGTCAGCCGAAGAGGGTGAGCTGCTCGGTGGCGTCCGTCGGCTCCGGCTCGGGGGGCGGCGGGGGATCGGCGCCCAGGATGCGGCGCCGCCAGGTGAGCAGGCCGCCCGCGCGGCGGCGGGCGGTGGTACGGCTGACCTGGCTCTCGGCGAAGATGCGCTCGGCGAGGGCGTCGATGAGCGGCGGATCCCGCGAGAGCAGGTCCGGCACGAGGATCTGCAGCACGGGGCTGCGGTTGACCGCGTCGAAGAACACCTCGCGCTCCCGCTGGGTGTGCACCTGGGTGTCGAGGAGCCGCTCGCCGAGCGTGGTCAGGCTGACGGTGTCCTCCTCGAACCGGACGAGGCCGAGCACGCGGCCGGCGTGCAGGCGGTAGCGCGCGTGCCGCAGTGAGTAGCCGGTGTGATCGGCCACCTCGTGCGGGGTGCGGCAGCCCAGCTTCACCGCCCGCGCCACGGCGCGCACGGTGTCGAGATCGTTGGCTTGCGGGACGTCGAGGGAGCGCATGCGCAGCAATCTACCTGCGCTCCGACGACGCGACAACGGGCCCGTTTCGCTGGAGGGCCGGCGTCGCCCATAATGGCCGCCGGCGGGGAGGGGTGATGCGCCGAGCGGTGCTGATGGTCGTCGTGCTGGGGGGGCTGGGCTGCCACGAGGGATCGTCGAGGGGCGGCGCGCTGTGCCGCACCGCGCGCGACTGTCCGCTCGGCTCGATCTGCGTCGAGGGCGTGTGCCGCGCGGATGATCGGCTGGATCAGGGGATCCGGGACGCGCGGGCGCTGGATCGGGACGCGGCCCGCGACGCCAGCGGGGGCGGGGACGCGGCGCCGACGGTGGACGCGGCGCCGGCGGTGGACGCGGCGCCGGACATGATGGTGGACGCGGCCCCGCCGCCGGTGGACATGACGGTGGACGCGGCGCCACCGCCGGTGGACATGACGGTGGACGCGGCCCCGCCGCCGGTGGACATGACGGTGGACGCGGCCCCGCCGGCGGTGGACATGACGGTGGACGCGGCCCCGCCGCCGGTGGACATGGCCCCGCCGCCGGTGGACATGGCCCCGCCGCCGCTCGACATGGCGGTGACGCTCGACGCCGCGCCTCGCCCGGACATGCGCCCACCGCCGGTGGACGCCTTCGTCCCCCCCGACACCGCCTCGCCGGTCGACCTGTTCGTGCCGGTGCTCGACGCGGCGCCGGACGCGGCCCCCGACGCGGCGCCGGACGCCGCGCCGCCGCGCCTGGGCTATTGGGCGCCTTGCACGCAGGCCGCCCAGTGCGCCAGCGACCTGTGCGTCAACGATCCGGCCGAGCCGGACGGCCGCTGTACCCTGTCGTGCACCCAGCACAGCGACTGTCCGGGCTTGGACGTCTGCTTGTTGAGCGAGGGGGGCGGGGTCTGCTTCCGCAACGAGACCGGGGACCGTTGCCGCAACGCGGCCGACTGCATCGACGGCGTTTGCCTCACGCCGCCCGACCCCATCCCCGAGATCGTCGTGCAGTCGCAGTGCGCCAACCGCTGCGTCGACGACTCGAAGTGCCCGGCGGGCTATCGCTGCAACCTGGTGCAGACCGATCGCGGGCCGGCGCGGGTGTGCAGCCCGGCCGTGCCGCGCATCGACACCTGTCCCGGCGGCTTCATCGAGGAGTGCCCCGACACCTGCGTGCCCGTCGGCGCCGATCCGTTCGTCCACGCGCGTTGCATCAACCTCGGTGGTCC
>JAUHXL010000606.1 GCA_030426945.1 bacterium
ACTACGCGCTGGCCGGCTTCGTGAACCGGACGACCGTGAAGGCCGACGACGCCACGCTGCGCGTGACCCACGGCCCCCTGCCCTGGCCCGGCGAGCGCCTGCTGCACCGGCGCGCCATCGAGCAGCTGTACTGCGTCGAGGACGTGAAGCAGGGCAAGAACGGTCCGACCACCACCTACGAGGTGCACGCCCAGCTCACCGGCGGGCGCCACGAGAAGGTGCTGAGCGGGCTGCGCTTCCCCGACGAGGCCCTGTACGTCGAGCGGGCGGTCGAGAAGCACTTCGGCATCGCCGACGCGCCGGTCGCCGGCGAGCTCGCGCCGCCGCCCGGCCTGTTGCGGACGGGCACGACCGAGCGCGCCGAGGGCGGCCTGAGCGAGCCGAGCGGCGAGGTGGGCCAGCTCAGCCTGGGGGACGAGCCTACTCGGCGCCGCTGAGCGCCGTGTCGACGTGCGCGCCCTTCGGCATGTCGAGGCGCGTCTCGTCGAAGGTCGCGCCGTACTTCACCTCGCTGACCGTCGCCACCGTGACCTTGTCGCCGCGCTTGCCCTCGGGGAAGGCGTAGGTGTCGTGCCGGCGCGCCAGCTTCAGCGGCCCGGCGGGCTGCACGTCCTCGTACACCAGCAGCTTCTCGGGCGAGTGCGGCATGCCGGGCTTCATGAACGGCTGGTAGCTGACGACGTAGCGGATGGCGAGCAGGCGCCCGTCGTCCTTCGCGAAGTAGCCCACGTAGTAGTCGTCCGGCGCGTCGCCGGTGCCGTCGTCGTAGGTCGCCTTGACCACGTCGGCGGGCGGCAGGCCAGCCGCGGCGGGATCGTCGTCGACGATGGCCAGGTTCACGCCGGGATCGCCCAGCACGAAGGGCAGGCCGACGAAGTAGTAGGGCGTCAGCGCCCAGAAGCGCGGCGCCGCCTTGCTGGGATCGAAGGTCGACCAGGCCTTCTGGCCGTCCCAGGCGAAGCGGCCTTCGACGGGCTCCTTCATGTCGTGGTAGGCGCGCGACGCGAGCAGATCGACCGTCTGCAGCGAGTTGCGCCCGGGGCGATCGCCCACCGGCTGGTAGTCGTAGCGGAAGGTCAGGGCGCGCCCGGCGAACCAGGCGTCGAGGCCGCCGTGGTGGTCGATGCCGCGCAGGACGATCTGCCCGGCCGGCGTGGCGGACAGGCGCGCCTTGCCCTCGGCGGCGCGGCGCGCCGGCTCGGCCGGATCGACCGGGCGACGGGGTTGGGCGGGCGCGGCGCTGGCGAACAGCAGGATGGTGGCGGCGACGACGGCGCGCATGGGACCTCGCGGACGGACGTGAGAGGGAACGATGCGCCGCGCCCCCGCCCGGCTTCACGCCGCGCCGGGCGTTGGGTGTGATTCCGACCCGCTGGTCCAAAGTACCCCCAGCCAACTCGGCGGGGCGATCAGCGTTCAGCTATCAGCTGTCAGCCCGGCCGCGATGATTGGCACCGTCTGCCCGGGGACCCCCGCGCGTCGACTGCGCACCGCGGTTGGCCCTCGGCACGACGCACGGGCCCGGCTGAGAGCTGAGAGCTGACCGCTGACAGCCGGCCGCAGCGACCACCAGCGGCTGGTGAGCAGACGCGCCGGACGCTGAGGCGCTTGCAACCCCCGGCCCCGCGTAGTAAGCGGGGGCGCCCGGTGATGCACCGGGCCAAGCTCGGAGGCAGTGATGAGCGAGAAGGCGAGCCCCGGCGGGGTCGCGCAGGCCGTCGTCGGCCAGTACCGGGAGCTGACCTGGGCCGCGATGATCCTCGGGATCATCCAGGGCATCGTGCTGAACCTGGCGTTCGTCTACGCGGCGCTCAAGCTGGGCTTCAGCATCGGCGGCTCCACGGTGGCCTCGATCATGGGCTACGCCCTGCTGCGCGGTGTCATGCGCAAGGGCACGATGATCGAGAACAACATCAACCAGACCATCGCGTCGGGCATCAACACCGCGGGCACGGGCATCGTGTTCACCGTCCCCGCGCTGTTCATGCTGGACGCCAAGTGGCGCGCGGCCGGCGAGGCGGGGCTCGAGTTCTCGCCCTGGCCGCTGGCCGTCGCCGGCGTCGCCGGCGCCATCCTCGGCGTCGTGCTCATCATCCCGCTGCGCAAGCAGATGATCGACCTCGACCGCCTGCGCTTCCCCAGCGGCGTCGCGGTCACCACCATCATCCGCTCGGGCTCGGCCGGCCTCGAGAAGGCCAAGCTGCTGTTCATCGGCTTCGCCATCGCGGCCACCTGGAAGTTCGTGATGGCGGCCGGCTGGCTCGACGGCCCCCTGCTGAGCCACGAGGAGCTGAACATCTCGTTCGGCGTCGTCCCCGACTACCTCGCGCCCTTCCTGTATCTGTCGCTGATGAACCTGGCGGCCGGCCTGCTGGCCGGTCGCGGCGGCCTGCCCTTCTTCGCCGGCGGCATCCTGGCCTGGTGGGTCGTGTCGCCGGCGGCCGTGCACCTCGGCTGGGTGCCGGACGCCCTGGTGGCCGCCAACGACAGCTCGGGCTACATCTACGGCAAGATGCTGCGCCCGCTGGGCATCGGCACCCTCATCGGCGGCGCGCTGATGGGCGTCGTCGTCGCCTTCCCGGCCATCAAGAGCGCCGTCGCCAGCCTCGCCTCGGCGGCCAAGACCGCGGGCGCGGGCGGCAGCAAGGTGGGCAGCGACGAGATGCCCCTGTGGGTGCTGATCGCGGGCAGCGTCGCCGCGGTCGTCCTCTTCTTCATCGCCGCGCTCATCACGCCCGGCGTCTCGGCCGGGCAGGCCATCGTCGCCGCGGTCGTCGGCACCCTCTGGCTGGGCCTCGCCGGGCTGATCGTCGCCCAGGCGACGGGCATGACCGACATCTCGCCCATGTCGGGCATGGCGCTCATCTCGGTGACGCTGATGATGTGGCTGCTCGACAGCAACATCGCCGCCGCGATGGCCGTGGGGGTCGCCGTCTGCGTCGCCATCGGCCAGGGCGCCGACATGATGCAGGATCTCAAGACCGGCTTCATGATCGGCGGCCGCCCGGTCAAGCAGCAGATCGCCCAGTTCTGCGTCACCTGGATCGGCGCGCTGCTGGCGCTGGGCGCCATCTACGTGCTGTGGACCAACGGGCCCAACGGCCAGGACTTCGGCGGCTTCGGCGAGGGCTCGGCCTTGCCCGCCCCGCAGGCCGGCGCCCTCATGGGCATCATCGACGCGGTCAAGTCGGGCAACGTGCCCATCGACAAGTACGCGATGGGCGGCGTGGTCGGCGCGCTGCTGGGCGCCGCGCCCATGGCCGGCCTCGGCGTCCTCATCGGCCTCGCGATGTACCTGCCCTTCTCGATCACGCTGGGCTACGGCATCGGCTGCCTGACGCAGATGTGGCTGGGCAAGAAGTTCGGCGGCCACTTCGTCGAGCACAAGCTGGTGCCCCTGGCCGCCGGTCTCATCGTGGGCGAAGCGCTGATGGGCATCGCCCACGCGGCCTACGAGATCTTCTCCAAGTGAGTGGCGCGATGACCCGCTTCCCCCCCGTCCTGTTCGCGATCGGCATCATGGTCGCCATCTCCGGCGGCGCGAAGACGCCCGAGAAGGTGGGCGCCTGGCCGGACTCCTGGCCCATGTTCGCGGTGGGCGCGGTGGCCGCGCTCATCGGGCTGGTGCTCTGGCGGCGCCAGAAGGCGTTGGCGCGGGCGAACCTGAAGGAGCAGATGTCGGCCCCGGGCTCGGCCAACAACCCCTTCGAGCTGCTGGCGGCCCTGATCGAGCCCGCGCAGCGGCTGGGCGCCGAGATCGACACGCTGAGCGCCGAGACGATCTGCGCGCGCGTCGACGCGCTGCTCGAGACCTACGTGCTGCCCATGGCCGAGGTGCGGCAGCGGGTGATCGATCGGCTGGGCATGGCCGCGGGGGCCGAGGTGCTGGTCACCATCGCCTTCGCCGAGCGCATGCTGAACCGCACCTGGTCGGCCGCCGGCGACGGGCACCTGCCCGAGGCCCGCGCGGTCTACCCCGACGCCGTCGAGGCCTTCGTCGAGGCGCAGGGCCTGGCCGAGAAGGCGCTCGCGAGCGCCTGATCCCGTCACGCCGCGAACAGGCGCTCGCCGGCCGGCAGCGCCGAGGCGTCCACCTTCACCGTCACGAAGCGCTCGGCCCGGACGCCGACCAGATCGTCGTCGGGCCGCAGGCCGGCTTTCGCCTTCAGGTGGCGCAAGAAGTCGGCGGGATCGGGCAGCTGATCCCACACGCTGGGCAGGAACAGGCCGCGGTGCCCCCGGCCGATGAGCATCACGCCGTCGACGCCCGGGCGCAGGGCGCGGCGCAGATCGTCCACGTCGACGAAGG
>JAUHXL010000607.1 GCA_030426945.1 bacterium
AGCAGCATGCCGCTGCCCTCGTTGGCCGTGGCGCCGTAGTCGAAGTTGATCAGGTTGCGGTACTTCAGCAGCGCCTGCGGGAAGAAGAAGACGTCGTCCTTGTCCTGGATGAGGATGTTGTTCGCCAGGCCGGTGCGGCGACCGGCGAAGGCCGGCGCGGACATCGAGACGGCCAGGGCACAGACGGCCAGGGTCTTCAGGGTACGGGACACGGTGAGACCTCCGTGGGTGTCGGTTTTCGGGCCCCCTATACCGCCTGCGCAGCGCCGCCGGTAGGGTTTTCGTGCCGGCTCGTGCGCGCGCGGAAGAAAACGGCGTTCAGCCGCCCATCGCCTTCAGCCACGCTGTCCGACGCGCCTTCGCGGCGGCGTCGGCGTCCGGATCCGGCTCGAGCCGCCACTTCGCGCGCGGGGCCTCGCCGAGCGTGACCCGGACCGTCCGCAGGCGCTCTCGCCGCGCGAGCAACAGCTCGACCGTCTTGCCCGGCGCGTACTGCTTGCGCCGCGCCTCCCAGCCCCCCGGCGGCACCCGGTAGCCATCGACGGCCAGCAGCTCGTCGCCGACGTTGATCCCGGCCGCGCGCGCCGGGGTGTCGCGCAGCACGCGCGTCACGACGTTGCGCCCGTCGAGGTCCAGCCCCAACCACCCCTTCGAGCCCTTGCCCTCGCCCTTGCCCTCGCCCTCGCCCTCGCCCGCGAACCGCAGCCCGAACACCCTCAGCGCCTCGCCGTAATCGATCGTCTCCAGCGGCGCCGCCACCCGCCGCGCGATCCACGGCGCCAGATCCGCCCCCGCCACCGACGACGCCAGCGCCGCGAACTGCTGCGGCGTGTAGCCCGCCTCGCCGAACCGCTCCCAGGCGGCCCGCAGCACGTCGTCCAGCGTCTTCGTGTGCCCGCTCGCCGCCCGCACCCGCGCGTCGAGCAGCCAGCCGACCAGCGCCCCGCCGCCGTAGTAGCTGATCGTCGTGTTCGCCGAGTTCTCGTCGGGCCGGTAGTGCTTGATCCACGCGTCGAAGCTGGCGTCCTCGAGCGAGCGCACCGCCCGCCCGGGCGTCCTCTCGACCGCCTCGACCGTCTTCGACAGCGCCTCGAGGTACTGCCCCTCGGTCATCAGCCCGGCCCGCCGCACCAGCAGGTCGTCGTAGTACGAGGTCAGCCCCTCGGCGATCCACAGGCTGCGCGTGTAGTTCTCGGTCTCGTAGTCGAAGGGCCCCAGCTCGACCGGCCGCATGCGCTTGACGTTCCACGCGTGGAAGAACTCGTGGCTGACCAGCCCCAGCCAGTCGCGCCGGTCGGCGGGCACGCGCCAGGCCCAGCGGCTGCCCATCATCACCGTCGAGTCGAGGTGCTCGAGGCCCCCGCGCGCCTCGGTCAGCAGCTGCAGGAACACATAGCGGTCGTAATCGGGCAGCCCGCCCCAGAAGGCCGCGTGCGCTTCGACCACGCGGCGCACCGCGTCGGCGGCGGCGTCGACGTCCCACAGCCCGCCGCCGCCCTGCAGCACCAGCGCGTGGGGCTTGCCCTCGACCTCGAACCCCCGCACCTCGGCCTGCCCCAGCAGCACCGGCGCGTCGACCAGCGTGTCGAAGTCGGGCGCGCGGAAGTGCCCCGCCTTGCCGTTCGGGTGCGCGGGCAGCGCGGTGTGCGGCTTGCCCCAGGCGGCCGGCCCCTCGAACACCACGTCGAAGGGCCCCGGCCCGCTGACGCGCCCGACCGGCACCAGCCAGCTCGGCGCCCCGTTGATCAGGGCGAAGTCGGCCTCGATCCAGTTGGTGCGCACCGACATCTCGCGCCCGTAGACGCGATAGCGCAGCGTGATCTCCGGCGCCCCCCGCGTCTCGACCACCCACCGGTTCTTGGCGGTCTTGTTCACGGCGAGGTCGCCGGCGGGTCCGCGCGCGCTCACCCCCTCGACGTGGCGGCTGAACTCGCGCACCAGGTACGAGCCCGGCGTCCAGACCGCCATCATCAGCTCCAGCCGGGGCGCGCCGGCGGTCGGCAGGCGCGCTTCGACCTCGGCGTAATGCGTCTCGGGGGCCGGGAAGCGCATCGTGTAGTGCAGGGGCGGCGCCGCGTGGGCGGCCGCCGCGGTCAGCAGCAGGGCGACGACGGGCAGCAGGGATGGGCGCAACACGGGGGCCTCGCGGGCTTCACGGAGGCCGCCACCCTTATCACGCCGTTGACCTGTCGACCACACCGGGTACCCTGCCCGCTCCCGCGTCCCGGCACCCGCCGGGCGTCCACTCGCTGGAGGTCGCATGCGCGACTACCTGGTTCGAGGCCTGGCCCAAGGCGGCCACATGAAGGTGGTGGCGGTGCGCAGCACCGTCACGGTCGACGCCATCCGCGCGGCCCACGACGCCAGCCCGCTGTCGTCGGTGGCCCTCGGCCGCGTGGCCACCGCCGCCCTGCTGTTGGGCAGCACCATCAAGGGGCGCCAGCAGATCGGGCTGCAGCTGCGCGGCAACGGCCCCCTGCACGAGATCTACGCCATCGCCGACGCGGACGGCCACGTGCGGGCCACCTGCGGCGAGTTCAAGGTGCCCACCCCCGCGACCGGCCCCCAGCGGATCGCGCCGGCCATCGGGCTGGGCCACCTGACCGTCACCAAGAAGCTCGACGCGGGCGAGGCCTACAACGGCACGGTGCCCCTGGCCAACGGCGAGGTGGCCGACGACCTGGCTTTGTACTTCCTGCAGAGCGAGCAGCTGCCCTCGGCCATCGGCCTCGGCGAGAAGCTGGGCCCGGACGGCGTCCTGGCCGCCGGCGGGTTCATGGTGCAGGCCATGCCCGACATCGACGAGGACGATCTCACCCGCGTCGAGGCCCGCATCAAGGCGCTGCCCGCGATCGGCGAGCTGATCGCCCTCGGCGTCACGCCCGAGGCCCTGCTCGACCGCCTGTTCGACGACGTCGAGGTGCTGACGCGGACCGAGGTGAGCTTCCGCTGCCCCTGCAGCCGCGAGCACTTCGCCCGCGTGCTGTGCACCCTCGGCGAGGCGGAGCTGCGCAGCCTGGTGGAGGACGAGGAGGTCACCGAGCTGACCTGCAACTTCTGCAGCACGACCTACACCTTCGACGCCGAGCAGATCGGCGCGCTGCTGTACGGCGCGCGCATGTACGAGCAGGCCTCGGCGCGCGAGAAGGCCGCCGCCGAGGGCGACCCCGAGCCCGAGCCCTCGTGACCATCGCCCAGGGTGACAGCCGGCCACCGCGCGGTGTATGAACCGCCGGTGATCACCACGCTCACCGTGCTGCTGCTGCTGGCGGCGCCGGGCGGTTGGCATCCCGTGCCGGCCAAGGACGCCCAGGCGCTGATCGCGCGCCTCGCGGCCCTCGCCGACGCGCCCGAGGCCGAGCGCTGGAAGGCCATCGAGCCCCTGCTCGCCGCCCCCGGCGTCTACACCGTCGAGGACACCACGCCCCTCTCCGACGAGCAGCCACCCAACGCGCCCCCCGCCTGGCTGCAGCCGGCGGCGCTGGCGCCGAAGGCCGGGCTGATGATCGAGCTGGCCGCGCTCGAGCCGGCGTGCGTGGACTCGGTGTGCCGCGCCGCGGCGTCGCACTTCGAGATGTCGCTCGCCCTGCGCCGCGGCCCGGACGGCGTGCGCATCGTGGGCTTCCTCGAGACCGACGCCCTGGTGGGCGAGGGGCGCGCGCTGCAGGTCGAGGGCACCCAGGCGCGCTGGGCGTCCGAGATCGCCGAGCGCTACGGGCCCGGGGACAGCGACGTGCTGCCCCCCGTCGCCGCGGCGCCCCCCGCGCCGGCGGCGCGCCGGGCCAGCGACGCGCAGAATAGCGCCGGCTTCGCGCTCAGCAAGGCGGGCGATCACGCCGGCGCGGCGGCGCGCTACCGGCAGGCGGTGCGCCTGGATCCCAGCAACGTCGTGGCCCGCTACAACCTGGGCTGCGCGCTCAACCGGCTGGGCAAGGCCGAAGCGGCGCGCGCGCGCCTGGCCGAGCTGAAGGCGGCCGGCTGCCCCACCTGCGTGGGCCGACTGGCCCGCGCGCGCACCGATCCGGACTGGGAGAGCCAGTGGGCCGATCCCGCCTTCCGGGCCCTGACCGGGGACGCGACGGTGGCGCCCGCCGATCCGGCGACGGTCGCGCGCGCGGTCGAAGCCAGCTTCCTGAAGCAGCAGTCCTCGGCGCTGACCCCCTGGCTGCCACGACGACGTCCGGTGCGGGTGCGCGTCACGCGGCGCCAGGACGACGCCGCGTCTGCGCGCGTGATGCAGGTGGCGGGCGCCGACCTCGGCGCGCACCTCGCCG
>JAUHXL010000061.1 GCA_030426945.1 bacterium
CACTGTGCCGGCGGGCGGGCGGGCGCGCAAGCGCGCTTGCGCGGCGCGGCGCAGGGTCGGCACGATGCAGCGACGACGAGGAGCCGGAGGCGGCGATGGGGACGCGAGCGGGTCGGGCGGCGGTGCTGGCGGCGGCGCTGATGATGGCGCCGGCGGGGGCGCAGGCCGAGGGCGCCGACAACACGGGCAGCTGGGTGCTCGGCAGCGTGGGCGTGCTCATCGGGGCGCTCGGCGGCGTGGTGGTGGGTCAGGTGGGCGGGCTCGAGGACGAGCTGGACGACCTCCGGGCCGGGGGGGCGTCCGACGACGCCATCGAGGAGAAGGAGACCCAGATCATCGAGGCCCAGAGCTTCGGCTGGATGGGCGTCGCCGTGGGCGTCGGCATGGTGGCGCTGGCGATCGTCATCTGGGAGGACGACGACGCGACCGTGGGCGCGTCGGCCACGCCCGGCGGCGCCATGGGCGGCTTGACGTTGCGCTTCTGAGAGGGTCGGCGGAGATGGTCCGCCCGCTCGCGAGGGCGTCCTCGCTCCGTCGATCCGGTGAGGCCGGTCGCCCGCCCGGCGACGCGCGGAGCGCCGCGGGGCGCGGCCGACCGGATCAGAGCTGCTCGAGCAGGGGCTTCGACAGGCTGCAGGTGAGGCCGAAGCCGTCGGGCTCGACGTTGAGCGACTTCACGACGCCGTCCTCGATGATCATCGAGTAGCGCTTCGAGCGCAGGCCACCGAGGGCGGCGGCGTTCACGTCGAGGCCGACGGCCTTGGTGAAGTCGCCGGCGGGATCGGCCAGCATGCGCACCTTGCCCGCGGCCCCGTGGGCCTCGCCCCAGGCCTGCATGACGAAGGCGTCGTTGACCGCGACGCAGGCGATCACGTCGACGCCCTTGGCCGCGAGGGCCTCGGCGTCCTGTACGTAGCCGGGCAGGTGGGTCTTGCTGCAGCCGGGGGTGAAGGCGCCGGGCACGGCGAAGAGCACGCCCTTCTTGCCCGCGAACAGGCCGGCGATGTCGACCTTGTCGCCCGGGCTGCTCTCGTGGACCTCGACAGACGGCAGCTTCTCACCTTCCTGAATGCTCATCGATACCTCGGATGGGGGTGCGGTGTTCTGGGGCCGCCGCGACCCCGCGTCGGGCGTCCGCCGCGGTGAGGACGCCGCGGCGGCGTCTTCGGTCGCGGGGGAGGGCGAAGAAGATCAGCAGGAGCAGCGCGGGCCACGCGGCGGGTCGCCCCGGCGCGGCGCGACAGCCGGCGGCGTCGTCCGCGCGGTCGACGGTCTGCGGCGCGGGGTCGGCGTCGGTGTGGACCGGGCTCGGATCGTCGGCGGGTCGGCCGGCGTCGCTGGGGGTCGCAGGGCCGGTGGGGAGCGCCGCGTCGGGCGGCGTCGCGGCGTCGGGGCGGGTGGCGGCGTCCGGATCGGCGCGGGCGGCGTCCGGGCCGGCGCCCGCGTCGGGGCGCGGCGCGGCGTCCGGGCTGGCGGCGCCCGCGTCCGGCACCACCGGCGCCCGCTCCACGCACCCGTCCACCCACCCCAACACGCTCGCCTGCGGCAGGCACCGCCCGCCGCCGCAGGCCGCGTCGTCGGCGCAGGCGCGCCGGCAACGGCGATCCGCGGCCGGCCCCAGGCAGCGCCCCTCGGCGCAGTCGAGATCCGCCTGGCACCGGGCGCCGAGCGCGGCGCCGTCGACCGGCACGCAGGCCTTCGCCACGCCGCCCCAGCCCACGAGGCAGCGCTCGCCGACGAAGCAGTCGAAGTCGTCGCGGCAGTCGGGCGCGCAGAAGGCCCCGCCGGGCAGCACCGCGCAGCGCAGCCCGCCGCCGCAGTGGTTCGCGCCCCAGCAGGCGTCGCCGCGCCCGGCCGTGCCGAACGCCCGGTCGCTGCACCGCCCCGCGCGCGGCCAGCACGCCTGCGCTCCGTTCTGCAGGCCCACGCAGTCGAAGCCCGCCGGGCAGCCGCCGTCGCAGGGCGCGCCGCAGTACGCGAACCCCGGCTCGGCGGCCAGGCACCACGCGCCGGGCGCGCAGTCGTCGGTCACCAGGCAGGTGTCGCAGGCCTCGCCCCACGCGGGCGCCCCGTAGAGAAACCGCAGCCCGCGCGCGTCGTCGGCGTCCAGGGTCTCGCCCGCGGCGCCCTGGTAGTGCCAGTACATCGTCGCCTCGCGCCGCGGGCTGTGGCCCAGCCCCAGCGCGTGGCCGATCTCGTGCGTCAGCACGCCGGGCACGTACGACGCGCCGTCCTCGGGATCGTCGGTGAAGGTGAGATCGACGTCGTTGAGCAGCACCTCGGCCCGCACGTAGGTCGCGCCCTCGGTGGTCGTCACCGTGCTGCCGGTGACGGCGGCGCCCAGCTCGGGCGGCCACGGATCGAGGAAGTCCACGCGGATGGCGCCGCTGACGGCCACGCGCGGCAAGGGCAGGTCGACGCCAGGCACCCGGCGCCAGGGATCGAAGGCGCGTTCGAGCATGGCGTCCAGGCGTTCGGGCGGCAGGTCCGGCGTCGCGCGGCCGACCGCCCAGGTGGGCGGCTGGGCCCAGCGGGTGCGATCACCGCGCGTCGTGGTGAACGCATGGGCGGTGGCGATCAGGGCGAGGGCGCCGAGCCCCCAAACCCCTGATTCGACACCCGATCTCACCGGCCCGCCGCCGCGGACTTGAGGTAGCGCCCGGCGGCCAACGGCTCCGCCGACAGGGCCGCCAGGACGCCGCCGACCATCGCGCCGATGACCCCCACGGACGCGACGTCGACGCCGGACAGGAACAGCCCGCCCACCGGCGTGCGCGCGCGCAGCCAGCGGTTGGCGTAGCGCTCCACCGAGGGCTCGAGGCCGTAGATGGCGCCGCCGGCCGAGCGCGTGAAGTGCTCGGTCGACAGGGGGGTGGACAGCTCGGCGTGCACGGTCAGCGGCTCGAGGCCGGGCATCTGCGCGAAGATCTGCGCCAGCAGCCGGTCGGTCAGCCGCTGCTTGAAGCTGTCGTAATCCTCGCCCCGCTTCATCCACCGGCTGTCGCGCCACGGCGCGAAGTCCTCGAGCGGCATGAAGGTGACCACCTCGCCCGTGTGGCGCTGCTTCGGCCCGGGATCGTGCGCGGGATCCTTCAGCGAGGGGAAGCTGGTGTAGAGCACCGGGGCGGGGGTGTCGTCGATCTCGTGCGCGCGCCAGACCTCGTTCTCGACGTCCCAGGTCGAGTAGAACCACTGGTTGGCCGCGCTGGCGCCCGCCTGCCGGATGTCGCCCTCGAAGCCCAGGTTCAGGCACAGGTGCGCAGGCGACGGGGTCAGCGCGCCGATGGCCCGCGACCAGCCGGCGTCGTGGTAGGCGGGCGGCAGCAGCCGCTCGACCGTCTCGAGGGCGCCGATGGCGCTCACCACCTTGCCCGCGCGGATGACCTCGCCGTCGTCGAGCTCGACGCCCACGGCGCGCTCGTTCTCGACCACGATCCGCTTCACCGAGGCCTTGATGCGCGTCCAGCCGCCCGCGTCCGCCACGGTCTTCAGCAGCGTCTCGGCGATGCGCCCCGAGCCACCCACCGGGTAGAAGCCGCCGTGCGCGAAGTGGCGCGCGGTCAGGGCGTGCATGGCGAAGGCCGAGCGGCTGGGCGGGCTGCCGTAGTAGCCCCACTGGGCCAGCAGGGCCGTGCGCAGGCGGGCGTCGGGCGCCACCTCGGCCATCACGTCGGCGGTGCGGCGGCGCAGCATCTCGAGGCCCGCGCCGGCCACCACGCGGTCGGTCAGCCAGGACGCCTGCGGGGGCAGCGCGCGGCTGAGCAGGAAGCCGCGCATCGACTTGGCGGTCTGCTTGATCAGCGCGAGGTAGGCGTCGATGGCCGCCGCCTGGGCCGGGAACGCCCCGACGAGGTTGGCCCGGAACTGCGCCGGGTTGTCCGGGAAGTCGAGGTGCAGGTCGTCGGGGTAGTGGAAGGCGTCGTAGACCGGGCCGAGCGAGGTCCACTCGAGGCGGCCGTCGGTCAGCGCGGCCAGCACCCGACCGGTCATCGTGTGCTCGGTCACTTCGCCGACCGCGTGGACGCCGACGTCCCACACCCAGCCCTTGCGCTTGAAGGTGTGCGTGAAGCCGCCGGGCACGTAGTGCTGCTCGAGCACCAACACGCGCTTGCCCAGCTTCGCCAGCAGCGCGGCGGTGGTCATGCCGCCCATGCCCGAGCCGATGACGAGGTAATCCCACCGCTGGTCGGGGCTGCGGGTCGACCAGGACTTCTCCACCGTGCGTCTCGTCATGCGGCGTCCTCGTCCGGCGCGGCGGCGCGCGGCCGGTGGTAGTACCGGCCCATGCGGCCGAAGAAGGGCACCAGGGCGGCCAGCGCGGTCAGCGCCGCCACGCTGTAGAGGATGATGGCCATGCGCAGGTAGGGCTCGCCGTCCTGCTGCCGCTCGTAGACGCCCCGCATCGCCGTGGCGACCCACTCGAGCGTGCCCAGCCCCAGCACCAGCTGCACCGGGAACATCGTCCACCGCCGCGGGATCCACATCGCGACCAGGCAGATCAGACACAAGCCCACCAGCGGGAAGACGGCGGCGCGGAAGTAGTGGGCGCCCAGGATGACCAGCATCAGGGCGACGAGGACGAAGCGCGCGACGAGCACCGGGACTCCTCGGGTCGAACGGCCGCAACCTAGCACAGGCCCGGCCCGAAGGATCCGCCGGCTGCGCGCGCCGGGGATGACGGCGGGGCGGCGAGCGGCTAGGGTGCCGGGCGCGAGTGGGGGGGAGCCTGGCCGAATGTGGCGCACCCTGGTGCAGAACGTCAGCGTCCTGCTGGCGGTCATCGTCGTCTACAGCGTGGCGGCGCGCGCGCTGTGGCGGCGGCCCGGCCCCCTGCGCGTGCTGGTCGGCGTCCTGTTCGGGGGCGTCGCGGTCCTGGGCATGCTCAACCCGGCGCCCGTCGCGCCGGGGGTCTTCTTCGACGCGCGCTCGGTCGTGCTCAGCGCGGCCGGGCTGGTGGGCGGGCCGGTGGTCGCCGGCATGGCGGCGGCCGTCGCGGCCACGGTGCGCCTCGCCATGGGGGGCGCGGGGGCGCTCACCGGCGCCCTGGTGGCTCTGGGCAGCGCGGGCATCGGGGCGGGCTACCACCTGTGGGCGCGCGATCGGCCGGACGCCTTCCACCCGCTGCGCCTGTACGCGGTGGGGGTGCTGGTGCACGTCGCGCTGATCGGATCCATGCTCACCCTGCCCGAGGCGGTGCGCTGGGCGACCATCGACGCGATCACGCTGCCCGTGCTGACCGTCTTCCCCGTCGCGACGGTGGTCTTCACCCTGCTGCTGCACGACGTGGATCGCCGCCGCGAGGCCGAGGCGCGCCTCGGCGCCAGCGAGGCCCGCTTCCGCCAGCTCGCCGAGCACCTCGACGCGGTCATCTTCCTCGCCGATCTCGAGCGGGGCGCCCTGCTCTACGTCAGCCCGGCCTGCGAGGCGGTGGTGGGCGAGAGCCCCGAGGCGCTGATCGCGGATCCGGCGCGGGCGCTCGATCGCCTGCACCCCGCCGACCGGGTCGAGATCGTCGAGGCGATGGTGGGCTCGGCGGCCGGGCGCGCCGTCGACGTCGCCTGCCGCGTGGTGCGGCGGGACGGCGCCACGCGCCACCTCCGGGGCCGGGTGTTCCCGTACGATCGCGACGAGGGGCGGGTGCGGCGCATCGCCGGGTTGATCGAAGACGTCACCGATCGGCGCGCCGCCGAGCACTCCCTGCGTCTGGCCCAGGCGGTCTTCGAGGGCGCGGGCGAGGCGATCGTGGTGCTCGACGCGGACGGCCGCGTGCAGGCGGCGAACGCCGCGTTCGGGCACCTGTCCGGCTACGCGCCCGCCGCCGTCGTCGGTCGGCCCTTCGCCGAGGTCCGCTCCCCCCGTCACGCGCCGAGCTTCTACGCCCACCTGCAGGCCGCCCTCGAGGCCCACGGCAGCTGGCACGGTGAGATCTATGCGCCCCAGGTGGACGGCGAGGCCCGGCCGGTCTGGGCGGCGATCAGCCTGCTGCGCGAGCCGGACGACGGCGCGGTGCGCAGCGTCGTCGCGCTGATGACCGATCTGTCCGAGGTGAAAGCGAGCGAGGCGCGGCTGCGCCACGTGACCTATCACGACGCCCTCACCGGGCTGCCCAACCGCCAGCTGGCCGACGCCCTGCTCGGCCGCGCGCTGGACGTGGCCGCGCGCGGCGGTGACCGCGTCGGCGTGCTGCACGTGGGGTTGGATCGCTTCAAGAAGATCAACGAGAGCATGGGCCATCCGGCCGCTGACGCGGTGCTCAAGGCCGTGGCGTCGCGGCTGCAGGCGCAGCTCGCCGCGGGGGATCACGTGGCGCGCGTGGGCGGCGACGAGTTCGTGGTGGTGCTGACGCAGGTGGCCGACGCCGCGGACGCGGTGCGCCGGGCGCGCGACCTGCTGGAGATCATCGCCGAGCCCATCGAGCTGCCCGACGGCTCGGCCTTCGTCACCGCGTCGGCGGGGGTCAGCCTGTTCCCCGACCACGCGCGCGACGTGCGCGCGCTGCTGCGCGACGCCGACGCCGCCCTGCACCGCGCCAAGCAGGACGGCCCCAGCCATGTGCGGCCGTATCGTCCGGGCATGACCAGCATCGCGCTGATGCGCCTGAACACCGAGCAGGCGCTGCACCAGGCCCTGCTCGACGGCGGCCGCGCCTTCGAGGTGCACTACCAGCCGCAGATCAACCTGGTCAGCGGCCGCGTCGTCGGGGTCGAGGCCCTCGTGCGGTGGCGCCGCGACGGCCAGCTGGTGCCGCCCGACGCGTTCGTGCCCGTGGCCGAGGAGACCGCGCTCATCGGCGCCATCGGCCGGCACGTGCTGCGGGCCGCCTGCGCGCAAGGGCGCGCGTGGCTGCGCGCGGGCGCCGATCCGGCCTTCAAGGTCGGCGTCAACCTGTCCGCCCGGCAGCTCGCCGAGCCCGGTCTGGTCGACGAGGTGGCGCGCACGCTGGCCGAGACGGGGCTGCCCGCGGCCAACCTCGAGCTCGAGATCACCGAGACGGTCGTGATGGCGCGGCCCGAGGCGGCGGCGCACACCCTCGACGCGCTGTCCAGCTTGGGGGTGCGGGTCGCGGTGGACGACTTTGGCACCGGCTACAGCTCGATGGCCTATCTCAAGCGCTTCGCCGTCGACAGCCTGAAGATCGATCGCGCGTTCATCCCCGAGGCGGTCGACGATCACGACGCGGTGGCCATCTGCCGCGCCATCATCGCGCTGGCGCACAGCCTGCGGTTGTCGGTGGTGGCCGAGGGCGTCGAGACCGAGGCGCAGCGGGCGCTGCTCGAGGGCGCCGGCTGCGAGGTGGCCCAGGGCTTCCTCTTCGCGCGACCCATGCCCGCCGACGAGGCCGAAGCCTTCGTGCTGCGACGAGAGGGTTGACGCTCGCCCCGGGTCGAGGCCTGCTGCGAGGTGGCGCGGGCTCGTCGGTGCGCGCGTCCCATGTCCGCCGAGGTGGCCGAAGCCTTCGCCCTGCGGCGAGAGGCTTGACGCTCGACCCTGGCTGGGGCTCTCTGCGAGGTGGCGCGGCCCGCCGCGGGGGAATGCGCCGCGCGGCTCGTGCGTCCGGGAGGCTCGACGGCACGCGTGCAGACGGTGAGGGAGACGCTCGATGACTCGATGGTTGGCCTGTGCAACGGCGATGGTCCTCTGGGCTTGCGACGACGGCGGTGAGAGCGAGCCTTTCGGCGACGCCTCGCCGGGGGACGCGACGCCGGGCGACGGGGGCGGCGGTCCCGGCGACGCGGGCCCCGACGGCGCCCCGCCGCCCGACGGCGCCCCGCCGCCCGACGGCGGACCCATCCTCGAGGGCCCGGCCTTCGTGTTGGCGACGCCGGGCGAGGGCGAGGTGCTGGCCGGCCGCGCGATCGTGCGGGCCGAGGCGCGCACGGACGCGGTCGCCCGCATCACCGTCCACCTCGGCGATCAGCCCGTCGGGGAGGACGACTTCGCCGGCGACAGCCTGCGGGTGGTGCTCGACGTGCCCGCGCTGCCCGACGGGCCGGGCACCCTGCGCGTCGAGGGCTTCGACGCCGACGGCGCCTCGCTGCACGTGGTCGAGCGCGCGGTCGTGGTGGCCGCCGATCCCCCCAACCAGGCGATGATCGGCCCCAGCGGCGGGGCGCTGAAGACGCCGGCGGGTGTCATCGTGGTCGTGCCGCCGGGCGCCGTGGACGCGCCCACCGGGCTGCGCGTGCTCGACCGGCCCATCGACACCCTGCCCGACGTGGCCCCCGAGGGCGTCGAGCTGCTGCAGGCCATCGACCTGCTGCCGATGGAGGGCGGGCCCGATCCCGACTTCCGCTTCCGCGCGCCCGCGCAGATCATGTTCCCCGTCGAAGACACCGACGGGGCCCAGACCGCGGGGGCCGGGCCGATCGTGGGCAACATCTCGATGGGGGCCGGCGGACCCGTCCTCGGCGCCGTGGGCGGCGCGACCGTCGGCGGCGGCTTCGCGGCCACCGGCGCCGGGCGTGGCACCGCCATCACCGAGGTCGTCAACGTCACGGCGCCCGGCGAGCCCCTGCGCGCGCTCGATCTGGTGGAGATCCGCGGGCGGCGCCTGCCCACGCGCCCCGGCGACGTGAAGCTGCGCCTCGACGGCGGCCGCGAGCGCGACCTGATGGTCGATCCGAGCGGTACGTCGGCGCGCTTCGTGATGCCGCCCGACGTGCAGGGCAACCCGGTCGAGATCCAGGTGGTCAACCGCGTCGACGGACGCCGGGTGAGCGTGCGCACCCAGGTGCTTCCGCGCCAGGGGCCCATGCCCACGATCGAGGAGGCCGACGCGCGCATCGAGGCGCTGTTCGACGGCCTCGACGGCGCGATCGGCGGCTTCCAGACCGAGGACTTCACCGATCCCGACGAGCCGCGCGTGGGCCGCATCGACCTCGTGCGCGCGCAGCTGAGCGCGCAGCTGGGCATCCCGCCGGGGGAGTGGCAGGCGGTGTTCCGCGAGGCCGAGGCCGAGATCATGGGGCTACCCGCCGAGGATCGCGTGCGCATCGGCATGGCGCTCGAGACGCTCGACATGAGCGTCGCCGAGGTGATGCCTGGCGGCATCGATCAGATCACCCAGGACGAGGCCTGCCTGTCGCTGTTCCTCATCCGCACGTTCCTGCAGTACTTCTGCTTCGTCACCAGCATCGTGCCGGACTTCACCCCGCCTGGCCTGGTCAAGTCGGCGCTGCTGGCGACCGCGCAGTGGGGGGTCGAGGCCACCGCCTCGGCGGTGGGCTGCGACGATCCGGACGAGGACGAGGATCAAGAGGGCATCTGGGGCCACGAGTGCGACGTGCTGATGATGGCCGAGGAGGCGGGCATGACCGGCTCGTTCACCGGCGACGTGATGGGCTATGGCCCGCGCACGTCGTCGGGGCTGGGCGTCTTCGTCAACGGCCAGCTGATCTCGGACATCCTGCAGAACACGCTGTACCCGCTGCCCGGCGTCACCGTCCGGGTGCGCGATCCGGCGACGGGAGACAGCGCGGGCCTCTTCGCCGACGTCAGCAACCCGGACGGCAGCTTCACGCTGCCCTTCGTCACGCCGGATCAGAGCCTCGAGGTCGAGGTGACGCTGCCCGACGGCACGGTGGTGACCTTCGTGGTCGACGCGCCGGGCGACGGCGAGCTGCTGTACCTGCCGGTCTTCGTGCCCGACGCGGGCGAGCAGGGGATGCCGATGCCCGGCGACTTCCCCTTCGACGTCGCCCGCGGCGCCGCCATCGGCCTCGAGGACGACTTCGATCGCACCGGCGTGGTGGCGGCCGACTTCGACGACGACGGGCGGGTGGATCTCTGGTTCGTCAGCGACGCCGATCGGCGGGAGCCCCCGGCCGTCACCTATCGCTCCCTCGCGCTCAACCTGGGGGGCGGCGCCTTCGCGACCCAGGCGCACGGCCCCTTCGAGCCGGGCAGCGCCGAGTTCCGCGCCGTCGCCGCGCGGGCGCTGGATCTCGACGGGGACGGCGATCTCGATCTGGCGGGCATCTCGCCGGATACCGCGCTCAACCCGATGGTGCAGGCCGACGACGGCGGCTTCGCGCCCGCCGCGACGGCGCTGCCCGAGTCACCGTGCGGGACCGCGTCGGGCACCGCCTACGGTGACTTCGTCGCGGGCGACGGGCCCGACATCGTCGTCTGGTCGCTCAACGCACAGATCGACGCGGCGGCGCCGATCGACGGCCATCGCTGCGTCTTCGCCAATCAGGGCGACGGCACCTTCGCGTTGGTGTCGGCGGTCGACGTGAACGCCTTCGGCGTCGAACCCGGCGTGCAGGCGGCGGTCGCCGACATCGACGGTGACGGCCACCTCGACGCCTTCCTCGATCTGCTCGGCTTCGTGGCCTTCGGCGACGGTCAGGGCGGCTTCGAGCGCGTCGAGGTGCCCGGCGACTGTTGGCAGCCCAACGTGGGCATCGCCGGCATCTGGGAGAACCCCGGGGCCGTCCTCGACCTGGACGGTGACGGCGACCTCGACCTCGTGACGCCGCCCACGCAGAGCCTGTCCGTGGATCCGCCCGGCTTCGTGCCGCGCAGCACCTGCCTGCTGCGCAACGAAGGGGGCCGCGCCTTCACCGGCGTCCCGCTGCCCGAGCTGGATGGCCCGGGCTTCGACGAGTGCCGCGCGCTGAAGTGCGCGCAGTTCGCTGCCGCCGACATGAACGCCGATGGGCGCGTCGATCTCGTTCAGCACACCCAGGTCGACGGTATGCGGGTGGCCTACAACGGCGCGGCGGGCTGGACGTACAGCGGCTTCGCCCCCCTGGACACCCGGGCCTTCGTCGTCGCGGAGCTGAACGGGGACCAGCGCCTCGACATCGCGGTCGCGTCGGACGACGAGCCCGACGCGATCGCCTTCCAGCGGGCCGGCGGCGTCGGCGCCCTGGTGCACGTGGACGTGCGCGGCGCCAGCGGCGCGCCCCTGCACGGGGCGACGGTGATGGTCGACCTCGACGGCGGGGCCGACTTCGCGGCGGCCGGCCTGAGCATGGGCGTCAGCGAGGGGCGTCCCGTGCCGATCGGGGTCGGCGGCGCGGACTCGGTCGACGTGCGCGTGGTGTTCCCGCTGACGGGCGCCGCGGGGGCCAACGTGGTGACGATGCAGGGCGTCGTGCCCGGCACGACGGTGCGGATCGACGATCCGCAGTGAGCCGAGGCCCGCCGGGCGGCGGGGCGCGCGCGCCCTGTCGTCGCCGCGCCGGGCGCGGTCGGCGGACGATTTCGTGCAACACGCGGGTCGGGTGTCCGATACCGCTCATCGGGTGGGTGGGGGTTCGGGATGGCCCGGGCCACCCCCCGGGTACGATTTCGTGCAACACGCGGGTCGGGTGTCCGATACCCCTCATCGGGTGGGTGGGGGTTCGGGATGGCCCGGGCCACCCCCCACGCCCGATCCACCCCCCCCCCGCGCGCTCCCGACTCAGCCGTCCAGCATCCCGAACACCACGCCCGGTCGGCCGCCACGGTCGCGCCCGTGCCGAAAGCGGACGCCGATCAAGTCGTCCCGCAGCCGCACGCGGTGGGCGCCGACGCGCACGGTCACCCCGCCGCGCGCCGGGCCCACGACCTCGACCACCGCCTCTTCGGCCAGCGCGCCCAGATCGGCGCGCGCCCGACGCGCCGCCGCCTGATGGGCCTCACGGCGCGCGGCCAGGTCGCGCGCGACCCGCAGCCCCCGCTCGACCAGCGCCCGGCGGTCGGGGTCGTCGCGCAGCCTGGCCGCGACGACCCCGGGATCGAGCGAGGGCAGGCGCAGCCCCACCAGCACCTCGGTCAGCAGCCGCTCGGCCTCGCGCGCGCCCGCCTCGGCTGCGCCGAGCGCCTCGACCAGATCCGCGTCGGCCCCCGCCTCGACCACCGTGTCGGCGGCCCACGGCGAGCCCACGGCGGCCAGCCGCACCCGCGCCCCCGCGCCCACGCGCCCGCCCACCACGCCCACGCCCCGCCCGCGCGCGCCGCGTCCGACCTGCGCCGCTCGACCTGCAAGGGCGTCGCAGTCGTGCAGATAGCGCGCGACGACCAGATCCTGACCGGCCCGCAGCCGCGCCCCCTGCGCGAAGCCCACCACCAGATCACCGCCCGCTTCGAGCCGCGCGTCGGGCCCGGCCACGCCCCGCCCGACCCGCACGCTGCCCTCCGCGCGCACCGTGGCGCCGCGCTCGACGCCACCCTCGATCACCACGTCGCCGGTCGCCCGCACCCTGAACCCGGTCCGAACGTCGCCGCCGATCCACACCGTGCCCAGCACCTCCAAGTGACCCGTGGCGAAGTCGACGTTGCCCGGCACGCGCACCAGGGGCTCGACGGCCACCTCCACCCGCTCCACCGCCCGCCCGCTGCGCCGTCGCGTGCGCCGGGCGACGCGGGCGACCCCCGGCCGCTCGGCCACCAGATCCACGGCGCCGGTGGCCGCGTCCGCCTCACGGCGGACGCCCCGGCCGGCCACCAACTCCACCGACGCGCCCGGTGGGGGCGCGATGGGCTCGCCGCGCACGGTCCGCCCGGGCCGTCCCGGCTGGCCGGGCTCGAGGGAAGCGACCCGCTCGCCCGCGCGCACGCTGGGGAACAGCGCGAGATCCTTGAAGTCCAGTGAGCCGTCCGCGCGCAGGGCGCCCACGCGGGGCGCGGCGTCGAAGGCGAAGCGCGCCGGGGGTTGGATCGGCGGCGTGGGCGGCTCGGCCTGCGCCAACTCGATGACCCGGCGGGCGTGCCCGGCGGCCAGCACGCGGGCCGCCTCGGTCAGGGCCGGCGCGGAGACGCCGACCGTCACCCCGGCGGCGGCCAGCAGCGCGCGGAGGTCGGCGGGATCGGGCGCGTCGGGCCCATGGCCCAGCGGCAGCGCCACCAGGCGCGCCCAGGCGCCGTCGGCGTCGATCACCAGCGGCGACAGCACCGTCGGCCGCCCCGCGCGCAGGCCGGCGTAGCCCACCGTCGTCGCGCGGTAGAGGCTGGCGTCGGCGTCGAGGGCCACCCCTGGGCCGGCGGCCGGCGGGGCCGGCGGCGGGTCGAGGGCCCCAGGGAGCAGGGTCATCGCGCCGCGGACGTCGACGCCGGCCTCGCCGGGGTCCCGCGCGACGGTGGCCACGACCTCGCCCGGGCGCACCAGCCACGCGCGCCGCGCGGTGGGCTCGCCCTCGCCGAAGGCCGCCACGCGCGCCGCCACGGCGTCGAGGGGGAGGGGCTCGGGCAGGTGGGGCGGGGGCGCCAGCTCGGCCGCGGGCTGGGCGGGGGGGCGCGCCGGCGTGGCCTCGGCCACCAACATCGGCACGGTGACGGGCGCGCGGGCGGCCTGGTCGGCGGCCTCGACCAGGGCGTCCTCGCGGGCGCCGTGGTGCACGCCGGCGGCCGTGAGCGCCGCGCGCAGCGCGTCGACGGTGGCGCCGCGCGGCACGGCGGTGAGCCAGGCGCGGGTCGCGTCGGGGTCGACGCGCACCTGGGGACGCTCGGGCGCCGGGCCGACCGCCAGGCTGGCTGGGCCGCCGGGGCGCCCGGCCGTGCGCTCGGGCGCCGCCGGTCGCGGCGGGGGCGTGGCCTCCCAGCGTCGAGGCGCCGCGGGCTCCGCGCCGTCGAGGAAGCGCTCGGCCTGGCGCAGGCGGGCGGTCAGATCATCGGCTGGGGCGCGCATCGATGTGAGGAAAAGCAGATTTCATGCCGCCGCGTATGGCCCGGAAGGTGTGTCGTTGTGTGCCGTGATGAGTCACGCGGGGGCCGTCGGGGCTGGGCGCAGCGAGACGAGCGCAGGACCCAACGAAGGGATCGGCGGGGCGAGCGCCCGGAGGCGCCCACCCCGCCGACGGGTGGCGGCGTGGGAGGGAGGGGGGAGTCCACGCCGCCGCGGGGTGGCGGAGCCGGCCCGGGGGGAGCCGGCGCCGCCGACGCTCAGGTGAGCATCAGTTGCGGGCCTCGATGCGCTCGGCCAGGCGGCGGCGCGCGGCCTTCAGCTCGTCGGCGGTGGTCGCGGTGACCGTGTTCGCCGAGGGGAAGAGCTGGTCGACCTGGGCGCGGGCGAAGGCGCCCTCGCCGAGCTGCTCGAGCAGGTGCAGGTACTCGTAGTCCTCGAGGCCCTCGCGGATGAGCTTCATGCGCTGCGACTCGATGGGGATGTCCGTCTGCCCACCGATGATGCTGGGCTTGCCGGGGTAGAACAGCGTGCCGTCGCCGCTGCCCGAGTAGCGGCACTGGTTGGTCCAGGCGGTGGTCAGCTGGTCGGTGGTGGCGAAGTACAGCTCGCCGCCCACGTCGTGCCGGAAGGTGAACCACTCCATGGCGCGGGCCTGGATGGCCGAGGCGTCGATGACGTAGCTGGGCCACCCGGTGAAGGCACCGCCGTGCGAGGTGTCGCAGCCGTTGCCGCAGCCGTGGCTGATGCAGCTCTGGTACCACCACATCTTGCGGTGCGGATCCTGGTTCAGCCAGTTGCGGTAGTCCGCGTAGGTGCCCATCGCGCCGTTCGGGCCGACCCAGTTCATCAGCGGGGTGATGAGATCGATCGAGCCCAGCACGCCGGCGGCGGTGGCTTCGGGCAGGCCGGTGGTGACCAGGGTGTGGACGCCGGCGCGGCGGACCGGCTCGGCCCAGCGCGAGATGTCGGCCCACTGGCAGCCGTAGGGCGGCTCGTCACAGACGTACTCGAAGAGCGTGACGTCCCAGTTGCGCGCCTCGACGCCCGCCTTCCAGCGGCGCACCGACTCCTCGGGGTTCGCGGCCCAGCGGGCGTGCGTCGCCAGCGTGGTCATCTTGGCGCCGGCCAGGCGGCCGTCGTGGCTGCCGTCGAGCAGCGCCCCGTAGGCCTCCTCGAAGATCGACCAGTTGTCGTCGCGCGGCCAGAAGTAGACCATCTGGCCCAGCGAGATGCGGTTGTCCAGCGCCACCTTGGCGTAGAGCGCGCCGTAGTGCAGGACGCCGGCGTCCCCGCCGCAGCCCTCGTAGCTGCCGTGGTGCGCGACGCAGCCGGCGTTCCAGCCGATGCCGAACATGGTGGGCAGGCTCGAGGTCGACGGCAGGTCGAAGTCGAACACGCGCAGGCCGACGGGCACGTCGAAGGCGCCGTGGGCGGTCTCGACCGTCACCGTGCCGGTGTAGCGGCCCGCCGGAATGCCCGTGGGGACGTGCAGGTCGACGAGGACGGCGGCCACGCGGTTCGCCGGCACCTGCAGGGGGAACGCATTGCGGCGCTCGCCGAAGTAGGGGTCGACGTCGGGCACCAGGGGATCGGGCCACTCGCCGACGTCGCCCTCGTCGTTGCTGGCGCTGGGCACGTCGTACTGGGCCACCTTGTAGACCACCGCGTTGTCGGCGGTGATGCGCGCGCCGTTGGGGCCATTCAGGGTCGACAGCGAGACACCGCGCACGGTGCGGCCGCCGCTGCCGCCGGCGACGGCGATCTGGAAGCCCTCGAACTCGTTGCGGGCGGCCTCGATCTCGACGGCCTGGTCGGCCGGCAGCGCGTCGACGCTGCGCAGCTTGTGGGTCAGCGAGGTCACGCCGATCCAGCCGGGCAGGTCGCCCGCCGCGGGGCAGACGCCGCAGTCCTGGGCGCAGGCGCCGCAGGTCTCGTCGCCGTTGCAGGCGCCGTCGCCGCAGGCGGGGGGCGGGGGCGGGCAGACGTTGCAGTCCTGGGCGCAGGTGCCGCAGGTCTCATCGCCGTTGCAGGCGCCGTCGCCGCAGGCGGGGGGCGGGGGCGGGCAGGCGCCGCAGTCCTGGGCGCAGGCGCCGCAGGTCTCGTCGCCGTTGCAGGCGCCGTCGCCGCAGGCGGGGGGCGGGGGCGGGCAGGCGCCGCAGTCCTGGGCGCAGGCGCCGCAGGTCTCGTCGCCGTTGCAGGCGCCGTCGCCGCAGGCGGGGGGCGGGGGCGGGCAGGCGCCGCAGTCCTGGGCGCAGGCGCCGCAGTCCTCGTCACCGTTGCAGGCGCCGTCGCCGCAGAAGGGCTCGGGCTCCGGCGCGGGGCACTGCCCGCAGTCGGCGGCGCAGCTGCCACAGTCCTCGCCGCCGTCGCAGACGGTGTCACCGCAGGCGGGGGTGCCCCAGCCGCCGCCGAAGAGCATGCGGATGAAGGCCCGGATGAAAGCGTCGCGCTCGGCGCGGGTCATGCGCAGCGCCTGCTGCTCGCCGAAGTCGATCATGTCGACCTCGGGCTCGGGGGCCGGGGGCGTGGCCGCCGACACCTGGGCGTCGGCGACGCCATCGGCGCCGTGGGTCTCGAGCTCGGCCGGCTCACACGCGGTGAGGGTGGCGGTGAGCGACAACAGGACCAGCGCGATACGGGCGCGGGTCGGGTGTGTGTTCTTGCGGTTCATCGGCAGTGTCCATGTAGGCCGTGTCGTGAGGGACCACGACCCTATCGGACCCAGAGAACAACCTTTTAGGGCTGATCGCGAAAAAGGGACGGTGTTGATTAATTGATTAAATGGAAAAGTGAAGCGCAGCGGTGATCGGCCGAGAAGCGGTGCTCGGACAGCGTTTGTGAGGTATGTGGGGCATCCTGTGCCCGAATCGAGGGAGGTGGTCGGGTCGTGGGCACAGATCTGTCGCCGTGGGACGACGGTCTGTTGCAGTCTGTCTGGAAGGCAGTGGGGCTGACTGCAATGCGGACGCGCGGCCGTGGGATCGTCGGGGCGGCGCTCGGCGGCGGTGGTGGTGCGCCGATGACCCGGCCCGCCGTGGGTCGCGCGCGCACCACGCGCCGCCCGATGGGCCGCGCCATCGCGGCGGGAGCGTCCGAAACGCAGCGCGCCCGCCGGGTTGGCCGGCGGGCGCGCGAGGGAGGGGGCGGGGCGGCGCGGCGCGCGTCATCCGATGGGGTGGGTCAGTTGCGCGCCTCGATGCGCTCGGCCAGGCGGCGCCGTGTCGCGCGCAGCTCCTCGGCGGTGGTGGCGGTCACCGTGTTCGCCGATGGGAACAGCTGATCCACCTGGGCGCGCGCGAAGGCGCCCTCGCCCAGCTGGTCGAGCAGGTGCAGGTACTCGTAGTCCTCCATGCCCTCGCGGATGAGCTTCATGCGCTGCGACTCGATGGGGATGTCCGTCTGCCCGCCGATGACGCTGGGCTTGCCGGGGTAGAACAGCGTGCCGTCGCCGCTGCCCGAGTACCGGCACTGGTTGGTCCAGGCGCTGGTCAGCTGGTCGGTGGTGGCGAAGTACAGCTCGCCGCCCACGTCGTGCCGGAAGGTGAACCACTCCATCGCCCGGGCCTGGATGGCCGACGCGTCGATGACGTAGCTGGGCCACCCCGTGAAGCCGGCGCCGCGCGAGGTGTCGCAGCCGTTGCCGCAGCCGTGGCTGACGCAGGACTGGTACCACCACATCTTCCGGCGCGGATCCTGGTTCATCCAGGCGCGGTAGTCGCCGTGGTCGCCCATCTCGCCGTTGGGGCCCACCCAGTTCATCAGGGGCGCCAGCAGGTCGACCGATCCGGTCAGGCCCTGCTGCTGGATGTGCGGCAGGCTGGTCGTGACCAGGGTGTTGACGCCCGCGCGGCGCACCGGATCGGCCCAGCGGCTGATGTCGCCCCACTGGCAGCCGAAGGGTGGCTCGTCGCAGACGTACTCGAAGAGCGTGACGTCCCAGTTGCGCGCCTCGACGCCCGCCTTCCAGCGGCGCACCGACTCCTCGGGGTTCGCGGCCCAGCGGGCGTGCGTCGCCAGCGTCGTCATCTTCGCGCCCGCCAGGCGGCCGTCGTGCGTGCCGTCGAGCAGCGCGCCGTAGGCGGCCTCGAAGATCGACCAGTCGTTGTTGCGCGGCCAGTAGTAGACCATCTGGCCCAGCGAGATGCGGTTGTCCAGGGCCACCTTCGCGTACAGCGCGCCGTAGTGCAGGATGCCCGGATCCCCGCCGCACGCTTCGTAGCTGCCGTGGTGGGCCACGCAGCCGGCGTCCCAGCCGATGCCGAACATGCTGGGCAGGCTCGAGGTCGACGGCAGGTCGAAGTCGAACACGCGCAGGCGCACCGGCACCTCGAACTGCCCGCCGCTGGTCTGCAGCGTCACCCGCCCGGTGTAGTTGCCGGCGGGCACGCCGGTGGGCACGTGCAGGTCGACGAGGAGGGCGGCCACGCGGTTGGCGGGCACGGCCAGCGGGAAGGCGTTGCGGCGCTCCCCATAGTAGGGGTCGATGTGGGGCACGAGCGGATCGGGCCACTCGCCGACGTCGCCCTCGTCGTTGCTGGCGCTGGGCACGTTGTATTGCGCCACCTTGTAGATGACGGCGTTCTCGGCCGTGATGCGCCCGCCGTTCGGGCCGGTCAGCGTCGACAGCGTCGCCGACTGCACCGTCCGCCCGCCGTTGCCGCCGCGGAACGCGATCTGGAAGCCCTCGAACTCGTTGCGGGCGGCCTCGATGTCGGCCACCTGCTCGGTGGGCAGCGCGTCCATCGGGCGCAGCTTGTGGGTCAGGCTCGTCACGCCGATCCAGCCGGGCAGGCCGGCGGCCGGGCAGGCGCCGCAGTCGCCGGGGCAGGTGTCGCAGCTCTCGGCGCCGTTGCAGGCGCCGTCGCCGCAGGCCGGAGGCGGGGGCGGGCAGGCGCCGCAGTCCCCAGCGCAGCTGCCACACGTCTCGTCGCCGTTGCATTCGCCGTCGCCGCAGCGGGGCGGGCAGGCGCCGCAGTCGCGGGCGCAGCTGCCGCAGGTCTCGTCGCCGTTGCAGGCGCCGTCGCCGCAGGCGGGGGGCGGGGGCGGGCAGGCGCCGCAGTCACCCGCGCAGCTGTTGCAGGTCTCGGTGCCGTTGCACTGGCCGTCGCCACAGCGGGGCGGGCAGGCGCCGCAGTCCTGGGCGCAGGTGCCGCAGGCCTCGTCGCCGTTGCAGGCGCCGTCGCCGCAGACGGGCGGCGGGGGCGGGCAGGCGCCGCAGTCGCCGGCGCAGCTGCCGCAGGTCTCGGCGCCGTTGCACTGGCCGTCGCCACAGCGGGGCGGGCAGGCGCCGCAGTCACCCGCGCAGCTTCCACAGGTCTCGTCACCGTTGCAGGCGCCGTCGCCGCAGACGGGCGGCGGGGGCGGGCAGGCGCCGCAATCCTGGGCGCAGCCGCCGCAGGTCTCGGCACCGTTGCACTGGCCGTCGCCGCACACCGGCGGGCAGGCGCCGCAGTCGCGGGCGCAGCTGCCGCAGGTCTCGTCGCCGTTGCACTGGCCGTCGCCGCACGAGGCCGGCGGGGGCGGGCAGGCGCCGCAGTCCTGCGCGCAGTTGCCGCAGCCCTCGGCGCCGTCGCAGGCGCCGTCGCCGCAGACCGGCGCGCAGGCGCCGCAGTCGCCGGGGCAGGCGCCGCAGGTCTCGTCCCCGTTGCAGGCGCCGTCGCCGCAGACGGGCGGCGGGGGCGGGCAGGCGCCGCAGTCCGCGGCGCAGTTGCCGCAGGCCTCGGCCCCCTCGCACACGCCGTCGCCGCAGGCGGGCGGGCAGGCGCCGCAGTCGCCGGGGCAGGCGCCGCAGGTCTCGTCGCCGTTGCAGGCGCCGTCGCCGCACACCGCGGCGGGCGGCGGGCAGGCGCCGCAGTCCGCCGCGCAGCTCCCGCAGCTCTCGCCGGGCTCGCACAGATCGTCGCCGCAGGGCGGGGGGCAGGCGCCGCAGTCCTCGGCGCAGCTGTCGCACGCCTCGGTGGGCCCGCAGGCGCCGTCGCCGCACGTGGCGCCCGCGTCGGACTCGGCGACGCAGCGCCCGCAGTCGGCGCGACAGTCCTCGCAGGTCTCGTCGGCGGCGCAGACGCCGTCGCCACAGACCCCGGGCTCCGGGCCGCAGTCGCCGCAGTCGGCCGGGCAGGTCTTGCACGACTCGTCGACGCGGCAGGCGCCGTCACCGCATGCGGGGGGCGCGGGGGGCGCGGTCATGTCGCAGCCGAGGCCGCTGCACGGCGCCGCGGGCGGGCCACCGCCCAGGTCGACCGGCATCGGCGGCTCCTTGCTCTGCGGCTGCTCGAGGTGCTGCTCGGCCTGCTCGTCGCGGGCCGCGGGCTGCGGAACGTCGGGGCCCGTCGGCACCTCGCCGGCCTCGACGGGGGCAGGCGTGTCCGCGCCGACGCGGTGGCCGTGCGTCTCGAGCTCGCCGTGGCCGCAGGCCGTCGATCCGAGGACCAGGGCCAGCAGGGTGAGGGTCGCGGGGCCCAGGGTGGCGGGTCGCAGGTACGTGCTTCGCTCGGTGCTCATGCAGGGCTCGCGGTGCTGTGCGTGGCTTCATCCCTCTTCGGAACCGTCGTACGACACTTGAGCGGCGCGGCCAAGAAAAAGGGACGCAGTTGAGAAATTGACTTGGTGCAGTTTTTCACCGACCGCCTACATGGGGGCACACGCACCCGCCGGGACGCCGCCAGGCCGCATAAGCCGGGCGTCTCGGGCGCCCGGCGCCCGGCGCAGCACGGTCGCGAGCGTGGGCCGGGCGCCGGCCCGCGTGGGGCGCGCCGGCACGCTGTGTCCAGTAACCTTGAAAAAGGAGCGTCAGATGGGAAAGGTGTGTGCCGACGACAGCCCTTGGGAGGACGCATGGCGCGCCGCGCGCGGGTGGACGGACCGGGACTCAGCCACCACGTGATGCTGCGAGGTGGTGCCGAGATGACCCGCCCCTTGTTCGTGGACGCGGCCGACCGGGCGCGCTTCGTCGCGCGCGCGCGAGAGGTCTTCGGCGAGGCCGGCGTGCGCTGCCTCGCCTGGTCGTTGGTCGCCCACGAGGCCCACCTGGTCGTCACCACCGGCCCCGTGCCCCTCGCCCGCGCGATGCAGCGCCTGACCACCGGCTACGCCGCCGATCACCACCGCCGTCACCAGGTGGGCGGACATCTCTACGCGGACCGTTACCGCTCCCTGCTGCTGGGCAACCGCCGGGCGCGCCGCCTGCTGCTGCGCCACGTCCACCTGCGCCCGCTGGCCACCGGCGAGGTCGCCGACGTGGCCGCCCTGGCCGAGCACCCGTGGTCCGGCCACGCCGCGTTGATGGGTGGCCCGGCGGACGGCCTGGTGGACGTCCGCGCCGCGCTCCGCCTGTTCGCCTCCCGCCGCGACGACGCCCGGCACGCGGTGGTCGACTTCCTGCGCACGGGCGTGGGCGACGACAGCCTCGACAGCCTGCTCAAGCGCCCCAACGGCCGCCCCCGCGCCGACGAGGCCTCGTTCGACGCCCTCGTCGCGCGGCTCGACGACACGGGCGACGCGGTCGCCGGCTCGCACGAGTTCGTCGCCGAGGTGCTGGCCGAGGCCGACGCGGCGCGCGCCCGCACCTTTCGCCTGGTGCACGCCGGGTGGGACGTGGCGGCGCTGGCCCGCTGGGTGTGCGGTGAGGTGGGCGCCGATCCGCGCGATCTGCCCGCCGGCCGCCGCACCCGCGAGGTGAGCGCCGCCCGCGCCGCCGTCGCCTGGCTGGCCACCGACGCGCTGGGCCTGCCCGCCGCCGATCTCACCGGGCCCCTGGGCGTGTCGCCCTCGGCGCTCAGCCGCGCGCTGGGGCGCGGGCGGGCGGTGTGCGAGGGCCTGCCGCCCCTGCCGGATTGCCCGCCCCCGTCGTCGCTGCTCCGTGGTATAGGGGCGGCGTCCGCCCCGTAGGAGCCCCCGATGAACCTGCCGCTCATGGCCCTGGTCCCGCTTCTGGCCGCCGGGCCGCCGCCCACGCGCGTCCACCCGGTCGCCGACACCTTCCACGGCGCCGAGGTGACCGAAGGATACCGCTGGCTGGA
>JAUHXL010000608.1 GCA_030426945.1 bacterium
CGACCACCTGCTCCACCGGCACGGACGCGCCCTCCCGGCTGAGGTTGAAGCGCACGACCGTGCGCCGCACGCGCCGGTCGGCCGCGTCGCCGGCGCGCAGGGTGACCTCGGCGCCCTGGCTGACCGGCGGCGGCGACTGCCAGGCGGCGGTCTGCTTGCGGTAGCGCCAGACGCCGCCCGGATCGAGGGGGAAGAAGCTGAGCTCGTCGTGATCGGGATCGGCGGGCAGGGCCGGCACCTCGCCGGCGTAGGCGACCAGCGTGGGGCCGGCGGGCAGCGCGGCGTCGGCGACGGCCTCCTCTCCGCCGCCGTCGTCGCAGGCGATCAGGGCGAAGGCGGCCAGCAGCAGCGTCGGAAGGGCGATGCGGGGGCTCAAAGCGTCTCCTGTGGGGGCGGTTCGTCGGGGGGGCGCTTCCAGAACGCCACCGGCGGGGCCTGCGGTCGTGACGCCAGATCGGTCACGTCGCCTTCGGCCGCCTCGATGTGATGCAGGCGCCACCGCCGCCCATCATGGCGCAGAGTCCAAATCTGTTGCACCTGACGGGTCGTCGCCGAGCCCGTGATCACCGCGCCCGTGGGACTCCGGACACAGTCGACGGCCTTCAGCTCGAGGCGCAGCACCAGCTCCACGTCGGCGGGCGGCGGACCGTCGCCGATCATGTGCAGGCCCAGCGGGTGGATCTTCAGCACCTTCTCGAGGCGCGCGTCCCGCGCGTGGCCGGCGCTCCGGGCGGCCTCGAAGGCGGCCGCCTGCGTGGCGAAGAAGTGCGGGGTGGCGAAGTCGGCGAGGCTGGACAGATCGCGTTGGCGCCAGCCCAGGAAGACGTGGGGCGCGCAGCGGTGAATCCAGGTGTGCAGCGCGTCGGTGTCGAACTCGGGGAAGAAGGGCCCGAGCTCGTTGACCAGCCGGCGGATGGTGCGGCGCTCGTTGAGCTGCTCCCGGAACACGACGCGGCCGACGAGGGCCATCACCACGACGGCGCCTACCCAGAACAGCAGGATCGGCAGGAAGTCCTGGGGTGGGGGCGCCGGGGGATCCTCGGGTGCCTGCGCCCACGCCGCCCGCACGGCCAGCGTCAGCGCGCCGATGACGGCGGCGGAGGCGGCGCGCCGGGCCCTCATCCCTCGCTGATACGCCACGTCTCGACCAGATCGCCCTTGCTGTGGGGCAGCTCCGCCAGGAAGCGGCTTGGCCGCTGCAGCACGCGGCGCTGCTCCCGATCGTTGCCCCATTGGGGGAAGCACAGGTACAGGTCGCGCCGCGCGCGGGTGACGGCCACGTAGAACAGCCGGCGCTCCTCCTCGATCTCGTCGTCCGTGCGCAGCGCGCGGCGGAGCGGGAACTGTCCGTCGGCGAGGTGCAGCGCGAAGACGGCGTCCCACTCGAGCCCCTTGGCCTGGTGCACCGTCGACAGCAACAGCTTCTCGTCGGTGGGGCCCCCGTCCACGACCTCCTCCGCCGAGACGGACTCGACGAGCGCGAGCTCCTCGAGGAAGGCGGTGTAGTCGGCGAACTGGCCGGCGAAGTGGGCCATCTGCCGGACATCCTCGATGCGCTGCTCCGCGTTGGGGTGCAGCTGGCGCAGGTGCTCCGCGTAGAAGGCGTCGAGCAGGTGGTCGAACATCGCGGCGGGGTTGCCGGTCAGCTCGGGTCGGCCGAGCGACAGCAAGACCTCGCGGGCGCGGGCGTAACCCCGACGGGCGCGCCCAGGGAGCCCCGGCCCCACCACGTCGGCGAGCAGCGCCGTCCAGGGATCGCCCGTGCTGGCCAACGCCTGGAAGATGCTGGTCGCGTGCTTGTTGCCCACCCCCTCCTGCAGCTTGAGCACCCGCGTCCAGGCCAGCCGGTCCAGCGGGTTGAAGAGCACCCGCAGGTGGGCCAGGAGATCGCGGATGTGCGCCTGCTCGAAGAACTTGGCGCCGCTGCGGATGATGAACGGGATGCCGCGCCGCTGCAGCTCGAGCTGCAGCTCCATCGACTGGTAGTGCGCGCGGTACAGCACCGCCTGCCGCTCGAGCCCGACGCCCTCCTCGCGCAGCTCGAGCACCCGCTGGGCGACGAAGGCCGCCTGCTGGTCGGCGTCGGCGAGCGCCACGAAGGCCGGCAGCTCCCCGGCGTCGCGCACGGCCGTCAGCGTCTTCTCGTACTGCCGCCGGTTGTGTTTGATGCTCCGGTTGGCCACCTCGAGGATCTGCGGCGTCGAGCGGTAGTTGGTCTGCAAGCGGTGGATCTCGGCCCCCTCGAACTGCTTCGGGAAGTCGAGGATGTTGCGCACGTCGGCGCCGCGGAACGCGTAGATCGACTGGCAGTCGTCGCCCACCACCATCACGTTGCGGTGGTGCCCGCTCAGCAGCGCCACGATGGACGCCTGCAGCCGGTTGGTGTCCTGATACTCGTCCACCAGCACGTGCTGGAAGCGCTGGGCGTAGGCCCCGCGCAGATCCTCGTGGTCCTCGAGCATCAGCCGCAGGTTCACCAGCAGATCGTCGTAGTCCATCGCGTTCATCTCGACCTTGGCGGCGAGGTACGCGGTCAGCACCTGGTCGATCTGGGGCAGCTGGCTCTGGAACTGGGGGTGATCGACCTCGACCACCTGCTTCAGCCCGCGATCCGTGTTGACCGCGCTCGACAGCATGGCCAGCAGCACCTCGCGCTTGGGGAAGCGGCGGCTGGTGAGGTCGGTCAGCGTGTCGGCGACCACCACCTCCATCAGATCCCGCGCCTCTTGCGGATCGAGGATGACGTAATTGGTGCCGTAGCCCAGGCGGTCGGCGTGCTGGCGCAGGACGCGGTTGGCGATGGCGTGGAAGGTGCCCGCCCAGATGCGCTTCGCCTCGCCGGGCACCAGCCGGGTCACCCGCTCGATCATCTCGCGCGCGGCGCGGTTGGTGAACGTCAGCAGCAGGACGCGATCCGGGGCCACCCCTTGATGCACCAGATGCGCGGCCCGGTAGGTGAGCGCCCGCGTCTTGCCCGTGCCGGCGCCGGCCAGCACGAGCAGGGGCCCGCCCCGCGCCTCGGCGACTCGACGCTGCTCCGGATTCAGATCCCGGAGGAACCCGCTCTCGCGCGGGGGGCGGGCGGGCCCGCTGTCGAGGGTGTACTGGCGCACCGCGCGATGGTACCGATCCGGGTTGACTTGAACAAGCGTTCAGGCGTAGAGGCGGCGGTCCACCGCCTCGAGGCCGGGCGTGTGGGCGGCGCGGTCGGCCAGCACGTCCGGGGGCGGTGGCTGACCCTCGGCGACCCCGTCGGCCAGCGCGTGGAGCGCGGCCAGGTGATCCCGCAGCCGGTCGACGACGGTGCCGGCCACGTCCAGGCTCGCGGCGCCCAGCAGCGCCGGCAGCGCGTGGGCCGCGATCAGCTCACGGGCCGCCTGATCGAGGGCGGCGGCCGCGTCGGCCTCCGTCGCCTGGCGGCTCAGCGCGCTCAGGCGCTCGGCGGCCAACGCCAGGTGCCGCTGAATCCAGGCCTCCTCGGGTGGACACCACGCCTCGCCGCCGCGCCCGCCGACGCGGCCGATCCGCGGGTGGCCGGTGGGCACGACGGGGCCCGCGGCGGCCCAGCCGCCTGGGGTGACGCCGTGCAGATCCTCCCGTCGGGCCACCCGGCGGGCGATGGCGTCGAGCAGATCACCGACCGGGACGCCGGCGTCGGCCAGCGCGTCCGCGGCGAGGATCACGGTCCGCGGCCCCGCTTCGGGCGGCGTGGGCCGCCAGCCCGCGACGAGCGCCGCCGCCACGGCCTCGGCCCGGCCGCGACCGGGCACGGTCGCCTCGACCACGTCGCGGGGGACGCGCGCGGCCGCCGCCCCATGGCCCAGGGCCAGGACGCCCGAGCCGGCGCAGCGAAGCGCGGGGCTACCCGGCGGCAGGTTGGCGGCGTCGACCAGTCCGTACACCAGATCCGCCTGGGCCAGGGCCTGCGCCACGCGCGGGGACCAGCCGAGGTCGGTCGGACGGAAGCCCGCAGGATCTCGCTGGAAATGGCGTCGATGTTCGGCGGTCGCGGCCTGCACCAGCGTGTGCAGCGTGGCGCGATCGGCGACCAGCGGCAGGTAGACGTCGGCGATCGGCGCGGTGATCGGCTCCAGGCGGTCGGCGTCGGCCAACGCGCGCCAGGCGCCGACGAGGTCGCCGCCGAGCGTGTCCGACCAGAGGCTGCGCAGGGCGCGCAGGCGATCGGCTTCGACCGAGGGCGCCGCCTCCAGGCGAGCGTCGAGCTGGGCGCCCAGCGCCGCGCGCCCCG
>JAUHXL010000062.1 GCA_030426945.1 bacterium
TGCCGGCCGCGCCGCGCGTCGCCGCGCCGCCGGCGCCGGCGGTCGCCGCGCCACGTCCCCCGATGCCGCAGGCGCCGCCGATGGCCGCGCCGGGCATGCCCGCGCAGGCCGGCGGCTTCGGCGGCGTCCCGGTCGACGCCCCCATCCCGGTCGGCGCCCGCCGCAGCGGGAAGGGGCGCATCGTGCTGCTGCTGCTGCTCTTGCTGCTCGTTGGGGGCGGCGTGGCCGCGGTGCTGGTGCTGAAGCCTTTCGGCGGCGGCCAGCCCGCGGTCCCGGCGGGGCCCCCGCAGGTGCAGTACGCTTCCAGCCCGGCGGGCGTCGAGGTCTTCGATCACGGCCTCTTCGTCGGCGAGACGCCGGTGCTGCACACCCTCGAACAGAAGCGGCCGGATCATGATCTTCAGATCGTGGCCGGTCGTCGCACGTTCAGAACGGCCGTGCCCGCTTACGACGGGCCGAGCTGGGTGTTCGTGGCGGTCCCCCCCGAGGGGGTGGCGAAGGTCGGCTGGGCCGCGATCGTCACCGACCCGGCCGGGGCCGAGGTCAAGGTGGGTGGTGAGGCGGTGGGCAAGACGCCGCTGGTTTATCTCGGCGCGCCGGACACGGCGCTCGAGCTGGAGGTGTCGACCACCGACGTCAGCGCGCGCTCGAGCGCGAAGCTGGCGCCGGAGGGCGTCACCGTCACGGTGCCTCTGGAGTGAGCGCGGCGAGCCCGGACGGGCCGGTGCGCGCGTTGACTTGCCGCAGACCCTGTGGTCTAGTCTTTCGTTGTATCTTTCCGTGCTTACCGGCACGAAAGGGGTCTTTTGACCATGCGCAGATGGGTGTCGAGGGGCCTGCTCGTGCTCGCGATGGTGGCGCCGGGCGCCGCTTGGGCGGGGCCGGTCGAGGACGCCCGCAGCCTGGCCGACGAGGGCAAGGAGATCCTCGAAAAGGCCGACAAGGCGCGGGCGAACAAGAAGCCGCTGATGCTGGCCGAGGGGCTGCGCAAGTACGCGCGGGCCTACCTGCTGCTCACCAGCCGGAAGCTCGAGAACGACGCGCCCGATCTGCTGCAGTCGATCTCGGACGCGATCAAGGACACCAACGCGCTGCCCGAGGTGGCGCAGATGCGGCGCGAGCTGCTCGGCAAGGCCATCGCGGCCGCCGAGACGGGCAAGCTGACCGAGGCATACGATCACCTGGCCAGCCTGCGCGATCTGGATCCGCGTGAGTGGACGGTCGAGTACGCGCTGACCGTGATCGGTCAGCGGATGGAGGGCGGCTGATGGCGCTGCGACTGGTGGTGCTGGCGGGCGTCGCCTTGCTGGCGGTGGGCTGCGGCGCCGGGCCGGTGTCGATCGGGGGTCGCGTGGTCGACCACCGCGGCACGCCCATCCAGAAGGCCGAGGTCATCACCGAGCCCGAGACGGACGTGTCGCTGACCAACTCGCGCGGCTTCTTCGTGCTGCGACAGCGCATCACGGAGATCGGTGAGACGGCGCCCATCGCGCCCGGTGAGTACACCATCAAGGTGCGCAAGTTCGGCTTCGAGGAGCTCGCGTTCCGGGTGGCGGTCGAGGGTGGACCCACGCGCGTCGAGGATCTCGTGATGCAGCCGCGCACGCCGGACATCGGCGAAGCGGCGCCCGAGATCACCGAGGATCCAGAGCGGGCGCCCGACGAGGCCTCGACCCCCAAGTCCGGCATATGAGGTCGGCGCGACGCCGGCGGTTGGATGGTCACATGAAGCTCATCACGACCCTGAGCCCCGCGAGCGCCGCCGCGCTCGCCCTCGTCGTGCTCGGCCTCGCCGGGTGTGACAAGGAGGAGCCCCCGCCGCCCAAGGCGCAGGAGGTGATCCTCAACGTGCGCACGCTGGATCTGGCCGAGAAGCCGGTGCAGATGGTGCGCTTCTACATCAACGGCAAGAAGTTCGGCATCACCGACCAGGACGGCGCCTTCCGCGGCCGATACCCGGCCAAGGACGGGGACGTGCTGACCTTCAACGTCGAGCCGCCGCCCGGCTACAGCGTGCCCCCGAACATCGATCAGAGCCGCTGGCAGGTGACGGTCAAGTACCCCGCGGACGGGCGACCGCTGCAGGTGGACTTCACCGCCCCGCTGCAGCGTCCCGAGCGTGACTATCTGTTCATGGTGCGCACGGGCACGCCGGCCACGCCGGTGCGCGTGAACGACAAGATCGTCGGCAAGACCAGCGAGACGGGCGAGGCCCTCTTGCGCGTCAGCGGGGTGCCCGGCACCCGCTTCAGCGCCCGCGCCGGCGACGTCGTGCTGAGCAACGCGACCTTCGCCGAGGACGACGAGATCTACCTGCTGACCGCGGTCAAGCAGGGCGCCCTCGGCGGCGCCGGCGCGGAGCCCGGTGAGGTCGTCGCGCAGAACGATCCCCCCGAGGAGGCCCCCGCGGTGGAGCCGCCGGAGCCGGATCCGCCCGCCGAGCCGCCGCCCCCGCCGGTGCAGCGGGAGCCGGATCCGCCGCCGCCGGTGGTCGCCGCGCGCACCCCGTCGCCTCGGGCCGAGCCGGACGATCCGTGGGAGGCGCCCGCGCCCGCGCGTCGTGTCGAGCGCGTCGAGCGAGCCGAGCGCGTCGCCCCGCCCCCCGAGGAGGTGCGCTGGGAGCCCCCGCCTCGGGAGCCTGATCCGCCCCCGCGCGCCGCCGAGCCGGAGCCGGTGCGTCCTCAGGTGGTCGAGATCACCGGCGACGGGGACGGCGAACTGCTGCTCGACGATCCGGCGCCGCCGGCGCGGGACGACAGCGTGGCGGAGCTGCTCGACGATCCGAGCCCCGCGCCCGTGGCGGCCATCGCGCCCGCCCCGTCGCCGGCGCGCACCGCCGCCCCGTCGGCGGGCCTCGACGACGGCATCCTCGACGACGACGGCGCCACGGTGGATCGCGGCGCGATCGACCAGAAGGCGACCATCGCGGCTGGGGCCGGCGCCAGCCCGGTGACGATGAGCCGCGAGGAGATCTCGACCCGCCTCGACGAGGTGCAGGCGCGCCTGAAGCGCAGCCAGGTGCTGCAGAAGGCCGACGTCGACTTCCTGGCGCAGATCGACCGGTCGCATCCGGGCTACTACGAGGCGAACCGCCTGCTGGCCGACTTCTACTACCGCCTGCCGGACTACCGCCGGCAGGCCGAGTCGCTCGAGGAGGCGACCAAGCGCGGCCGCTACAAGCACGATCCGGCCATCCTGTTGTCGCTGGCCAAGGCCTACGCGCAGCAGAAGCGCTATCGCAAGGCGCTGAGCGCCATGGGGCGGGTCGAAGCGAAGATGCGGCGACTGCCGGCCGATCAGAAGGCCGACGCGTTCCGTTTCCACGCCGAGATGCTGGAGTTCGAGTTCCTGCGGCAGTACCACGACGATCCGAAGCGGGCGAACATCACGCTCGTGGACAAGGCCGTCAGCAAGTGGGAGCGCTATCGGACCTTCGCGGCGGGCGCCGATCCGGGGGCCATGGCCACCGCCGACAAGCGCATCGCCAAGCTGAACGAGCTCAAGTCGGGCCTCGAGCTGTGAGAGGGGCCCCGGCGCGCTGACGCGACGCGGGACGCCGTGGGACGAGAGGACCGACCAGGAGACGTGTTGATCCGCGAGCAGGACAGGGGGAGGAGGGCAGGGCGCGCGTCCAGGCGGCGGCGCCTCGTTCCGGGTCGGGTTGGCGCCGTGCTGGCGTGCGTCCTGCTGTTGACCGTGACGGGCTGCAAGAAGCGCAAGGACGCCGGAGATGGCGCGGGCGGCGGCGCCGCGGCCGAGCGGTCCGTGGACGTCACGGCCGACAAGGCCGCGGCCCGGAGCAGCTGGCTGCTGAAGGTGGCCGAGGATTCGACGCCCCTGCTGACCCTCGCGGGCACCAGCGACGGCTGGCGCCACGTCTTCACGGGCAAGCCGGTCGAGGCGCTGGCGGCCTTCGAGGCTGATCTCGCCAAGAGCGAGGCCGCGCGGATCGGCGCGGCGCGGGCCGCGCTGGAACTGGCCTTCGCGCATCGGAACGCCGGTCGCCTGGTCGTCGCTTTGACCCCCGCGGTGCTGGACGCGCAGAAGACGCTGCCCGGCGCCGACGGGTCGGCCCCGCATCGCGCCTTCGTCGCAGCCCGGCTGGCCCAGCGGACCGGCGAGCAGCCGGCCCTCGAGGCGCTGGCCGGGACGCCGCTGGCCGCCCTGGCGGTGGCGGCGGCGCCCGGGGCCGCGGGTCCCGAAGGGGCGCTGCTTCGGGGTGAGGCCGCCGGAGCGGACGCATCGCCGCCGGCCGGGGGCACGGACGCGTGGGCCGAGCGCCTGGCCCTGCGCGCGCTGGTGGCGGCCGGCCGGCTGCGCGAGGCGCGGGCCCGAATGGACCGCCTCGACGCGCGCGCCCCCGATCTCGTGGCGGGCGAAGGCACCGCCGCGGTGCGTTTCCGTGATCCCGTGGTGGCCGGCGTCGAGGCGCACGTCTATGCGGCGGTGGCCCTGGCCGCGCTCGAAGGCGTGGGCGGGTGGGCCGATCTGTTGCGGGCCCAGGCGCAGCTGGTGCTGGGGCAGGCGAGCGAGGCCGCGGCGACGCTGGAGAAGCTCATCGCGGCGCCGCCTGCGGACCCGCCCCTGGCGCTGTTGGTGCTGTCGCCGGCGCTCGACGCGGCCGATCTGACCGCCTGGGCGACGGCCCTGCGCGCCGCGGCCCTGGCCGAGGCGGGGCAGGTGGAGCCGGCGCGGACCTTGGCCGGCGGGCTGGGCACCGAGACCGTCGGCCGCCGCGTGTTTCGAAACTACGCGCTCGCGTTCACCGGTCAGAAGGCCGCGCCCGACGCCTTCCCCGCGGACCGCGGCGTCCTGGGGAAGGCGCTGCTCGACGAGGTCGAGGCGCTCGGCGAGGGCGCCAAGGGCAAACAGGATCTCGTCAGCCTCTCGCTGGTCGAGCGCTACCTCGACGCGCTTCAGCGGCTCGACGCGCAAGCCCAGCAGCGGGGCGGAGATCCGACGCTCGCCGTGAAGGCGCGCGAGGCCTCGGAGGACAAAGCGCACGCCGCGGAGCTCTCGGAGAGGAACTCGATGTCCTCGCTCGCGGCGACCGCCTATGACAATGTGGCCATCGGGCGTCCACGCGTGGCGCTGAAGTACCTCAGCCGACTCGAGCCGGCGCTGCCGACGGTCGGCGCGCCGGCCGAGATGCTGCGGGATCTGCTCAGCCTGCGGGCGATGGAGCAGGGCGGCGGCGCGACGGCCGGCCAGTGAACGACTCTTCAAGGAGCCCGAAGCAGCGATGATGAACCGTCTGATGTGCTGCCTGCTCGCCTCCGTGGCCGTGCTCACGGCCGCGTCCGCCGCGTCGGCGCAGACCTTCCGGTATCCGGAAGACACCCGCCCGACCTCGCTCTTGCCGTTCTTCGCCGAGGACATGAGCGCGGTGCGGATGGTGGAGCTGATCTTCGACTCGCTGGTCGTCATCAACAAGCGCGGCGATGTCGAGGGGGAGCTGGCCACGTCCTGGGAGGTGGACGCCGACCGCATGGGCATCCGCTTCGTGCTGCGCGAGAACGTGAAGTGGCACGACGGGCAGCCCTTCACCGCCAAGGACGTCGTGTTCACGATCCAGGCGGCCCAGGACCGCAAGACCATCTTCAACGCGAAGAGCAAGTACGCGTTCATCCGGCAGGTGAGCGCCGAGGGCGACTATGCCGTGCACTTCGCCTTCGACCGACCGATCAACGAGCCGGAGCGGCGGTTCCTGTTCAAGGTGATCCCGCAGCACGGCTTCGGCGGCACCGCGATCAAGCGGACCGACAAGTTCAACCGCAGCCCGATCGGCACCGGCCCCTACCGCGTGCGCAAGTACTCGTTGCGCAGCGTGGAGCTCGAGGCGAACCCGGACTACTGGAGCCCAGCGAAGATCCCGACGGTGATGATGCAGCACACGCCCGACAAGTCGGCGCAGGTGAACCTGCTGCAGTACTCGGGCGGCAAGGCCGGCGTGCAGGCGGTCATCTTCCTGCCGCCGAAGAACATCCCGCTGTTCGAGAACAGCGACTCGGTGATCTTGGAGCCCTACCACACGGTGTCGTGGTGGTACATGGCCTACAACCACAAGAGCGGCGCCCTGAAGGATCCCGTCGTGCGGGAGGCCATCGCGCTGGCCATCAACCGGGAGGAGCTGCTCGAGGCGCACCTCGGCCGCGGCGACATCCTGAGCGGGCCGTTCACCGAGTCGAGCCCCTTCTACAACTTCCAGGTGGAGCCCCGCACGCCCGACATCGAGCGCGCCAAGCAGATCCTGGCCGACGCGGGCTACAAGATGAAGGGCGACAGCCTGCGCAAGGGCCGCGTCAAGCTCGACTTCAAGTTCGTGATGGACAAGGAGCTGGCCAGCAACCAGGCCCTCTTCCTGGGCATTCAGGCGCAGCTCAAGAAGATCGGCATCGTCGTCCGCCCGCAGTACGTCGACCACGCGCGCTACCGCGAGCAGGTGTTCAGCAGCCAGAAGTTCGATCTGACCCTGAACGTGTGGTCGTTCGAAGAGGTGGAGGACGTCTACCCGCTGTTCCACAGCGAGGGCGTCATCAACTTCATCGGCTACAGCAACCCCGAGGTGGACACGCTGCTGGCGACGGCCAAGGCGACCCGCGACTACAAGAAGTACAAGGAGTACATGAAGCAGCTCCACGCGACCCTGAACAAGGATCTGCCCTACTTCTTCCTCTGGTCGCTGGACGTGTACTCGGGCATCAGCAAGCGGGTGAAGAACGTCTTCATCCAGCCCTACTACTACTTCACCTCGTTCCATGCTTGGGAGATGGCCCCTTGACGCGAGCGTCGCTTCTGCTGATCGCCGCGTTGCGGCGCACAGCGGGCGGCCTTCTTCTCCTGGTCGGGGCCAGCTTCGTCATCTACATCACGATCCGGTCGGCCCCCGGTGATGCCATCGACGCGATCAGCCCGATGGGCACGCCGCCGGAGGTGAAGGCCAAGCTGATGGCCGAGTTCGGCCTCGACCGCGATCCGATCACCGGATACGTGGCGTGGTTGGCGCGTTCGGCGGTCGGGGACTTCGGCGAGTCGCTGGTGTTCGCGCCGGGCGCGACGGTGATGGACGTGGGGCTGCCCGCCTTCGAGCGCACGTTGGCGCTGGCGGCGCTGGCGCTGGCCGCGTGCCTCGTGCTGGCGGTGCTGGGGGCGCTGCTGCTGGGGCGCCCGCACCCCCGCCAACAGGTGATCACGGGGCCGCTGTACTTCCTCACGGCGGCGCCGTCGTTCGTCGTGGCGGTGCTCTTCGCGCAGGCCACGAACTGGTTCGTGCACACCTACGTCGAGCAAGGCGGCTACGAGACGCCGCCCTGGTACCCCATCCCGATCTACTCGGAATCCTGGATGCCGTATCTGTTCGCCGGCTTCGTGCTCGTGGCGGGCGACGGCCTGTTCATGGACTTCCTCAACGCGGTGCGGGCCGAGCTGCAGGGCCTGCGGTCGGCGCAGTTCATCGCGGCGGTCCGGGCGAAGGGCGCGCGCACCGTGGGCCACATCGCGCGCAACATGGTGGTGCCGCTGGTGTCCGGCTACGCGGCCCGCTTGCCGCTGGTGCTCGGCGGCGTCGTGATTGTGGAGTACATCTTCACCCTCGACGGCGCCGGCTATCTGCTGCTGGAGGCCGCGCGCGAGCGGGACTTCCCGATCGTCGTGGGCCTGAGCGTGCTGTTCACCGCGACGATCATCGTCGTCAACCTGCTGGCCGACATCGTGCGCGCCCTGGTCGATCCGCGCGAGGTGGCCCGTGGAGGCTAAGGCGGAGCGCGTGGGCCTGTGGTCGAGCGGCGCCGTCGTGGCCGTGGTGCTGCTGCTGGGCGTCGTGGCGCCCTTCGTCGCCTACGATCCGGCGGGCGCGGTGGATTACGACCAGCAGCTGGTGGGGCCGAGCGCCGCGCATTGGTTCGGCACCGACGGGCAGGGGCGTGACGTCGCCCTCCGCCTGCTGAAGGGCATCGAGGCCTTCTTCCTGCCCGGCCTGCTCGCGGGGCTGGCGGCGACGACCCTCGGCGCCCTCGCCGGCGCGGTGGCCGGCTACGCCGAGGGCTGGGTGCGCAGCGCCGTCCTCGGGCTGATGCAGCTGATCGATACGCTGCCCCGCCTGGTGTTCATCATCTTGGTGTGCACCATCCTCAACCCGTCGATCAGCCTGATCGCGGCGGTGGCGGCCGTGCTGTTCGTGCCCAACATCGCCACGGTGGTGCGGCGCAAGGTGGAGGCGCTGGGCAGCGAGGACTACATCCTGGCGCACATCGCCCACGGCTTCCGCCCGACGCGGATTCTGCTCTACCACATCATCTGGCTGCAGTGCCGGCCGCTGCTGATCCGGCAGGCCACCTACGTCTTCGGCTACGTCCTGTTCGTCGAGACGGCCCTGTCGTATCTGGGCGACTACGGCGTGCAGGAGCCGACGCCGTCGTGGGGCAACATGGTCGCGCAGACGCGCGAGCTGGCTGGCGCCGCGCCCTGGCCCTGGCTCTTCCCGGCGTTGGCGATCGTCATCACCATCTCGGGCTTCCTCGCCTTCGGGAACCTGCTCGCCCGCCACGAGGAGGAGGCCCTGCGATGACCACCCCCCTGCTCGAGGTGGACGATCTGGTGATCGAGTTCGACACGTCGGCCGGCCGGCGGCGCGTGGTGGATGGCGTGTCGTTCGGGGTGTCCGAGGGCGAGGTGCTGGGCATCCTCGGCGAGTCGGGCAGCGGCAAGACGATGAGCACGCTCGCCGTGCTGGGCCTGGTGGCCGGGCACCCCGGCGTGATGGGTGGCTCCATTCGGCTGTTCGACGGGGGCGCCGCGGTGGATCTGTTGGCGGATCTCGAGCGCCTGATCAAGCGGCGAGGGGACAAGCCGGCCCGGAAGAACGACCGGCGGTGGCAGCGCCTGGTGTTCCGGCGGATGAAGCCGCTGTGGGGCCGCGCGATGACCGCGGTCTTCCAGAACCCCCGGCACTCGCTCGATCCGCTGATGACCGTGGGGGCGCAGGTCGAGGAGTCCGTACGCCTGGCCGAGCCGGCGCTGTCGAAGGGCGAGGTGACCGCCCGCGCCGTCGACTGGCTGGGGCGCGTGCAGATGAGCGATCCGCCACGCGTGCACGGCAGCTACGCGCACGAGCTGTCGGGTGGCATGTGTCAGCGCGCGATGATCGCCGTCGCCCTCGCGCGGCGGCCGCGGCTGCTGATCGCCGACGAGCCGACGACGGGCCTCGACACCACCGTGCGCGCCGAGATCGTCGCGCTGTTCAAGGAGCTGTTGGCCGATCGCGGGCGCTCGATGCTGTACATCTCGCACGACATCCGCGAGGTGCTGTACCTGGCCGACCGCGTCATCGTGATGCGGCACGGCCGCATCGTCGAGGAGGCGACCGCGGCGGATCTCAAGGCGGGGGTCGGGCGGCGTGATCCCTACACGGCGTCGCTGCTGGCGGCCGCCGAGCTGCCCACCGGGCAGGCGGGGGCGGCGTGAGCGAAGCGACGCCTCTGCTGACCGGCCGCGGCCTGGTGAAGCGCTTCCGCACCCGCAGCTTGCTGCGCGGCACGAAGGAGACGCGCGCGCTCGACGGCGTCGACATCGATGTCTTCCCCGGTGAGGTGGTGGCGCTCATCGGCGAGTCGGGATCGGGCAAGACGACGCTGGGCAAGGTGCTGATGCGCCTGACCTCGATCGACGCCGGCGAGGTGAACCTGCTGGGTCGGGACCTCTTCTCGCTCGGGCGGCAGGCCCTGCGCGAGGCGCGGCGCGACTTCCAGATGGTGTTTCAGAACCAGACGGCGAACCTGCACCCCAAGATGACCGTGCGCCAGATGGTGGACGAGTCACTGCGGCTGCATCGGCCCGACCTGGACGTGGCGGGTCGCGCGGCGCGCATCGACGAGCTCCTCGGCCGCGTGGGGCTCGCGCCACGCGCCGATCAGCGTCCCGCCAGCCTGTCGGGCGGTGAGCGCCGCCGCGCCGGCCTGGCCCGCATCCTGGCGACCAAGCCGCGCCTGATCGTCGCCGACGAGCCCACCAGCGGCCTCGACGCCGCGATCAAGCTGCAGACCATCGAGCTGCTGCGCGAGCTGAAGGAGGAGGCGATGACCTACCTCCTCATCAGCCACGACCTGGGGCTGGTGCGCCGCATCGCGGATCGCGTGCTGGTGATGTTGCACGGCCGCATCATCGAGCAGGTGCCCGCCGCGCTCCTGGGCAAGACCGAGTTTCACCACCCCTACACCCACCGACTGATGCGGGCCGCCGATCTCGACGACGACCGCCGCGCACCGCCGCGGGAGCGTCGGGACGATGGCCGCGGCGGCGCCGAGACGACCGCTGAAGACCGCCACGCAGGCTGCGTCCACGTGGCCGATTGCCAGCTGGCCGCACGTTTGGGCATTCTGCCGCGGTGCACGCGCGAGCGACCGACGCCGGTGGAGGTCGGTCGGGGTCATTGGGTAGCTTGTTTCGGGGCCGATGCGCCCCCGGAGGACGCCAGATGAGAGTCACCGCGCTGCTCTGCGCGCTCGTCGTCGGGGGGATCGGCCTGCCGATCACGCCGGCGCTCGCGCAGGCCACCCAGACGCTCGAGGACGTGCGGGACCAGGGCATCCTGTATTTCAAGAAGGACCACCTGAAGCAGGCGAAGGCGATGCTCGATCGCGCCTACGCGATGCCCAAGGGGTCCGCCGACTTCCTGACGGTCTTCTACCGCGGCCGCACCGCCTACAAGCTGCTGCTGCTCGAGCAGGCCTTCGAGATGGCGCGCAAGGCCGAGACCCTCGCCGGGGAGGACGAGAAGAAGAAGGCGACCGTGGCCGAGCTGCTGACCGAGATGTCGGCCCTGTACGGCGGCGTCACCTTCCAGGCGGCGAAGGGCGAGACCAACAAGAAGGGGCGCATCTTCTTCGAGGCGAAGACGGGCATCATCAACAAGGACAAGAAGCAGCGCTTCAACGCGATCCGGGAGCGCTACCGGTCGACGGACATCGAGCTGCCGACCACGATCTACCTGCCCTACGGGGCCTACACGGCCAACAAGGTGCCCTTCACGCTGAAGCAGGGGGAGGAGCCGCCCGAGGTGGAGATCTTCCTGCAGGTGGTCGTCTCGGAGGGGGGCGACGATGACAGCGCGCTGTGGTGGTGGGTCGGCATCGGCAGCGGCGTCGCGGCGGTGGGCCTGGGGGTGGGGGCCTACTTCCTGTTGCAGGAGCCGGAGCCGGAGGAGCGCTCGATCCATCAGTGGTCGTTCGAGAACGCCAACAATTCGCTGAGGGTGCGTCACCGATGAGCATGAAACGGACGCTCGTGTTGAGCGGAGGACTCCTGCTTTGGCCCGCGCTGGCGCCGGCGGAGGTGAGCACGCCGCGGCAGATCGCCGACCGGCCCGCGGCCCACTGCCAGACGCCGCGCTGGTCGCCGGACGGCAAGCAGCTGGCCTTCGACGTCTACCGGCCCAAGAAGGACGAGCGGGAGACGTGGATCCTGAAGTTCGACGGCGACCGCAAGGCCGGCGAGGAGGAGGTGACCACCGGCCGCTCGGCGGCGGCGGCGGCCCTCGGGGGCGGCACCAAGGCGCCCATCGTCGACTTCGCGTGGGCGCACGACATGACCGCGCTCAGCAAGCCCTACGTCTTCAGCAGCCGCGGGGTGCGCAAGAACTTCGATCTGTTCGCCGACGGCCAGTGGCTGACGCCGGACAACCCGGGCAACGACGGCCAGCCGGCCTGGTCGCCCGACGGGCGCTTCATCGCGTACGCGTCGCAGCGCAGGGACTCGGGCGACATCTACGTGCTCGACCTGGCCAACGACAACAAGAACCTGCAGGTGACGCTGTGGCCCAACGCCACCGAGTTCCGGCCGGTGTGGGCGCCGGGCAAGAGCTACCTGCTGTTCACGCGCTCGCAGAGCGGCTCGAAGGGGCAGGACATCGGGCTGGTGGTCGACGTGACGCGGCCGCAGGACACCACCAAGATGGTGACCAGCTGGGCCGGTGACGAGATCCGACCCACCTTCTCGCCAGATGGCACGCAGGTCGCCTTCTTCTCCAACAAGGGCAACAAGAACGACAAGGAGTTCGACCTCTGGGTGATCGGGCTCGACGGGCAGGGGGCGAAGCGGCTGGCCCGCGACGTGGTCGTGCCCGAGACGCTCGGCCCGGCCTGGACGCCCGAGGGGTCGACGATCCTGTTCGTGAAGAAGGACTTCGCGCGCGACAACCCGGTGATGTGGGCGCGGGCCGACGGCTCGGCCAGCGGGCGCCTCGAGACCGGGACGCAGCTCAACGGCGATCTGGCCCTCTACGGTGAGGGTGGGCCGATGAAGCTGGCCTTCAAGGCGCTCGGCCAGAAGGGGTCGACCGACAAGACCTGGGAGCGCCTCTACCTGGTGACCTTCACCCTCGAGGATCTGAAGGCGGGCGCCGGGGAGGCGCCGTGAGGCGGCTGGCGTGGGCCGCGCTGGCCGCGATGCTCGCGCCACCCGCGCCGGCGCTGGCCGAGGGGCCGGCGCGCATCGTGGTGCTGGTGTTCGCCCGCAAGGGGGCCGACGCCAACACCGCCGTGCGCGTCGAGCGTGATCTGCGCAACATGTTCGACTACGCCCACAGCGAGGGGCGCAAGGTGCCGCGCCCGCTCGACATCGAGATCCGCTACGACGTGGGCAACCTGAGCAAGGGCGAGATCACCAAGAGCCGCCGGCACTTCAACGACGCGCAGCGCGCGCTCGAGAGCGGCGACGCGGACGAGGCGATGGAGCAGCTGTTCCGCGCCGAACGCTTCTACACGAAGGCCATCCCCTACGCGTCCGACCACCCGCTGCTGCGGGGCATCTTCTTCTACTACTACCTGGCTCGTCAGGCCGCGGGGCTCGACGACGAAGCGCGGCAGAACTACTGCGCCTACGTGGCGCTGACGCGCAACCTCGCGGGCAGCGCGGGCCCGCTCGAGCAGTTCGAGCCGCTGGCCGACAAATGCGGCGAGACGCGCATCGCGGGCACCGGTGAGCTGCGGGTGACCGCCGACGTGGACGGCGCGCACGTGTACGTCGACAACCGCCCGGTGGGGGTCATCGGCAAGCAGCTGCCCTATGTGGATCCCTTCGCGCCGGCCGGGCCCCACCTCGTCGAGGTGCGGAAGGCCGGCTTCGCGCGCTGGGGCACGCTGGTCAACCTGCAGAAGGGCAAGAGCGAGTCGCTGCGGGCGAAGCTGAAGAAGGCGCGCAACCGCGCCGAGGAGTTCGATCCGCTGGCGAAGCTGGTCTTCGAGGGGGCGGACGCGTTCAGCGAGGACTACATCGCGGACGTCTATTTCCAGATGGCCGAGAAGTTCAACGCCGACGAGCTGGTGGGCGCCTACCTCGAGCCGGCGAACGGCGACAACCTGCGCCTGACGGTGTTCAGCTTCGGGCAGTCCGGCCTCGAGCGGAAGGACTTCACGTTCGCCGGGGAGCTTGATGGGCATCGGCCCGCTCTGGTGCAATACTGGCGCGCCCGCTTCGGCGAGGCGTTGGATCCGGCGGACGCTCTGCCGTCCGCGGATCGCTTCGCTCCGACGCTGTTCAAGGTCGAGTGAGCGCCGCGATGGGCGCGAGGGAGAGGTTGCTGATGGCGGTGCGGGTCGAGTCGACGCGTCGACGGGGCGTTCGCGGGGCGATGCTGGCCCTGGGGGTGGCGGCCACGGTGGTGGGCTGCAAGGACGCCGAGGTGACGCGCATCCCCACGCCGATCCAGGTGGATCTGACATCCTGCCTCGGCGACGCCACGGGGGCGCTGCCCGGCGGCGATCAGACGACCTGCCGCGCGACGCTGGGCGCCGCGGTGGCCGACACCGGGACCAACGCCTGCTTCGTGGTGCAGGACGCCCAGCAAGGCGCGAGCAGCCGGCGGACCATCCCGCTGCGCTTCGCGAACGGCGCGCTGAGCCTGGCCGCCGGCGCGTCCGGGCAGGTGGATCTGAGCCCGGGGCGGGACGCGCAGGCGGCGCTGTTCTTCCTCGACGACGTCGGATCGACGCTGTGTACGGACGCCAACCCGACGCTGCAGGTGCTCGGCGCCTGTGAGTCGGCGCAGGGCTGCGTCGCCCGGCTCGGTCCGGTGGTCCGGTCGATCCCTGATCGCACGGCCGACGTGAAGCGGGATCCCGACGCCGTCGAGCCCGTCGAGTTCGCCTTCGTCGAGGGCAACGGCCAGTGCCCGGTCGAGTGGGCGGTGGCGGCCGGCACCGAGGCGTGCAACGACCAGGACGACGACTGCGACGGCAAGGTGGACGAGGACTTCCTGCCCGCGGGCGGCGGCAACAAGGGCGAGAGCTGCGACAACGGTGAGGTGGGCGTCTGCGCCCGCGACGGCGTCTTCGTCTGCGCCCCGGACGGCGCCGGCACCCTGTGCGACGCGCCGCAGGTGGGCGACGGCCAGCGCATGGAGGAGCTGCGCGAGGCCTGCGCGGACGACAGCCTGCCCTGCTGTGACGGCGTGGACGACGACTGCGACGGCAACGTCGACGAGGGCGTGCCGGCCTGCTGCACGGCCGGTCAGCAGCAGCCGTGCGGCACGACGGTGCCCAACAGTGAGTGTGCCGCCGGTACGCAGGTGTGCGACGTGGAGGCGGGCGCCCAGCGGGGTCGGTGGAGCGCGTGCTTCGGCGACGTGGCCGGTCGCGAGCCCGTGGTGGCGCCGGGGGACCGACCCGAGACCTGCGATCACGTCGACAACGACTGTGACGGCAACGTCGATGAGGATCTGTTCCTGGGCGAGGGCGGACCGGGCAAGCTGCAGCCCTGCAGCGACGGCGTGGGCGTCTGCGAGATGGCCGGCCTGGTCGGCTGCGCCGAGGGGCAGCCGGCGTGCTGCACCAACGCGACCGCCATGGGCGACTGCGTCTCGCCTGCGGGCACGCCGGCCGCGATCGAGGCCTGCGACAGCCTGGACAATGACTGCGACGGCAGCACCGACGAGGATCTGCCCGGGCTGGGCGAGGCCTGCGACGTGGGCGTCGGCGCGTGCGCCAACAGCGGCAACCTCGTGTGTTCGCCGGACAGCCTCATCGTCTGCAGCGTCGAGCCGGGCATGGCCATCGACGAGCTGTGCGGGAACGGCGCGGACGACGACTGTGACGGCACGACGGACGAGGGGTACGCCACCCTCGGCGACCGCTGCACGGTCGGCCTCGGCGAGTGCGAGCGCACGGGCGATCTGGTCTGCGCGGGTGATCGCCTGTCGGTGACCTGCAGCCAGGAGCCGGGGCCCGCCGGCAACGAGGTCTGCGACCTGCTCGACAACGACTGCGATGGGCGGAGCGACGAAGACTTCGACCTGGGCGCGGACATCGACAACTGCGGCGGCTGTGGTCCGCTGGCCGGACCCCAGGCCTGCGAGGGCGGGGGCGGGCCGGAGGCGTGCCAGTTCGTCTGCCGCCCGGCCAACGCGGTGCCCGCCTGCAACGCCGGGCGCTGCGAGGTGTCGAGCTGCGTGGCCGGCTTCGTCGACGTCAACGGGGATCCCGCCGACGGCTGCGAGTGCAACGACCGGCTGGAGGATCTGCCCGATCCCGACTTCCAGGACGTGAACTGCGACGGCGTGGACGGTGACGCGAACGAAGCGGTCTTCGTCTCGGCCGAGCGCGGCAGCGACAACAACGCCGGGCGCATCAACAGCCCCTACCGCACGTTGGCGGCGGCCCTTGCCATTGCGCGGGCGACCGGCGCGGACGTCTACCTCGACGTGGGCACCTACGATGTGCTCGCCGGGCAGTCGGTCCCTCCCGGCGCGGCGGACGGCGGGCTGCCCGTGCCCAGCGGCGTCAGCATCCACGGCGGTTATCGCTACGACGGCATCCGGACCTGGCGGCGGGCGGGGCGCGCCGAGAACGAGACGATCCTCACCGGCAACCCGGTGGTGCTGCGCTACGAGGGGCTCACCGAGCGGACGCTGCTCGACAACGTCATCGTGCGGGCCGAGGACCAGATCGAGGCGCGGATGCCGTCGATCGCCGTCCTGGCGGTGAACGTCGGCGAGCATCTGGTCGTGCGTGACAGCCTGCTCGAGTCGGGTCGGGGCGGGCAGGGGACGGCGTCGGCCGAGGGCCAGCCCGGCGTCGACGGCAGCGCGGGTCAGCCGGGCAAGAACGGCAACGCGGCCATCTGTCCCGGCTGTGGCGGCGAGGCCGGCCCAGTGGGCGCCGGGACCACCTGCATCAACACCTCGGCGGGCAGCGGCGGCAACGGCGAGAACGCGGCGGGCTCGGACGACGACGCGCAGCCGGGCGAGGACGGCAACGTGTCCGGCGGCGGCGCCGGGGGCCCGGCGGCCGAGGGGAACGGCGACGGTCAGGCGGGCGATCCGGGCGACGACGCCCCCGCCGGCGCCAACGGACTGCCGGCCGACGCGTTCGGCTTCATCGATCCGGCGACGCTGCTGTGGACGCCGCGCGAGGGCACCCGCGGCGACACCGGCTTCCGGGGCAAGGGCGGCGGCGGCGGCGGCGGCGGCGGCAGCGCGGCCGGCGGCGTGGGCGGCGGCGGGGGCGGTGGCGGCTCGGGTGGCTGCGCCGGCACCGCGGCCACGCCGGCCAGCGGCGGCGGGGGCTCGTTCTCGCTGGTGGTGATCGGCGGCACGGTGCGCGTGGCCGAGGCGACGCTGGTGCCGGGCCGGGGCGGCAACGGCGGGGCCGGCGGCGCGGGCGGCGAGGGCGGCGACGGCGGCCCGGGCGCCGACGGCGGCACGGGTGCCTGCGGTGGGGGCAGCTGTGGCGACGGTGGGCGCGGGGGCGACGGCAGCCGGGGTGGCTGCGGCGGTCACGCCGCGGGCGGCCCGGGCGGCCCGAGCTTCGCGGTGCTGCGGGTGTCGACCGATGAGATCGAGGCGAACATCGACGCCTCGGGCGTCCGCTTCGAGAACTACGCGGGCGCGGCCCTGCCGAACCAGGGCGCGGCCGCGAATCGCCTGCTGACCGGGGGGGTCGCCGGCACGCCGGGCAGCGGTGGGACGCGCGCGGGCTGCGGCGAGGCCGCGCCCGACGGCGCGGCGGGCCCGGCGGGGAGCATCGGCTGCTGCGCGCGCGGCGCCGGCGCCGAAGGCTGCGGGGGGCTGTCGTGCGATCCCTGATGGGCCGCGCCCGCCCCGCCGCCCTGGCCGCGTCGATGGCCCTCGCGCCGAGCCTGGGCCTGGCCCAGGACGCCCCGGACGACGAGGCGCCCCTGCACGTGCGCGAGGTGGGCGCGCTGGATCAGCAGACGCTGGATCGCGCCGAGGCCCTGTTCTTCGAGGGCCTCGCCGACTACCGCGCGGCGCGCTTCGAGGAGGCCGCGGTCAAGTTCCAGCAGGCCTTCCTGCTCACCCGCCACCGCGACCTGCTGTTCAACGTGGCGCGCAGCCGGGAGCGCCTCGGCGACAAGGAGGGCGCGGTCACCTGGTATCGCGCCTACCTGGCCACGAAGCCGGCCGACGAGACGGCGGTCATCCACCGCATCCGCCTGTTGGGCGGTGATCCCACGCCCAAGACGCCGGTCGCCCTCGGGGGGCCGGCGGAGGACGCGCCGCAGGGGCCCGAGGTGATCGAGCAGGGCGCCGGCGTGTGGCCCTGGGTCGCGCTGGGGGTCGGCGTGGCGGCGGCGGGCGCGGGCGCGGTGCTGGGCCTGCAGGCCCTCGACGACGCATCCGCGGCGCGCCAGAGCGACGTGCGCAGCGAGGCGGCGGCGCTGAAGGACGACGCCGAGTCGAAGGCGCTGCTGGCGGACGTCGCCTTCGGCGTCGGCGCGGTGGCGGTGGGCGCGGCGGTGGCGCTGTGGTGGTGGGCCGATCGAGAGGCGTCGGCGCAGGGGGCGGTGCAGGTGGGGTTGTCCCCCGACGCGGTGCACCTGGGCTACGGCCTCAGCTTCTGAGCCGCCGTCCCGGCCATCCGCTCAGACCACCGGCGACGCCAGGCGATCACAGACCTGCTCGAGGGCGTGGCGGAAGTGCTCGTTGTCCGGCTCGAAGGCCATCGCGACGCGCAGCAGCCGCGCCGACTCGCGCAGGGCCGGGCGGATGCTGACCTCGGACTCGCGCGCCGTCTCGAGCACCTCGCGCGCCCGCCGCCAGTAGTAGTCGCCGACGCGGGTGCTGCCGCGGCGCACCCGCTCGTGGCGGCGCGCGGCCTCGTGGTCCTCCTCGCTGAGCCGCAGCCGCCAGGTGTGGGGCGCGCCGACGAGGCCCTCGTCGTAGGCGCGCCGCCGGCGCGGGCTCTTCAGCGTCGAGTAGGCCTCGTTCATTCGGCGGTAGACCGCGTTGATCGCCTGCAGCAGCCTGGCGTCGGCGTGGCCGTGGTACAGGTCGGGGTGATGGCGGCGGGTCAACGCGTGAAACGTGATCTGGAGCGTCTCGGCGTCGACGTCGCGGGGCACCTGCAGCAGATCGTAGTAGGTCAGCGTGTCCAGCCGCTCGTACAGCGATCGGATCTGATCGGGCAGCTCCTCGGTCGGCGGCGGCGTCGACTCGATTCGGGGCAGCGGCGCGGTGTCGTCCGCGAAGCCGTCGGGCGCGGCCGAGGCGCGGTCGAGGCCCGCGCGCAGCCCGACGAGGTAGGCGCCGAGCCAGTCGGCGTCGACGTCCCGCGGTTGGACCTCGACCCGGAGCCGCACCGAGCCGTCCTTGCGGGGCGTCACCTGCGCGACCCGACCCATCATGCGCAGCTGATCCGGGGCGCCCGGCGGGCTGATGATGACGAGCATCTCGGTGCCGACCGCGACGGGCTCCGGGTGGCGCAGGCCGACGACGTGCCGCCCGAGCTGCTTGTCGTGGAACTCGACGAACTTGGCGGCGTCTTCGAAGCGCATGCGCGAAGCGATCTGCACCTCGGCGCTGCGACCGGGCGGGGGAACGTCGGGCGGTGGGGCGGACACGGCGGGATCGTAGCCGCGCCACGCCCCCCCGGCAAGCACGCGCGCGCGTCGTGGTGATGCCCTCGCGCGAGGAGGGTGAGCGCCTCTCGCTGCGGGCCCTGTTGTGGCCGGCGCGGGGGCGGCTCGCTCGCGTGCTCGGCTGGTCGTTGGTGCTGGCCGCGGCGACCGGCGCCTACGGGGCGCTGGCCGGCCCGCTGCTGCGGGCGCTCTTCGGCGGAGAGGCGCTGGCCTGGCCGACCTGGCTGGCGCCGCACCTGGGGCCTCCACCCACGGTGGCGACGCTCCGGCGATTCACCCCCGCCCTGGTGTTGGGGACGGCTCTCGTCAAGGGCGTCGCCCAGTACCGGCACGCGGTGGCGATGGCCTGGTTGGGGCAGGGCGTGGTGGCCGATCTGCGCCGCCGCCTGCACGGGCGGGTGCTGGCGCTGCCGCCGGACGCCGTCACGGCCTTCGGGGCGGGCGATCTGCTGGCCCGCGGCACGGGGGACGCCGAGGCGGCCGAGCGGCTGGTCAGCCAGGGCGTCGCGGGGGCCGCGCGCGACGGCCTGCAGGTGGTGGCGCTCTTGGGTGTCTGCGTGGCGGTCGATCCCTGGCTCGCGCTGCTGGCCTTCGGCGTGTATCCGCTGGCCTTCTGGCCCGTGGCCCGCTTCGCGCGGCGCCTGCGGCGCAGCGCCGGCACGGCCCACGCCGAGCGCGCCGGGTTGACCACCGAGCTGCACGAGCAGCTGCGGCGGCTGCCGCTGATCCAGCTGAGCGGGGCCGAGCGCGCCGCGGCGGGGCGCTTCGCCGGGCGGATCGACGCCGTCGTCCACGCCGCGCTGCACACGGCGCGCGTGCGCGCGGTCGCGTCGCCGTTCACCGAGGTCCTGGGGGCGGTGGCGCTGGCCGGCACGTTGGCCTTCGCGGTGCACCGCATCGACGCGGGCGCCCTGGCGGCCGAGCACGTCCTCAGCTTCGTCGCGGCGCTGCTGTTGTTGTACCAGCCGGTGAAGGGACTCGTGCGCGCCCAGGAGGTGCTGCAGCCGGGGCGCGCAGCCCTCGATCGGGTGGACGCCGTGCTGCGCGCGCCGGACCGCCTGCCGCTGGGTGGGGGGGCGGTCCCGCCCGCCGCGGCACCTGGGCTGCGCCTGCGTGGCGTGACCGTCGAGCGGGGCGGGCGCCGGGTGCTCGACGGCGTCGACGCGGTGGTGCCGGCCGGCGCGGTCACCGCGCTGCTCGGCCCCAACGGGGCGGGCAAGACCACGCTCGCCTGGGTGCTGGCGCGCCTGGTCGAGCCGTCGTCGGGCGGGGTGGAGGTCGACGCGGTGCCGCTCGAGGCCCTCGACGCCTCGGCCTGGCGCGGCGGGGTGGGGTGGGTGCCGCAGGCGCCGCTGCTGGGGCGGGGTACGCTGCGCGAGAACGTGCTCTTCGGCGCGCCCGAGGGCGCAGCCGAGCGCGTCGAGGCGGCCGCGCGCGAGGTGGGGCTCGACGCGGTGGTGGCCCGCCTGGCGCAGGGCTGGGACACCCCCCTCGGCGACGACGGCGCGGGGCTCAGCGGGGGCGAACAGCAGCGCGTCGCGCTGGCGCGGGCGCTGGTGCGCGCGCCGCGCATTCTGGTGCTCGACGAGCCCGACGCGCACCTGGACGCCGCCGGTCGCGACGCGATGCGAGCGCTGGTGCGAGCGCTCGCGCGGGGGCGCACCGTGCTGCTGGTGACCCACGATCCGACCTTGGCGGCCACCGCGGATCACGTGATCCGCCTGGCGGACGGGCGCATCGTCCCGGCCGGGGTGGCGGCGTGAGCCGGGCGGGGCTGCTGGCGTGGCTGGCGTCGTGGTGCGTCCGCGCGTGGATCGCCACCCTGCGCTACCGCCGGCTGGGGCCAGCCATCGAGGGCCCGGGGCTGGTCGCCTTCTGGCACGGGGACCAGCTGCCTCTCTTCGGCCAGCGGCCGCCTGGCCGGCTGGTCGCCCCGATCAGCCTGAGCCGCGACGGGCGCCTGCAGGCCCGCGTCCTGGCCCGCCTGGGCATCGCGGACGCGCCGGGCTCGAGCAGTCGGGGGGGGAGCCGGGCGGCCCGCGTCCTGCTGCGGGCGGTGCGTCGCGGCGCGGTGGCCTTGATGGCGGTGGACGGTCCGCGCGGCCCCCGGCACGAGGTGAAGCCGGGCGTCGTCTTCCTCGCGCGCGCGTCCGGCGCCCCGGTCTGGCCGGTGGGCGTCGCCGTCGGGCGGGGCCTTCGTCTGAAGCGGGCCTGGGATCGCTACCTGCTGCCGCTGCCCTTCACCCGCGCCTGGGTGGTCGTCGGGGAGCCGCTGCGCTTCGGCCCCGACACCGACGCCGAGACGGCGCGCGCGGCGCTGGCCGCCCGGCTGGCCGCGGTGGCCGCCGAGGCGGAGGGGCTGCGGTGCCGATGAGCTGGCCGGCGCCGGAGAGCGTGCGGACGGTGCAGGTGTTGCGCCTGTCCTCGCTGGGCGACGTCCTGCTGTGCGAGCCGGCCGTGGCCGCGCTCGCGGCCCGCTATCCCGCGGCGCAGGTGACGATCGTGACGCGGCTCCGCTACGCGGCGCTGTTCCGCCACCACCCGGCGGTGACCGCGGTGTGCACGCTCGACGAGGCGCGGCGGCGGCCGCCCCCCGATCTGGCCGTCGACCTGCACCACCGGCTGGA
>JAUHXL010000609.1 GCA_030426945.1 bacterium
GCGGCGTCGCATCAGGCCTCCAGGTCCGGCGCGAAGCCGCGCCGCTGCGTGTTCTCGGTCACGCACCGCGGGTCGAGGAAGTTCAGCAGGTAGTCCGGGCCGCCGGCCTTCGTGCCGCCGCCGCTCAGCCCGAAGCCGCCGAAGGGCTGCCGCCCGACGATCGCCCCGGTGATCCCGCGGTTGACGTACAGGTTGCCCACCCGCAGCTCGGCGCGCGCGCGCTCGATGTGCTTCGGCGACCGGCTGAACAGGCCCCCGGTGAGCGCGTACTTCGTCCCGTTGGCGATGCGCAGCGCCTCGTCGAAGTCCTCGGCCTTGATCACCGCCACCACCGGCCCGAACAGCTCGTCCTGCGCCAGCGGATCGTCGGGGGCCACGTCGGCGAAGACGTGCGGCATCACGAAGTGCCCCGCGCCCTCCCACGCGCCGCCCAGCGCCAGCCGCGCCCGCGTCCGGCCCGCCGCGATGGCGGCCTCGAGCCGCGCCCGCGCCTCGCCCTCGACCACCGGCCCCACCTGGGTGCCCGGCGCCTTCGGATCGCCCACGTGCAGGCTGCGCGCGGCCTCGACCAGCCGCGCCAGGAACGCCTCGTAATGCGCCGCCAGCACCACCACCCGCGAGCACGCGCTGCACTTCTGCCCCGCGAACCCGAAGGCGCTGTGGATCACGCCCGCGACGGCCTCGTCCAGGTCGGCGTCGCTGTCGACGATCACGCAGTTCTTGCCGCCCATCTCGCAGATCACGCGCTTCAGCGCCGGCTGCCCGGGGTGCGTCACCCCCGCCGCGCGCCAGATGCCCAGCCCCACCTCGAGGCTGCCGGTGAACGCGATGTTGGCCACGTCCGGGTGCTCGACCAGGCGCGCGCCCACCGTCTCGCCGCGCCCGGGCAGGAAGTGCAGCACGTCCGTCGGCACGCCCGCCGCGTGGGCCAGCTGCACCAGCCGCGCGGCGATGGCCATCGACTGCTCGGCCGGCTTGGCGACCACGCAGTTGCCGGTCACCAGCGCGGCGGTCGTCATCCCGGTGAAGATGGCCAGCGGGAAGTTCCACGGCGCGATCACCGCCGTCACGCCGCGCCCCTGATAGCTCAGGTGGTTGGCCTCGCCGGGCAGGCGCTGCATCAGCCGCGGCTCGGCCAGCCGCAGCATCTCGCGCCCGTAGTACTCGCAGAAGTCGATGGCCTCGCAGGTGTCGGCGTCGGCCTCGCGCCACGTCTTGCCCACCTCGCGCACCATCAGCGCCGACAGCGCGTCGCGCTCGGCCCGCAAACGCGCCGCCAGCTCGAACAGCAGTCCGGCGCGCTCGCGCGCGGGCCGATCCCGCCAGGCCGGCCACGCCGCCTTCGCCGCGCTCACCGCGCGATCGGCGTCCTCGACGCCGGCCAGGGTCACCGACGCGACCACCGTCTCACCGTCCGTCGGATCACGCGTCTCGAGGATCTCGCCGTCCTCGACCGCGGCGCCGCCGACGATCGGGTGCAACGAGGTGCCCAGCGGCGCGTCGCGCAGCGCGCCCGCGAAGGCCCGCCGCGCCGCCGCCTCGGCGAAGTCGCGCGGCGGCTCGTTGGCGAAGGGCGCGGGATCGTCCACGTCCGTGCGCGGCCCCGGCACCGCGCGCACCTGCGCGTCCCGCGCCACCGGCTGCGGCGGCGCCAGCAGCGCGTCCATCGCCGCCCCGTCGACGAAGCCCTGCCGCAGCCAGCTCTCGTTGCTCGTGTTCTCGAGCAGCCGCCGCACCAGGTAGGCCATGCCCGGGATGAGCTGCCCCACCGGCGCGTACACCCGCACCCGGTGCCCGCGATCCACGCAGGCCGCCTTCACCGGCTCCGCCATGCCGTACAGGCACTGGATCTCGTAGCCCTCGATGGGCACGTCGTGCGCCTCGGCCGTCGCGATGGCGTGCGCGATGCTGCGCACGTTGTGGCTGCCGATGGCCGTACGCACGTAGGCGTGGTTCGACAGCAGCAGCGTCGCGCAGCGCTCGTAGCAGGCGTCGGTGTCGGCCTTGTCGCGCCACACCGGCGCCGGCCAGCCCTGCTGCGCGGCCTGCACGATCTCGTAGTCCCAGTAGGCGCCCTTCACCAGCCGCACGGTGACCCGCCGCCCGGCGCGCCGCGCCCAGTCGACGACGCGCTGCACGTCGGCCTCGGCGTCGCGCAGGTAGGCCTGCACGACGACCCCGGCGTCCTCGAAGCCCTCGAGCTGCGCGTCCTCGAGCACCCGCTCGAAGACCGCGAAGGTCACATCGCGCAGGCTGCGCTGCTCGAGGTCGAGGTTGACGAAGGCCCCCGCCTCGCGCGCCGCCACGAACAACGGCACCAGCCGCCGCGCCGCCCGCTCGACGCTGGCCTCGAAGTCCAGCGCGTCGAGGTGGTTGTCCATCGCGCTGACCTTGACCGACACGTTCACCCGCGGGATGGGCCCTCGGTCGTCGCGGTCCAGCCGGGGATCGTCCTTCCAGCCCTTCGCCTCGCCGGCCAGCGTCCCGATGAGGTCGTGATAGCGCGCCACGTAGTCGGCCGCCTCGGCGTCGCTGACCACCGCCTCGCCCAGCAGGTCCACCGTGAAGCCCAGCCCCTGCTTGCGCAGCAGGCGCAGCGGCTTGACGGCCTCGGCCGGCGTCACCCCGGCGATGAAGTTGCGCCCCATCCCCTCGAGGTTCTTGGCGATCTGTCCCGCCGCCATCCGCATGGGCAGCTTGCCCAGGCTGGCCCCCTTGAGCGCCACCTTCAGCGCCGTGGGCACCTTCAGCCCCGGCCGCAGCAGGTACTCCTGGATGTGCCGCCCCACCTCGTCGGGCGAGTCGAGCACCGGGAAGACGTCGACGAAGCGGAACATCTCGGTCTTGAAGCCGGGATCGCGCATCGCCCACTCGAGGATCTGGCCGCTCCACCAGGCCTTGTCGAAGACGCCGGGCTTGTTGCCCTTCATGCGGCGGAACAGGTCTTCGCCGACGGCGCGGATGCGGGGTTCGAGGCTGCCCATGGTGTCCTCCTCGGGCGCGCGGGCCTCCACCTTAGCGCGGCCGAGGTCGGCGTCCACATCTCGGCGCGCGCGCGCAAGGCGGTTGACTGCGAGCGGGTCAGCCGTGAATGTGAGCCGGCCGGCGGCGTCTGCGCCGGCGCTCGAATCCAGAGGAGCCCACTCGCATGCAGACTCGTCTTCGGCCGCTCGCTGCGGCACTCGTGGCCCTGGTGTTGGGGTCGTTCTCCGTGGCCCACGCCGACGGCAAGGCCGATCTCGCCCTCGTGCCCGAGGGCTCCACCGTCCTGATGCACGTCGACCTGCGTGGCCTGCGCACCACGTCGCTCTACAAGGACATCATCACCCAGCTGAAGGCTGCGCCGGGCACCCAGGAGGGGCTGGCCGAGGCGAAGACGAAGTTCGGCCTCGATCCCGAGAAGGACATCCACGGCGTCACGGTCATCCTGCCCAGCGGCTTCCAGAAGTCGGAAGAGATGGCGATCGTCGTCAACGCCGACATCGATCAGAAGAAGCTCGTCGAGGCGCTCAAGAAGGAAGCCGGGCCCGAGAAGGCGGCCAAGGTCAAGGAGCAGAAGTACGGCGGCGCGACCCTGTACCAGGGCTCCAAGGGCGAGACCCTGGCCTTCCTCGCCGACAAGCGCGCCATCCTCGGCACCGACGCGCAGGTGAAGAAGGCCATCGACGCCCAGGGCGGCAAGGGCAAGCTGGGCGCGACGAGCCCGCTGAGCGGTCTGCTGAAGGGCGTCGACACCGGCAAGCACATCTGGTTCGCCGCCGCGCTGCCCCCGGAGATGCGCCAGCAGATGGGCCCGCAGGGCAAGGACTTCGAGAGCGTCAGCGGCTCGCTCGACCTCGCCAAGGGCATCGGCCTGCGCCTGAACATCGGCACCACCAACCCCGAGGCCGCCCAGAAGATGGCGACCGAGCTGCTGAAGCAGGCGAAGGAGGCCGCCGCCCAGCCGATGATGGCCGCGATGGGCATCGGGCCGGCCCTGGCCGGCATGAAGGCCGAGGCGAAGGGCAAGGCGCTCGCGATCGCCATCGATCTCAACGAGCAGCAGGTGCAGCAGCTGAAGTCGATGGTCGGCATGATGATGGCGGGCGCGGCGGCCGGCAAGGCCACCCCCGCCATGCCGCCGCCCAAGCAGTAGCGCCGAGGACCCTCATTCGACCTGCCCCCGCGGGCTGTGCCACCCTGACCGGGTGAACGCGCCCGACCGCCCCGATCTCCACGACCGCGCCTTCGCCAGCGACCTG
>JAUHXL010000610.1 GCA_030426945.1 bacterium
GGCGACTTCGGGCGGGGCTCGAGGTCTTCGGACTTCGCCTCGGCGGCGTGATCGCCGTAGGCGCTCGAGGACGCGGCGTAGACGAAGCGCTTCACGCCCAGCCGCCGGCAGCCCTCGAGCAGCGTGAGCGTACCCACCACGTTCGCGCGGTGAGTGTCCACGGGCCGCTCGAGCGACTTGGGCACCGAGGGCAGCGCGGCCTCGTGCAGGACGGCGTCGACGCCGTCGAGGGCGTCGGCCACCGCGGCGGCGTCGGCGATCGAGCCCTCGACGAGGCGAACCCGATCCGCGACCTCGGCCAGGTTGGCCCGCAGCCCCGTCTCGAAGTTGTCGATCACCACGACCTCGTCGCCGCGCGCGAGCAGCGCACGCACCAGGTGGGATCCGATGAACCCGGCCCCGCCGGTCACCAGAACTCGCCGCGGGGTCGAGCCCCCGCCGGTCTGCTGAGATCGCGTCATCCGTGCTCCACGTCGACCGCGCCCAATGGACCCCTCCGCCGGGCGGCCTGTCTCAGGCCCAGCGGCGTCCCCCGCTGAGCGCCCCGATTGCCAACACCGCCGCCGGGCCGCATCATGCGCGCATCGACGCGCTGATCCGAGCACTGCGGGCCTGGCTCGACGGGCGACCGCTGGGGACCCTCCTCCCCGCCGACGCCGTCGTCTGCGCCACCCGCCACCGGCTGGACGGCACCCTCTACCACATCGGCGCGAAGCTGAGCGACCCCGACGCGGCCCGCTGTCGCGCGGTCTGGGCCGCCCAGCTCGCGGCGCACCTGCAACGCTGCGAGACCGTCGCGCGGTACTGGCCCGCCGGCGTCGCGCCGCCCCTCATCTTCAAGGGCGCCGACCTGGCCGAGAACCTCTACGACGATCCGGGCGCGCGCCAGGCCAACGACATCGACCTGCTGCTGCCCTCGCCCGGCTTCGAGCGAGCGCACGCCGCGCTGGCGGCGGCCGCCAGCGACGTCCGACGCCCCCGCGCCGAGCGCTTCCCCTGGGAGCCCGTGCACGCCTTCGGCTACCTGCTCGACGGGGTGCTCGTCGAGCTCCACCGCGACCCCTTCCCGCCCCACCGCGGCAAGCTGCCGGGCGTGGCGGTCTACGCTGCGGGCGCCCCGGCTCGGCTGGGCGGGCTCGCCGTCCGGGCGCCGTCGCCCCTGCATCGCGTGCTCCTGTGGTTGGGGAACGCCGCCAAGGGCGCGTTCGACACCGACCTGGCCGAGCTGCTCGATCTCGCGCTGTTGCTGCGACAGGCGCCGGGCCCTGCCCTCGAACCGGCCGCGCAGCGGGCCGGGCTCGCCCGGCCGCTCGTCCTCGCGCGCCACCGGCTCGCCGAGGCCGGCCTGGCGCCCGCCGCGGGGGCGGCCCCGGACTGGTTGGCGGCGGTCCGGCTGCGCCTGCCGCCTGCCACCGCGCCACGACGAGCTCGAACGCCCGCCGCGGACCGGTACGCGATCAAGTGGGCGCTGCTGGACCCGCGTGCCCAGCGGGCCGCGCTGGCTCGGGCCGCCATGCGGCGCTGACCAGCCGCCCGCGGGTCGCGCCGCGGCGCGTCAGAGCCAGGACTCCGGGACGAAGACGATGTCGCCGGGCTGGAGGGCCACGTTCGGCTCGCGGCCCAGCCCGATCTGCTCGAAGGGCACCACGAACTTCTCCTCGGCGCCTGCGACCACGCGCGTGAGGACGATGCTGTTCTTCGCCGCCAGCGGCTTCAGCCCCCCCGCCAGCGTGATCGCCTGGACGATGGTCATGCGGTCCTCGTACTTGAAGGTGCCGGGCTTGTGCACCTCTCCCAGAACGAACACCTTCTTCGAGTTGAACTCCTTCACGAAGACGCTCACCTGCGGATCGCGCAGATAGCCGTCCTTGAGGCGCTCGGTCAGGATCTGCGACAGCTCCCCGGGCGTCTTGCCGCCGGCGGCCACCTGCCCGACGAGGGGGAAGTCGAAGGTGCCGTCCGCGTCGACGCGATACAGCCCCGTCAGCTCCGCTTCCTGGTAGACGCGCACCTCGACGACGTCGCCCGCGCCCAGCTCGGCGCCCTGCAGAACCGACGCCGTGTCGGGCGTGGGCGGCAACCGGGCCTCCCCGGCGGGCCCTCCCCCGCACGCGGCCAGCCCCACGACCGCCAGCGCCCCGCCCAGCAGAAGGCACCTCTGCAGCACGCCACCCAGTGCCCTCATGGTCTGCAAGCGCCTCCGCTGTTCCGTGTGGTTCATTGGAGCCCCGAGCCGAGCCGGAAGTCTCCCCCGATTTCGCTTCGCGGCGGAGGGCCCGCGGGGCGGGACCGCCGAGCGAGCATCGGTCAGTACTCGACGCCGATCTCCACCAGGAACAGCTGCCGCGAGTACTCCGCCAGATCCACGCGCTGACTGTCGGCGATGGGCTGACCCGCCGCGTCGGTGGGAGGCGGCGCCTCGTAGTCGCTCAGGTTCTGCTCCAGCTGCCACGAGGCGGACAGCTCGAGCCACTCCCGCACGTGGTAGCCGAACGAGGTCGCGACGATCAGGATCGGATCGTCCCGCTTCTCCGAGCCCGCCGGCGCGCCCTCGAGGGCGTAGTCGTACAGCCCGTAGGCGCCCTTCAGCACGAGCTGAAAGCGCTCCAGAAAGGCCAACGTGGCGCGCGCCGACACCTTGTCGACCACGACGAAGTTCGAGAAACCGTTGTCTCGCGCGTCGTGGTCATAGCGCAGCGCCACGTCCAGCGTCGGCTCCATCACGTACTGCACTTGCGCTGCCCCGACGACACCCGAGTACGACTCACCCTCTGCGTTGAAGGTGCCCAGAAAACCGCCGCGCAGCTCCACCGACACCCGGTTGGTCACCAGGCCGCGCAGGCCGAGCTCTGCCCGGAAGGGAGACGAGTCGCGGTCGGTGCTCTGGGCGTCCTCACCGTAGTCGTTGATCTCGTAGCGGAAGTCCGCCAGCACCGAGGTCTTCGGCAGAAAGCGCCAGTCGGTCAGGAAGCGCATCACGTGCGCCTGCTTCTCGTAGCGGGTCAGGCCGGCGTCCTCGGCGTCAAGGTAGGTCACCGTCTGCAGCCGATAGCCGAGCCGCATCTCGAAGGCGCGCGACTCCGGGTTGTCGCCCGGACGAAAGCGCAGATCCGCCCCGACGGAGTTCTGGAGCCGCTGAAAGCCCTGCACCGACGCGTCGAACGCGGGTCGGTCGCTGTATCGGAGGTCTTCGTCCAGCACCAAGGTCACCGGAGACCGCGGCAGGATCGACACCTCCAGCCCGCCGCTCACCTCGTCGATGCCGTTGCGCTCGTCCACGACCCGATCGCTCACCGCGCCTTCGGCGTTCTCTCCAACCGCCACGGCCTGGCGGAAGTCGAGCCCCGCCTCGAGCTTGAACCCGATCTTGTTGGGGCTGCGGTTGGCCGCCGAGACGCCGAGCCCTGCATTGATCAGGCTGGCGGTGTTGGGCGTCGCGCTGTTCCCCTGCGCGTCGCGCTCCGCGTCCGACTCGTAGAAGTAGTTCGTGTCGTAGCCGAAGCCGGCCGCGACGCTGGGGTGGATCACCAGATCCCCCACGCGGAGGCCCGGCCCACGGGCGCTCGCTGCGCCGGGCCAGCTCGACGCGAGCGCGGTGGCCAGCAGCGCGACGAGCGCGCCGATCGTGCGCCCACGGCGAGCAGCACCGCGCGCCCACAGCGCCGAGGACGGCCCCGCCGAGACGTCCGTTCCACGGGCCGGCGCCGACCCGCGGGCGGCAGGCTGTTGGTCAGGTGGCGTTCCCAAAGTCCCTCTCACGGACGCGGCGCTCACCACGTCGTGCCCCCACGTCGACCCACCGCTGGCAGGGCGCAGCCCCTCCCCTCCGAGGGGCAGCCCCCAGGCGGCGCCGCTCGTCGCGGCCCACCACCTCGAAACGGCCGAGCCAGAGCCCGGCGCGTCACAGCGGTCGCTCGCTCCCTCACGCCGTCACTGCGCCGCTTGGCTCGGCGAGCGCGGCGTCTCTCGGCTCGACTCGTCCGAAGCCAGCGCCACGGCGTCCGCGCCATCCTCCGTCGCCGGGTCGTCGCCACGGATGTCGTCATCGATCGAGCGCTCGATGACCGTCTTGCCCGTGTACTGACTCGCCTCGCCCGAGCACCCCTCCACCTCGGTCCGCAGGTTCTCGACCCGGCCCGAGATGATCGCGATCTTCGTGTAGAGGTAGTCGACCGTCTCGCGGTCCTTCCGCGCGGCCGCCTCGTTGAGGTCCACGTCGGACTGCTCGGACAGCTTCAA
>JAUHXL010000063.1 GCA_030426945.1 bacterium
GCTCGAAGTCCTTGCCGATCATCGCATCCATGTCCACGAACAGGCCGAACGCCTTGCTCATGAAGTTGTTGTCGAAGGTCGACCCCCACACGACCTTCGTACCGTCCCCCTCGGGCGTCAGCGTGAACGTGGTCTCGTTCTTCGACGCCCAGGGCTCGATGAACTCGAGCTCGATGCGCACGAAGGCGCCGGGCTTGCTCTCGAGGATGGTCATCTTGCCCTTGCCCACCTTGTCGTTGCCCGACCAGGTGGTGATGGCGCCCTTGCCGGTCTCGGCGCCTTCGAAGGTCTTCTTCTGGTCGGGATCGAGGGCGTCCCAGGGCGACCAGGCGCCCCACTGGCGGAAGTCGTTGACGTAGTCGAAGACGACCGTGGGCGGCGCATCGACGACGACGCTCCGCTGGACGGTGGTGGTGTCGGGGCGGGTGGCCACGAGGGCGACGAAGCCGACGATCAGCACGGCGAGGACGATCAGGATCTTCTTCAGCATGGCTGCCTCCGGGTGGGACCGGACGCACGGTAAGACAGATCGGCGGGGACGTCGATCTTCGCGGGCGGGGGCAACTACGGATCGTCGCTGGCGGGATCGAGCAGGTGCTCGAGGGCCGCGAGCATCGACTCCTCGGCGTCGGAGACGACGCCGTCGATGGCGATCATGACGCGCGCCGCCTCGAGCACGGCCTCGCGCTGGGCGCGCAGGCGGCCGAGGTCGAAGCGCAGGGTGGCGGGGTCGTGCTGCAGGGCCTCCTCGATGGCGGCCATCTCGTCGGCCGGTACTTTCGCGGCGGCGCCGGCGCGGCGGATGAGGTCGACCTGGCTGGGCTGGACGTGGCGATCGACCCACGCGACGTGGACCAGGATCTTGAGGACATCGGCGGTGGTCTGCGGATCGAGCACGGGGGCGCCTCCCGCCGGCGTTTGCAGACGCGCCGGCGCGTGCCATCCTGACCCGAGGGGGACGCGGGAGGGAAGCACCATGAAGCGAAGGGGGACCGCCGCGGGCGGCTGTGTGGTGGCGCTCGCGCTGCTGTGCGCGACGTCGGCGGGGGCGGCGCCGCGGTTCGTGGGCGACGCGCGGCTGTTCGAGGTGACACAGCCGGGCGGACTGCAGCGGGTGGTGGCCGCCGTCGAGCAGGTGCAGTCGGGCGCGGACTTCTACGACTACTACAGCGCCAGCAGCCACACGGGCTACGAGCGGCGCGGGCGGTCGATCTTCTTCCTGCACCGCGACCTGCGCAACGACGACCTGAGCCTGATCATCACGCACGGCATCGACAACACGGGGCAGCCGGCGAACCAGCGGCAGCCCAACGCGCGCGTGCTGCTCGATCTGGCGGGCGTGCCGGCGGGGGCGGTGGTCAGCCAATCGGACGACAACGGCGAGTTCCGCCTGGGGCGCAACCCCGAGGGCAACTGGAGCTTCGGCGACAACACCGACGGCGGGGTCATCCGCGGGCTGCCCATCGATCAGGACTGGGCGATCACGTTCGACATCGAGCTGCAAACGGGCATCAGCGACTGGGCCTATCACTTCGCCGACGGGGCGCTGGTGCTGCTGGATCCGTCGAAGCCGTGCACCATCCGGTCGCGCGGGGCGACGGTGACGCCGGACGCGGTGACGGCGAACGAGGGGCAGGAGGTGCTGCTGTGCGGCTTCCTGCAGGACGACGCGCAGGCCGGCGACGTCGACTACGTGTTCCGCTGGGCGGACGGGACCGAGACGGCCGGGCGGTCGCCGGTGAACCGGCTGATCTGCGAGGCGCACACCTACCTCGACGACGGGATCTTCGGGGTGGACATCGTGGCGACGCGCGGGGGCGCGAGCGCGCAGAAGCGCATCACGGCCAACATCGCGAACGTGGCGCCGGTGGGCGCGGCGGGTGGGCCGTACAACGGCGCCGAGGGGGCGGCGATCGCGTTCACGGCGCGGGTGGTGAGCGATCCGGGCACGGCCGACACGCACGAGGCGCGCTGGGACTTCGACGGCGACGGGACGTGGGACACGGGCTTCGGGCCGCTGGCGGTGCAGCACGTGTTCGGCGATGACGGCGCCTTCGACCTGCGGGTCGAGGTGCGGGATGACGACGGCGGGCGGCACACCAGCTTCGGGCAGGTGACGGTGGGCAACCGGGCGCCGAGCGTGCGGGGGCCGGGGGTGTGTCCGCGGGCGCTGCTGGGCGAGGTGGTCGAGCTGCGGGCGGTGGCGACGGATCCGGGGGCGGACGACCTGCTGACCTGCGCGCTGGGGGCGCCGGTGCCCGGGGCGATGATCGATCCGGCGACGTGCGTGATCACCTGGGTGCCGCAGCCGGGGCAGGCCGAGACGGACGTGCGGTTCACGGTGATCGTCGAGGACGACGACGGGGCGTCGGGTCAGGCGACGTTCGGGTGCTTCGTCGAGGCCGACGAGGACGGCGACGGGGTGGCCGATCCGGCGGACAACTGTGTCTTCACGCCGAACCCGGACCAGGCGGACCGCGACGGGGACGAGGTGGGCGACGCGTGCGACGTGTGCCCGCTGGTGGCGGGGGATCAGGCGGATCGGGACGGTGACGGCGCGGGCGACGCCTGCGACGTGTGCCCGGCGCGCGCGGACGACCAGGCGGACGGCGACGGAGACGGCGTGGGCGACGCCTGCGACGCCTGCCCCGCGGTGCCCGATCCGGATCAGGGCGACGTGGATCGCGACGGCGTGGGCGACGCCTGCGACACCTGCCCGGTGTTCCCCGACGACCAGTCCGACGCCGACGGAGACGGCATCGGCGACGCCTGCGATCGCTGCGATGGCGTGGCGGGACCGGCCGGGCAGGTCGACGGCGACGGCGACGGCGTGGGCGACGCGTGCGACGTGTGCCCCTTCCGCCGCGACGTGGATCAGGCCGACCGCGACGGCGACGGCGTCGGCGACGCCTGCGACAACTGCTTCGACGCGCCCAACCCGGAGCAGGCGGACGGGGACGGCGACGGCATCGGCGATGCATGCGACGCGTGCGAGGGGGTGGCCGGGCCGCCGGGGCAGGAGGACACCGACGGCGACGGGCTGGGCGACGCCTGCGACAACTGCCCGGCGACGCGCAACGCCGACCAGGCCGACCGCGACGGCGACGGCGTCGGCGACGTGTGCGATCAGTGCCCCGACGCGCGGGATCCCGGCCAGGACGACACCGACAACGACGGCGTGGGCGACGCCTGCGACCCCTGCCCCACGCTGTTCGCGGTCAACGGCGCCGAGCTGGACGCCGACCGCGACGGCGTGGGCGACCGCTGCGACAACTGCCGGAGCGACGCCAACCCGAACCAGCGCGACGCCGACGGCGACGGGCGCGGGGACGTGTGCGATCGGTGCCCGGACATCCCGCAGTTCAACGACGTGGACAGCGACGGCGACGGGCAGGTGGACGCGTGCGATCGGTGCCCGACGCGCTTCGATCCGGGGCAGGGCGACGCCGACGGGGACGGGTACGGGGACGCGTGCGACAACTGCCCCGAGGTGGCCAACCCGGGGCAGAGCGACCGGGACTTCGACGGGGTGGGCGACGCGTGCGACGCGTGCCCGGACGCGCCGGGGGCCGACCCCGCGGACGACGACGGGGACGGGGTGGGCAACGGGTGCGACGTGTGCCCGCTGGTGGCGGATCCGCTGCAGCGGGATCGCGACGGGGACGGGCTGGGCGACGCGTGCGATCGGTGCCCGCGGGCGCAGGATCCGCTGCAGCTCGACAGCGACGGGGACGGCGTGGGGGACGCCTGCGACAACTGTCCGCAGCGGGCGAACCCGGGGCAAGAGGACGTGTGCGCGCCCTGCGATCCCGAAGGGCCGGACGGGGACGGCGACGGGGTGAGCGACACGTGCGACGTGTGCCCCGAGGTGGCGGATCCCGAGCAGCTCGACCGGGACGGGGACGACGTGGGGGACGCGTGCGATCCCTGTCCGGGGCTGTTCGGCGGCGGGCTGGACCGGGACGGCGACGGCGTGGGCGACGCCTGCGACGTGTGCCCCGAGGTGGCCGATCCCGAGCAGGCGGACGCGGACGGGGACGGCGAGGGCGACGCGTGCGACCTGTGCGTGCGGCGCGCGGGCCAGGGGCCGGCCGATCGCGACGGCGACGGCATCGGCGATGCCTGCGACAACTGCGTCGACCTGCGCAACCCGGACCAGGCGGACGCCGACGACGACGGGCGCGGCGACGCATGCGATCCGTGCCCCGGGACGCCGGGGGCGGGCGGCGAGGACGCGGACGGGGACGGGCGGCCCGACGGCTGCGACAACTGCCCCGCCGTGCCGAACCCGGGGCAGACCGACCGGGACGGCGACGGCACGGGCGATGCGTGCGAGGTGTGCGATCCCGACGGGCCGGACGGGGACGGCGACGGCGAGCCGGACGGGTGTGACGCGTGCCCAGGGGTGGCCGACGATCAGGCCGACGCCGATCGCGACGGGCTGGGCGACGCGTGCGATCCGTGCCCGCTGCGCCCGGGGGACGCGGCCGACCGCGACGGCGACGGGCGCGGCGACGCCTGCGACAACTGCCCCTTCGAGGCGAACCCCGATCAGGCCGACGCGGACGGCGACGGCCAGGGCGACGCGTGCGAGGTGTGCGCCGCGGGTGACGGGACGGACACGGACCGCGACGGCGTGCCCGACGCGTGCGACCTCTGCCCCGACCGCGTGGATCCCGAGCAGGTGGACAGCGACGGCGACGGCGCGGGCGACCGCTGCGACCTGTGCCCGCTGCTGGGCGGGCCGCACGAGGACGCGGACGGGGACGGCGTGGGCGACCTGTGCGACAACTGCCCCGAGGCGCCCAACCCGCTACAGAACGACCTGGACGGCGACGGCGTGGGCGACGCGTGCGACGACTGCGGGCTGGGGGTCGAGGACGGCGACGGGGACGGCGTCGCGGACGCCTGCGACAACTGCCCCGGCGCCGCCAACGCCGACCAGGCCGACGCCGACGACGACGGGCGCGGCGACGCGTGCGACGCGTGCCCCGCCGACTTCGATCCGCGACCGCTGGACGAGGACGGCGACGGGCTGCCCGACGTGTGCGACGCGTGCTGGCTGGTGGCCGACGACGGGGCCGACGCCGACGGTGACGGGGTGCCCGACGCGTGCGACCTGTGCCCCGAGGTGGCCGACGCGGCGCAGGAGGACGCCGACGGCGACGGGCTGGGCGACGCGTGCGACGACTGCCTCGACCAGGGCGAGGTCGAGGTGTGCGACGGGTTCGACCAGGACTGCGACGGGCGCGTGGACGAGGATCTCGGCGGCGAGTCTTGCCTGGCGGACGCGCCGGGCGTGTGCGCGGCCGGGCGCACGGCGTGCGTCGACGACGTCATGGTGTGCGTGGCGGGCGAGGCACCGGGCATCGAGACCTGCGACGGGCGGGACGAGGACTGCGACGGGCGGGTGGACGAGGACGTGGTGGGCGGCGGGGCGCCCTGCGCGACGGGGCGGCCCGGGCGCTGCGCGGTCGGCGCGCTGCGCTGCGGACCCGAGGGGGTCGCCTGCCTCGAGGAGGACGGGCCCATCGACGAGGCGTGCAACGGGCGCGACGACGACTGCGACGGGCGAGTCGACGAGGGGCTGCGCGACGCGTGCGGGCGCTGCGACGCGCCGGCGGGCGAGGCGTGCGACGGGTTGGACGACGACTGCGACGGGGTGGTGGACGAGGACGCCGCGTGCCCCAGCGATCAGGTGTGCCGCGCGGGCCTCTGCCGGCTGCGGTGCCCGCCCGCCAACTGCCGCGCGCCGCTGCAGTGCCTCGAGGGGCTGTGCGTCGACCCGTGCGCGCTGGCCGAGTGCGGCGTGGGGCAGCGGTGCCTCAACGGGCAGTGCCTGGACAACTGCCGCGGCATCAGCTGCGCCGAGGGGCAGCGGTGCTTCGACGGGCGATGCCTGGCCGACGACTGCGCGCTGTTCGGGTGCGCCGAGGGCGAGCGCTGCGCCGACGACGGCGCGTGCGCGCCGGATCCGTGCGCGGGCGTCGAGTGCGCCGAGGGTGAGTTCTGCCGCGCCGGGGCGTGCGTCGCGAGCTGCGCCGACGTGGCGTGCCCGCTGAACGCGCGCTGCGTCGACGGCGCCTGCGCGCCCGACGCCTGCGGCGGCGTGCGCTGCCCCCAAGGCGAGGCCTGCCAGCAGGGCGTGTGCCTGCCCGACCCGTGCTTCGCCGCGATGTGCCCCGCCGGCCGCCGCTGCGCCGACGCCCGCTGCGTCGCCGACGCCTGCGACGGGGTGCGCTGCCCGCCCGGCCAGGTGTGCGCGGTCGACCGCGACGGGCGGGCGCAGTGCGTGGCCGACGACTGGCTGGCGGACGATCCGGGGCTGCCGGGGGACCCAGACGCGGCGGTGAGCCCGGACGGGGGGCTGGACGCGGGGGTCGAGGACGCCGGCGCCGGCGGCGCGCCGGGGATGGGTGGTCAGCCGGGGTTCGGCGGCGAGCCCGGCGCCGGCGGTGAGCCGGGGTTGGGTGGCGCGCCGGGCACCGGCGGCGAGCCCGGCGTCGGCGGCGAGCCCGGCGTCGGCGGGGAACCCGGCGCAGGCGGTGACCCCAGCCTCGGCGGAGAGCCCGGCCTCGGCGGCGAGCCCGGTGTCGGCGGCGAGCCCGGTGTCGGCGGCGAGCCCGGCGCAGGCGGTGAACCGGGCGCGGGCGGCCAGCCCGGCGCAGGCGGTCAGCCCGGCGCAGGCGGCCATCCCGGCGCAGGCGGTCGGCCGGGAACCGGCGGCGATCCCGGCCCCGGCGGCTTCCCCACCGAGCCCGACCTGGGCCCGACGAACGACGGGACCCCGACCCTCGACACCGATCCGCCCGACGACGCCGGCCCCCTCGACGACGCCGGCCGCCGCGGCCGCCGCCGCGCCCCCAGCGGCTGCCGCGCCCAGCCCGGCGGCGGCGAGGCGCCGTCAGCCTGGTGGCTCCTCCTCCTCCTAGGATTCGCGTGCCCCTTCCGGGTCCGGGATTGAGACGTCCTGGGCGAGTCAGATGAAGTGAGCCGCCGCGACGAGCAGGCCCAGACCACCAACCACAGCGAGACCGTGCGCCCCCGCTGGCGCCCAGCCACTTCACCACGCGAGCTCCGAACGGAACTACCCAGCAATCCTCTGGCCACTCGTCGGGAGTTCACGAGTTGGTGCCAACGCCCGAGGAAGCCCGTGAACCGACCCGTTGGCGATCGCCAGGCGCCGAGGACACTTGCCGTGCAGGGGCCTCGGTACGTCTCAGGGCATCCAATCCCCATCAAGCTCGGCGAGCGTCCTCTGCAACGTGAAATCGCCACGACGAAGCAGCCCGTCAATCAGGTCCAGGCACCGGCGGCGGACCTCGGCGTCTGGTGTATCCTCGTAGAGGCGATAGATCAGCGCGGTGTCGAAGTAGCGATGCTTCGTGGTCTCCATCGCGAGGATGCGCTCGAACGCGCGAACCACGACATCGGGCATTCGCATGCCGCTGCCCTTCAGCAAGGCCAACAGGTCCGTGTGCTTCGCCTCGAATGCAGGGCTGTCAATGAAGGCGTCGAAGAGCGGAGACAGGCCACCGAGAGAGATTTCTCCACCCTCATGAGCACGCTGCAGGTTCCAGAAGCAGCGAGACGCCGCTGCAACGACCGCCTCCTCCCCGCTCTCGAAGGCAAGGCCAAGAACCTGTACGGCGAGTCCATGGCGGTCATGATCGATCCATGTGACCACCTCACATGCAACCTGCGCCAATCCAGTGCGCACTGCTGGGTCTCCACTCGACCACAGATCGCCCACGACGCGCACCTCCCGCTCGCGGCGATAGACTGCGGCTGCGAGCCACACCGCCGCCTCCTGACGCACAACACCAATACTGCTAAAGAGCATCGACATGAGCAACGGTTCGAGCACTTCGAAGTGCGTCATCGTTGCGTAGGAGAGGAACTCCTGAGCGGCTGGATAGGCCGCGATGGCGAGGTTCTCACCGGTGCACAGACGCAGAAAGGCCTCCACCGCTGAATCGGCGTCCGCGTTGAGCATCGGCAACAACGCTCGGGAAGTTTGAGTACGTACCGCCAAGCTCGGATCGTCGACGAGACTGGCGAGTGCCGGCCGAAGTCGTTCTAGGCGCGCGGGCTCACCGTAGAGCAGCGCCTCGATAGCCCAGCACATGCCGCCTCGGACAGAGTTCAGTCCATGCATATCGGGCAGGTACCTGGCCTCACGGTCACCCGACGAAGCGACCTTGAAGGCCTGATCCTGCGGGCGCGGGTCCGGATCTTCGGATGCATACCACACGACCACGTCGAGGACATCCGCCGGTACGTCCATCTTCGAGTAGGTAGCAATCAGGCCCCAACTCCACCGACCGCACGGCCGACCAGGGAGGGCGAAGCCATATCGAATCACATCCCAAACTGCCTCCGGGTCGACGACGCGCTCCTCCTTCGCCGAACTGGTCAACCCTCGAAGAATCGCGGCGAAGTAGACTGGGTTGATGTCGTTCGGCAGCCTAATGAAGAGGTTGGCGAACCGCACAGGCTCTGCGTGTGCCCGTTGCTCCAGTGGACGGGCCAGTTCATCGGCCCCACCGTTCAGAAGGGTGCGACCGCAGCCGCGCACGTCGCTCGCGCTGTGCCTGCGCATCGCATTCAGCCACTGAGCGTCGGACATGCGTTCCCACCTGGCCGAGAACGGCGGTCCGACGGCCCTGCTGCGGATCCCAGTCGGACCGGTGGGGTCGTCTTGGTCGAATCGGCGACGCAACTCGGCCAGCCGGCGCCTCACCGATCCGCTTCGACGAAGCGGCGGCAGCGCACCGAGCAGCGTGAACTGTGCCCGGCCGAGCGCGAACAAGTGTTGCCGTGTGTGCAGACGGCCGCTACGCCCGGTCCAGGCGGGTCGGTGGTCAGTGCAACTGCTCCGTTCGTACTCGTTCGTGTAGTCGATCAGCGCTGCTTCCAGTGCTTCGTACGACCTCGGCGAGCACCAGAGGCTCGCTCGCTCGATGGCCTCACGCGCAACCCAATACGATGCATCCGAGTATCCGACTTCGAGAAGGCTCGGGCTGTCCAGTAGGAGTCGAATCGTCCATTCGGCCCGTTCGGGTCCGCAGGTCCGCAGAGCACGGAGCAACAGGAACGCGGGTGTCTGGAATCCGCTGTACTCGCACAGGGTCAACAACGCGGCTGCGTGCACCTCCGGCTGGCGATCCCACACCAACTCGATGGCATGCTCAGCGGCCTTCAGGATCTCGCTTTCGTCCCCGTAGGATGGTCCGACGCTCCGGTCGTACCAGACCCAATCGAGCCGAGGAATGTGAAGATCCCTCGTATCGTTCGCCCACCACCACTGATGGGCCATCGGCCTGTCCGGTCGGACGAAGGCTCTGCGTGTAGCCAGCCGCGCGGTCTCGAGCAGTATCGGCAGGATGTCCCGAATGAAGCCGCCCGGGTCCAACTGGGCGAGGTGCCGCCAATTCCACTCGTGTCCGAAGAGGTTCAGCGACAGGTCCGGTTTCCTGTTCTCGCGGGGGTCTTCTGATCGGTCGACCTCAGACCACCAGGCAACGAGTGAACTCCTGAGCGTGGCTGTGGCGACGGCGAGCGCATTTTCGGGCGCCTTCGCGGGAAGTTGAGCAAAGAAGCGCGAGCGGCTGTGGTGAAAGGCCGCGCGGACAAGGTTCGGGCGCCGCCGTTCGAGCCGAAAGTAGAGGTCGATCCACTTCGGTGTGTCTGCAGCATTCGCGGACTGCATGACCTGCGCGACTCGTTCGGGCCACTCCCCATCTCGCTCGAGCCATCTGGTGAGCAGACTGCAAATCGTCTCGGCTCGCGCGCGAGTGCCCCCCGGTGCGCTGCTGGCCCACTGAAGCCGCTGAATCATCCTGCAGATCCGATCTGGCTCGGCGCACAGAGCTTCTGTCTGGATGTAACCAAGCCGCCACAGCAAATCGAACCACGGACCAGAGAACGTTCGGCGTCGCCACTGCCACTCTTCGTCCGGTCGAGCAGCCTCAATGCAATCGCGAAGAACCGCCCACTCCTCTGCCGCTGGATCGTCCAGGTCGCCCATCCATGCCAACACCGCCTCTTTGATGTGAAAGCGCACATCGTCCGCGGACAACAGTGACCGCAGTGTCTCAGCGTAGGCGCCCGGTTCACAGTCTCCGCTGCGCATGTGCTGAAGAACCTGCCGAACCGTCGTCCGCAAGAACAGTGATTGGTCGCGCGAACGCAGCAGGTCGAGCAACCGCTTCCCTCGTGCGATGAACCGGCGGGCGAACAGGTAGTCGAAGACGGTCTCGTGAGGGAAAGCCAGCCGCGCGCCAGGCGCTCCTTCGGAGGTCAGCAGGTGCTCGGACGTCATCGCCGCCAGCGCGTCGCGATGCTGGTCCTCGAAGTGATACCGTGGCGCCGATGGCACGCGGTGATCGCCCATGTAGTCCAGGATCGCGTCCAAGCACGGCAACCAGCGATCCCGCACCCGCGGGTGCTCGTGGTCCAAACGCCGCGACTTCTGTGCCCAGTATTGGTCGAGCAATGCGCGCGCAGTGTCTGCGGCGCCGACATCGTCGGCGCCCTGGTCGGTATCGGTGACCGTCGTCCACAGCCAGAGGTTGAGGGGAAGACCCAGCAGGCGGAGTTGCTTCGCGGACAGGACCTTTGGACCGCGCGCTGACCGTTGAACGACGTCCCGGACCACCTCGGCCTCCAGCGTTTGGACCTCCACCTTCTCGGCAATGCCACGCTCCTTGTGAACCAGACGACGGATCCGATGGTCCTCGCGCAGGTCGAAAGCACGGCAGCCCATGAGGACACGCAGGTTCGAATGCGCCCTCACGTCGCCGACGAGCTCTGCTACACGGTCGAAGAAGTCCGGGTGCCTACCCGACGACGCGCTGACCGCATCGAGTTGGTCGATCACGAGCAGACACCTTCGGCCTCCAGCAACCGAACGAAGAGCCGCAGTGGGCGAGTCGGACAGCCTCATAGCCTCACCCAACGCCCGCGCATCTCGCTTCGGCTCCATCCGGTCGAGGCGAAGGGCGACAACAGGCCAGCCTGCGTCGAAGAAGTGCGCCGCAGCCTGCGCGATGACGCCGGACTTCCCCACCCCGGCCTCGCCCACGACGAGGACGCCGCGCCTTCCGCCGCTCTCGAGGAGATCGATCACCTGACGGGCTTCGGTGCGAGGGATGGACTCGCCCAGAATGGCTTCTGCTCGAATGGGCGCAAGGTAGCGCGCGACGCTCTCGTCAAGAGAGGCTCGGTCGCTGGCAGGTTGGCCGTGGGAGGTGGGCTCGTTTGGGGACGAGTCGAGGAATTGACGTCGCACCTCGGGATGCTCGTGGAGAAGGTCTTCAATCTCACGCCAAGTCATCAAGTGTACCGAGAACCTCCCCGCTACAGCGTGCTCGCGATTGATGTGGCGGACAGCATCCTGTGCGTGCCGAGTGGCTTTCGCGGTCGTTAGGATCCAATACTCGGTGAGGGATGGCTCGAAGGTGAGGGCCTTGGCCACCTCAGCTTTGATGTCTCGTGGGGGTATCGTCTTCCGGGGATTGTGACACTTGCATTGCGCGGCCCGGTGCAGGTCGCCTGGGCGGAGGTCGACGATATCGACGCCGTTCTGCCTCTCCCCTCGCGCCGCGTAGAGTTGAAGCGAGTGCGAGCGCCACGCCGCTTTCAACAAGGCCAGGCAAAGGCGCTCGAACTCGGCTTCATTGGCTGGTGGATCATAGCTTCTGCGAATGGACGGCACGACAGTCACCCACCAGCGGCAAACACGATCGGCACGGCAGCCGGAACGGTCCTCGGGGCCTTTCTACCACGCGGCAGCGAACGCTCCGGTGGCCGCGCATCCCTTCGAGCCTCGGTCATTGCCCGTCACAGTGCGCGAGCACTTCCCGTTCCTCGGCCAGCCACTGCCGAAGTTGCTCCTCGCTCGGCAGAGCGACGAGATACCGCGACACGAAGACCTGCCGATCGAGTCCGCCGGTTGCATAGTGCACCTCCTCGGCATCCTTGTCGGCGCACAGGACGATGCCGATGGGCGCGTTCTCGTCCGCCAGCGCCTCGTTCTCGCGTAGCCAGTTGAGGTAGAAGTTCATCTGGCCGGCATCTTCGTGCCGAAAGGAGCCGATCTTCAGGTCGACCGCGACGAGGCACTTCAAGCCGCGGTGGAAGAACAGCAGGTCGATGAAGTGATGGCGGCCAGCGACAGTGATTCGGTACTGCCGCCCGACGAAGCAGAAGCTGCGCCCGAGTTCGAGGAGGAAAGATTCGAGATGCGAAAGGAGGGCCGCCTCGAGATCGGCCTCGGCGATCACGGCACGACCCTCGAGACCGAGGAACTCGAGCACGTAGGGATCTCGAATCACCGATGCTGGGGTCTCGGCGAGGCGATCGGCCGCGGCCAACGCGAGGACGGCGCCGCGGTCGCCGGACAGACCGACGCGCTCGAACAGCATCGAGTCGCGTTGGCGCCTGAGCTCGCGAACGCTCCATCGGTTCTTGAGAGTCTCCATTTCGTAGAACGCGCGAGCTACGGGCTCGTGGACGCGCGACAACTCCAAGAGGTGCGAGAACGAGAGTTCCGTTCGGACGCGGTCCATCCAGGCCTCGTCTCGCCAAGGCAGGTCGACCTCCTCCTGGCTGAGCGCGGCAGGAACAAAATCACCAGACACCGTCTGGAGAATCTCGGCCGCCAATTCACCAGACACCGTCTGGCGAATTCCGAGACGCGGCCACGTCAGCGCGATCTGCCGGCAATTCCTCAGGTTCGACGCCTGCAGACCACTCACGCCGCGAGCGCGAAACGTCGCTGCGAGCGACACGATCAGCCGTTCTCCGTAGCGTGCGCGATCACGTCCTTCCTGCTCGTACGCGACAATCCAGGTGCCAATCAGCCAGCTTCGCAACGTCAGGATCTGGTCGACCGAGCGCGCGGCTGCCCGCCGCGCCTGTTCGTTCACCCGTTCCAGACCCGAAACGAGTACGTCGAAGCGCGACCACGGCGCATCCAGGTCGGTCACCGGCCACCCCTCACACCCGGAGACCGATAGCGGGCGACCAGCCGGTCGCGCGACGCGGGTCGGCAGTGAGCGTAATCCGGGATCGGAGAACCATGCCTGTCCATAGGGGTGAGCCTAGGCCCGGCGAGGCCGCTTGACAAGGCCGAGCCGGGCCCTCGACCAAGACCGTCGAGGACCGCACGCGCCAAGCCTGGCGCGTCGGCGCGCGCGGATCACTTGCACTCGAAGTCGGGCAGCTCTGACGGCCGGAACTGCAGCTCGTCGTGCTTCAGCACCTTCAGCTGCGCGTGGTCGAGGGTGAACTTGCACCGCTGGCCGGGGGCGGCGCCCACTGCCGAGATGTCCACGGTGACGGTCATCTGCTGACCCACCATGCTGTCGAGCCGCTTCTTCACGAAGCTGGCGACGGTGCCGCCCGAGAAGACGATCGGCGCCTGGTCGGTCTGGGTCTTGGTGGCGACGACCTTCACGTCGGCGCCGGCCAGCATCACGGTGTGCGAGGACACCTTCATCGACGTGAAGGTGCCGGCACTCAGTCCGCCGACGCCCACCACGTAGGTGAGATGGGGCTTCACCTTGGCGCCGGGCGCCTGGCCCATGAAGAGCAGGCCGAGGGCGCAGAGGGCGAGCGACGAGGCGAGTCGGTTCATCGGGGCATCCTCCGGATCGAAATGGACCATGACGAGCGGAGACGGTAGCACAGCCGCGCCTCGCACACGGACGCTGTGGGGAACCAGCCGACTGGAGCGCGCCCGGGGAAGTGGGCGCGATGCCGTTCCAGTTCGTTGGTTGGGCGCGACCCCACGGGCACATCGAACGGCGTTGTACCGTCCCCCGTCCCTGGCCGAGGTTGTCGTGCTGGGGTCCACGGCCACCGATCGCGGCCAGGAGGGTGGCGCGGCCGTCGCCACGCCGACCAGCGTCCGTTACCCTCCGGCCATGGACGCTGACCGACTCCTCGAGGTCGTCGCGCGCATGAACGACGAGGGCGTCGAGTACGTTCTCGTCGGCGCGGCCGCGCTCACGGTGCATGGCATCGTGCGCGCGACGGAGGACGCGGACTTCTGCGTCCGGCCGACGCCGGAGAACGTCGAGAGGTTGCGCCGCGCGCTGAGGCGAGTCTGGGACGATCCCCACATCGACGAGATCACCGCCGAGGATCTATGCGGCGATTACCCCGCCATCGCGTACGGCCCGCCCGACGGCAGCCTGCCGTTGGACATCATGACCCGACTCGGCGAGGCCGTCCGCTACGATGATCTCGAGGCGCAGCAGGTCGTGGTCGGCGGCGTCCCCGTGCGCGTGGCCACCCCACGTACCCTGTACCGGCTGAAGCGCGATGCCGGGCGACCGCAGGACCGCGTGGATGCGAGCGTCCTCCGGCAGCACTTCGACGTCGGAGACGACTAATTGGGCGTTCGCAAGTTCCGAAGCCTCGAGGAGGCGGAGACCGCCGGGACCGTGGATCCGACCGATCCGCGGCTCTTGGAGCGCATTCGGTTGCTGTGGCGCCGGGCGACGCTCTTCGGCCGCCTCGAACCCGCGCGGGGCGTGTTCAAGTACGGCAGCGTCGAAGAGATGAACCGCGACCGTGAGCGCCGGCGCAGGCCCGAGCGTGCGCGCGAGGACGGCGCCACGTCGCGCGCGAGCGACTGACCCGCGCACCGTCGCTCGTCCCATGGTTGCCGCCAGCCGCCTTCGCTCGGCGGCCGCCACCCCCACAGTCTTCGTAACGCCCCGCTCCGTTGCTGCGGCGCATCGGCGGAGGCGCGCGCGCCGTCGACCTGCTACCGTGCGCGCCCGGAAGCGGGGGCGCCGCGCGCGATCCCGTCGTTGTCGCTGGGTGGCGGCGGTGGCCGACTCCGAGATCTTCGCGCTCACGTTGACGCCGCACGGCCGGCTGGTGCTGCACCCTGCAGTCGAGGACGGCTTCGTGCTGGCGCCGGCGCTTGCCGCACGCTTGCTGGTCGCCTTCGACGCGGGCAGCGGGCGGGGGTTGCTGCAGCTCGGGGCGGGCGAGGTGGGGACGTCGCTGCCGGGGGTCCTGGCCGCGTGGCGGGACTTCGCGGGACGGTACCCGACGGCCGTCTGCACCGCGCCCGATCTCGACGACACGTCCACCGCGGTGACGGTGCCCCCGCCGTCGGAGGCCGACCTGGCGACCCTGGTGCTGTCCGCGCCGGTGATGCCGGGCGCCGAGTACCTGACCGTCGACGTCCTGCGCGATCTGTGGACCGAGATCGACGCGGCCTTTCGCGTCCTGGCCGCCCGCAGCTCGGTGCAGGGCGCCCTCGCGGCGCTCGACCCCGCGTGGAATCGGGTCGGTCGCGTGCACTTCCACCTGGCCGAGAACCGCAAGGATCCCGACGCCCCCTTCGCCTTCATGGCCACCTACACCACGCGCCTTTCGGCCCACGCCCAGGCCCAGCACGTGCCCCTCGGCCGGGCCCTGCGCGAGTTCGCCGGGGCGGACAACCGCGCCGGCCTGCTCGCCTTGTTGACGCCGGTTCAGCGCGCGGCCGAGACCTGCCCGTGGTTGAGCGACATGGTCGCCGCCAACGAGATCTACCACCCGCTTCGGTGGACCCCCGGTCAGGCGGCGCGGCTGCTGCGCGACATGCCGGCCCTCGAGGCCGCGGGCGTCGTCGTGCGGATGCCCGCGGGGTGGCCGGGGCGCCGCCCCGCGCGCCCCCGCGCGACGGCCACGGTCGGCGCCGCGAACCCCTCGACGCTGGGGCACGGCGCGCTGCTCGACTTTCGGGTCGACGTCGCGCTCGACGGCGAGCCGCTGACGCTCGCGGAGGTGCGCGAGCTTCTCCGGGCGTCCGAAGGTCTGGCGCTCATCCGCGGGCAGTGGGTCGAGGTCGACGCCGCGCGGCTGCAGCGCACCATCGACCGGCTGGACGCCGTCGAGCGACTGGCGCACGGCGCCGGGGTGACGCTCGCCGAGGCGATGCGCTTGCTGGCGGGCGCGGGCACGCGGGACATCGCGGCCGAGGACGAGGACGACGCGGACTGGTCCGAGGTGGTGGCCGGGCCGTGGCTGCGCGAGACGCTGCGGGGCCTGCGCAGCCCCGAGGGTCTGGCGGCGGTCGATCCCGGGCCGGCCCTGAACGGCACCCTCCGTGGCTACCAGCAGGTGGGCGTGCGCTGGCTGTACCTGCTGTCCCGACTGGGCCTGGGCGCCTGCCTCGCCGACGACATGGGCCTGGGCAAGACCATCCAGGTGCTGTCGCTGTTGCTCGTGCGCAAGGCCCGCGGCGACGCCACCCGGCCCAGCCTGCTGGTGGCCCCGGCGTCCCTGCTGGCCAACTGGGTCGCCGAGCTGCACCGCTTCGCGCCCAGCCTCTCGTGCCTCGTCGCGCACGGCTCGGCGCTGTCCACCGCCGAGCTGAAGGCGCTGCAGGCGACGAGCTTCGCGGACACCGATCTGGTCATCACCACCTACGGCATGGTGCAGCGCACGCCGGCGCTGGCCGAGGCCGCGTGGGACGTCGTCGTGCTCGACGAGGCCCAGGCGATCAAGAACCCCAACGCACGTCAGACGCGCGCCGTGAAGAAGCTCGACAGCCGGGCGCGCATCGCCCTGACCGGCACGCCGGTCGAGAACCGCCTGTCGGACCTCTGGTCGGTCTTCGACTTCGTCAACCCCGGGCTCCTCGGCACGTCGCGCGCGTTCGCCCGCTTCACGAAAGACCTCGGCGCCCGCACGCACAACGCCTTCGCGCCGCTGCGGGCGCTGGTGCGGCCGTACATCCTGCGCCGCATGAAGACCGACCGGACGGTCATCGCCGATCTGCCGGACAAGACCGAGGTGCGGGCCTTCTGCGCGCTGGCGCGACGCCAGGCAGCGCTGTACGCGCAGGCGGTGGACGAGCTGGCCGAGCGCCTGCGCACCGCCGAGGGCATCGAGCGACGCGGCCTCGTGCTCGCTTTCCTGATGCGTTTCAAGCAGATATGCAACCACCCGTCGCAGTGGCTCGGCGACGGCGCCTGGGATCCGGCCGACAGCGGCAAGCTGGCGCGGCTGCGCGAGCTGGTCGAGGTCATCGCCTCGCGCCAGGAGAAGGTGCTGGTGTTCACGCAGTTCCGGGAGACGACGGCGCCCCTCGCGGCGTTCCTGGGCGCGGTCTTCGGCCGACCCGGCCTGGTGCTGCACGGGGGCACGCCGGTGGCCCAGCGCGCCGAGATGGTCCAGCGCTTCCAGGAGGACGAGTCGGTGCCCTTCTTCGTGCTGTCGCTGAAGGCGGGCGGCTCGGGCCTGACGCTGACCGCCGCCTCGCACGTGATCCACTTCGATCGGTGGTGGAACCCGGCCGTCGAGAACCAGGCCACCGACCGCGCCTTCCGCATCGGCCAGACCCGCAACGTGCTGGTGCACAAGTTCGTGTGCCGCGGGACCATCGAGGAGCGCATCGACGCGCTGATCGAGTCCAAAGCGAAGATGGCCGACGACCTGCTGCCCGGCACGGGCGACGCCGAGGGTGCCGAGCGGCGGCTGACCGAGATGGGCGACGAAGAGCTGTTGAGCCTGGTCGCCCTGGACCTGAAGACGGCCCTGCAGGAGGGGTGAGCCATGGCGCGGCGGGGCAGAGATTGGGACGACGGCGGCTGGGGCCGCTACGTGCCCGTCGCCGAGCGACGCGACCGCGCCGAGCGCGAGGCCGCCAAGCGGGCCAAGAAGGGCGAGGCGCTCGACCCGGTGGTGATCACCGGGCGCACGATCGCCCGCACGTTCTGGGGCCGGGCCTGGTGCGACAATCTCGAGCGCTACAGCGACTTCGCCAACCGCCTGCCGCGGGGCCGGACCTACGCGCGCAACGGCTCGGTCATCGATCTGAAGGTGCTGCCGGGCGAGGTGACGGCCCTGGTCATGGGCTCGACGATGTACCGGGTGCGGGTGGTCGTCCAGCCCGTCGCGCCGGCGCGTTGGCGCGCGCTGTGCGACGACTGCGGCGGCGCGGTCGACTCGCTGCTGGAGCTGCTGCAGGGGCGCCTGTCCAAGGCGGTGATGGAGCGCGTCTGCCGCCAGGGGACGGGGTTGTTCCCGGCGTCGGCGGACATTCGCCTGAGCTGCTCGTGCCCCGACGGCGCCCGGATGTGCAAGCACGTCGCCGCCGTCTTGTACGGCATCGGCGCGCGCCTCGACGAGCGGCCCGAGCTCTTGTTCCGGCTGCGCGAGGTCGACGAGCAAGAGCTGGTCGCCGGGGCCGGGCGGGCCTTCGACCCGTCGCTGCCCGCGGCGGACAGCCGGCTGGACGCAGGGGACGATCTGGCGGCGCTGTTCGGGGTGGAGTTGGCCGACCCGGTGGACTTCGAGGCGCCCGCGCCGCCGCTGGCGCCGAAGGCTGCGCCTCGACCGGCGCCCCGCGAGCGCGCGGCGAAGCGCACCCCGCCCGCCGAGGAGGCCGCCGCGCCGCCCCCACCGACCCGCGCGCGTCGGTCGCGGCGCGCGCCGCCTGCCCCCGCCGCCGCGACGGACGCGCCCGAGGCCTCGGCCGGCCTTCCGAAGGGTACACGCGTCCGCATGTTGGGCGGCGTCCACGCCGGCCGCCGCGGCATGATCACCTGGCGGAAGGACCGCGGCGGTGATCGGTTCACTTACGCCGTCCGGGTGTCGGTGGACGGCCGCTCGGCCACCACGCAGGTCTCGTCGACCAGCCAGGGACGGATGTGGGAGATCCTGCCGAGCTGAAGCGCCGCGGCCGCCGCATCACCCGAACGCCACAGGAGGATCTCTCCTCGGGCGCCTTCCGGTCGCGCCCCACCCCTCAGAACACCCAGATCGCGCCCGCGCCCACGCCCCCCATCAGCAGCAGCGGCGGGACCACCCGCTTGGCCAGGTCGAGGCCGCCGAGGGTGCTGGCGAGGACCGCCTTCACGATCACGCTGCTGATCAGGGCGCACACCAGGCCGTCTGCGGCCACCCCGACGCCGACGCCGCCGTCGACCAGGCCGGCCATCGACAGGCCGGCGGCGTGCAGGCTGGCCGCGCCGCCCAGCGCGCCGGCGGCGTAGGCGCCCCAGTCGCCCAGCGCGCGCTGGGCGAGGTGGCTGGCGACGAGGATCGCGACGAACACCAGCCCGAACTTCACCGCCGTGCCCAGGTTGGCCGGGTTGCGCAGATCCGCCTCGTTGTCGCCCCCTTCGCGGCGGCGCAGCCGCAGGTAGACGACGCCGGCGAAGACGCCGCCGGCCGCCGCCATCAGCCCCGCCGCGGGCGCCACCGCCCAGGCGAGCGTTCGATCGAGCACCGTGACCTCGAGCACCGCGCGCGGCATGGACACCACCGTGGCGATGATCACCGCCAGCGCGGTCGACCGCACGGGCTGCTCGCCGGCCTTGACCTTGTGCGCCAACGAGATGGTCACCGCCGTCGACGACGCGAAGCCGCCCACCAGCCCGGTCACCCCGAGCGCCTTGCGCGCGCTCAGAACCCGCAGCGCGATGTAGCCGCACAGGTCGAGGCCCATGATGAGCGCGACGAACATGCCCACCTGCCGCGGCTGCACGATCGCCTGCGGTCCGACCGGCCAGTCCGGCAACAACGGCACCACCAGCACCGCCATCGCCAGGAACATCAGCGTGGCCCGGATCTCCCGGCGCGACACCGTGTCGAGGAAGCTGTGCACCCGCGTCTTGGCCGACAGCGCCACGGTCACGACCACCGCCGTGCCCAGCACCAGGCTAGTGCGCTGCGTCAGAGGCAGCGCGTCGAGCGTGGCCAGGGCGCCCAGCAGGTACGTCACCAGGAAGGCGGCCACCGACGTCAGCCCGCGGCGCTCCTCCTCGACCAGCCGCGCCCGGTAGGCCAGCACCATCAGCGCGGCGAGCGCGAAGAAGCCCACGGCCACCAGCGCCATCCCCAACCGCGTCGCCAGCAGCGACGCCAGCGCCCCGGCCGTGGCGACCAGCGCGTGCGTCCGCGCCCCGCCCAGGTGCCCCTTGCCGTCGGCGTCCTCGGCGGCGTGGTCGCGCTCGGCGCCGATGAGCAGCCCCGCCACGAAGGCGACGCCCATCGCCGCGAAGGGCTCCCAGTCGATCACGTGCGTCCTTCCGCGTCGGTGCTTCGTGCCGCTCCGGTGCAGCCACCGCGCCACGTCGCCGTGGCCGCGCGCCGTGGCCACCGCACGGGGGCAACCTTCCCCGCCCTGTCACGTCCGCCCCGCCCCGCTCACGGGCCGCGCCCGACGCCTCGCGCGCCCCGCCGGCGGCCGCGATCAGCCCACCAACGCCTTCTCGAGCGGCGTCCGGAAGCGAGGCGTGACCGTCACCTCGCCCAGCCAGGCCGCCAGGCGCTCGACCTCGGCGACCACCGCCGCCTCGCCCTCGGCGCCGATGTCCTCGAGCAGCCGGTGGACCACCTCACCGTCGTCCCGCTGCCCCCACCCGCCGACCACGCGCCCGTCCCACCACACCGTCGGCCCGGCGTTGCCGTTCCGGTCGAACAGCGCCGCCTCGTGCCCGCCCAGGAACCACCCGCGCTGCTTCCATCCCATCGGCGTCGAGTCCAACCCCGGCAGCAGCGCCGCCGCAGGCGCCGCCTCGACGTCGTCCAGATCCCCCTCCAGCACCACGCCCTTCTCGCCCCCGTCGAGCGCCACCTCCATCGTCTGCAGCGCCGCCCGCGCCGCGCGGGTCTGCTTCGCCGTCCACCCCGACCACCAGCGCAGGTCGGTCTCGGTGGCCGGCCCGTGCGTCGCCAGGTAGCGCCGCAGCACCGCCGCCCGCGCCGCCTCGGCGTCCGGCCGCGCCTCGAAGTCACCCGGCGCCCACGCGTACTGACTCGACTTCCAGGTCCCCGCTGGCCGCGTGCGCACGATGTCGCCGTCCATCGCCATCAGGTACAGCAGCCGCGACCCGACCGGCGATCGCTGGCTCCACTTGCCCGACCCCAGCGTCACCTCGGTCTTCAGCGCGGGCACGGCCTCCATCAGATCGCGCGTGGTCTGCTCGCCGCCCTCGGCCAGCGCCGCGCGCACCGCCTCGGCCTGCCGGACCAGCCACCCGCCCGCGTCGCCGACCTCGTCGGCCAGCCAGCCCTCGACGCGCCGCCGCTCCTTGGCCGCGATGTCGGCGGTGGCGCCGGCGAGCACCGCGGGCGTGTCGTCGCGGTGCACCACGAACAGCGTCCGTCGCATGGCGTGCAGCCGCGTCACCGCGCGGTCGTCGGCCAGCGCCCGATCGAGATCGTCCGGCGCGTAGCCGGGCACCCGCGCCCACAGGGCCAGGTGGGGCGTCACCGGATCGCTCGAGTGCAGGGCGACCAGATCGGCCACCGCGGTCTCGACGTCGGGCGCGCTGCGGCGCAGGTGGTGGCGGGCGACGAGGCGGCGGCGGCGGGCGGCGTCGGTGAAGGTCGGGCGGGCGCTCATCGGCTGCTCCCAGTGGACGGATGACGCCCCGCAGCGTCGCGCGTCGACGCCCGCGTGGACAACCCCGCCCGCCGACCCCGCCTTTGCGT
>JAUHXL010000611.1 GCA_030426945.1 bacterium
CGCTGCGCATGAACGACGCGCCGCTCGAGCCGATCCACGGCGCGCCGGTGCGCGTGCTGATCCCCGGACGCTACGGCCTGGTGTGCGTGAAGTGGCTCGACAGCATCACCGCCGTGCGCAGCTACGCCCCCTACGGGGCGCTGCGCGGGCTGGGCGATCCGGTGGCGGCCGAGATGCGGCTGCGCAGCCGTATCGACCTGCCGGGCGATGGGCGCACCGTGCGGGTGGGGCAGACGGTCGAGGTGCGCGGGCTGGCGCTGGCGCCGGGGGTGGGCGTGTCGCGGGTGCAGGTGCGCCTGGACGGGGCGTGGCAGGACGCGGAGCTGACCTTCAACACGCTGGCGGACGATCGCAGCCCTTACCTGTGGTCGCTGTGGCGCGTCGAGTGGACGCCGACGCGCACGGGACGCCACGTGCTGCAGGTGCGCGCCTTCGACGTCGAAGGCAACACGCAGGACGCCGAGACGGACTTCCCCTACGACAGCGGGGCGATCCACGCGGTGCGCGTGGTGGTGATCGAGGCCGACGCTTGAGGTCGCTGGTCGCGCTGGGCCTGTTGCTGGGGGCGGCGCAGGCGGCGCCGCCGGCCGGGCTGCGCGCGGGCGGGGGCTTCAGCGGGCTGTTCCCGTCGGCGACCGCCGGGCTGCGCGCGCCGGTGAGCGACGCCGTCGATCTGGAGGTCCGGTACGACACCGTCGCGGGGCTGGCGCACGACGTCGGCCTCACCGGTCGCTGGCACCACGCGCCTTACGACGTGGGGCTGGCGGTCGCCCACGGCTTCTTCGGGGTGGAGGATCTGGGCGGCATTCCGCTGCAGCACGCGCCGCTGGGCGAGGGGCTGACGACGGCGCTGGTGGGCGGCTGGACGACGCACACGGCGCGCGGTCACGCGGTGCGGGTGGAGGCTGGGTTGACCGCGCGCTGGTGGCACGTCGACGACGTGGACGTGGGCACGCAGGACCGGGTGTTCGACCCGACGGTGCACCACGCGCACGTCGAGGTGGGCGTCGACTTCGTGGGCGGCATCTTCCTGCGGGGGCGCGCGGTGGTACCGGTCCAGGCCGAGCTGCGGGGGCTGGGCTATCTGCCGGTGGTGATGGTGGGACGCGCGTGGACGCTGTGAGCGTGGCCCGATGACGCCGTGGCTGCTGGCGCTGGGCCTGCTGACCGCCGAGACGCTGCCGCCCGGCACGTCCGCGGTGCACCTGGACGGCGGGCTGATGGTGATCGGCATCCAGGTGCCGCCGCTGCCCTACTTCCCGGTGCTGACCGGCGACGCCGAGGTGGGCTGGGGGCTGGTCGACGGGCTCGACGTGCGCGCGCGCTATCAGACGCACGCGGGCCTGGTGCACCGCCTGGGGCCCGAGGTGCGCGGGCGCGTCTTCGCGGCAGGCGGGCTGTCCGGCGCGGCGCGCATCTGGGCGACGGGGAGCGTCGCGGGGGCCTACGAGGACGAGCTGGACGCCGGCGGCGACCTCGCGACGCTGTTCGGCGGCGTGCTGACCTGGCGCGGCGCGCCGGGCGCCCTGTCGCTGGACGCCGGCCTGCAGGTGCAGTGGCTGCTTTATCAGGACGGCGCCGGCGACGAGGTGCTCGATACGACGCCCTTCCCGGCCTTCGTCGAGCTGGCGCTCACCGCCGACCGACCCCTGCACGAGGACGTGACGCTGTCGCTTCGGCTGGAGTACGCGGTGCCGCTGGCGCCGGACGATCCGTTCACCGTCTTCGGGGGCTACCCGCGGCTGGTGATGGGGGGCAGCTGGGCGCTGTGAGGAGTCTCTGTGGGAACAGAATGGGCTTCACGAGCCCCACGGCGGAACGGCCGGGCTATCAGCGTTCAGCTGTCAGCCTTCAGCCGAGCCCAGGGACCAGCGCGGTGGGCGGTCGGAGGAGGCGATGTGCCGGTCGGCCGCGCGTTGGATGGCGAAGAGAAGAAGCTGAAAGCTCGGCGAAGCCGGCGAGCTGACCGCTGACCGCTGACAGCCGGTCGGCGCTGGCGCGGCCGACGGTGGCGACGCTCGATCAGTGGTGCTCTTCGTCGCCGCACACGCAGAAGGCGGGGCTGTCGTTCTCCTGCTCGCGCGACACCTCGCTGCGGAAGATGTCCTCGGCGAGGCCGTCGGCCTTCGGGCCCAGGGCGACGCGCTCGGCGTCGATCTTGCCGTCGAGCACGTCGGCCAGCTCGATGAAGGTGGGGAACAGCACGTCGGCGCAGCGCTGCTGGCCGGCCTCGTCGGGGCAGCCCTTGGCCGCGAAGACGAAGGCGTCCTTCATGGCGGCCCAGTACGCGCCGCCCTTCCACAGCGAGAAGTGGTGCCCGATGTTCCAGGGCTGCCGCTCGCGAGCGTTGTAGGCGTCGAGGATGGAGGCGCGGTAGTCGCTCTGCATCCGGTCGCCCGAGGTGTCGTTGACGTAGTAGTTGTAGTCCATCGGGATCGTGCGCGACCCGGGGTTCTTCATCAGCGCGAACTGGTACAGCGTCTCGTAGATGGTGCCCTGGTGCAGCGTCTTCTGGGGCGGGCCGGGCTGCAGGATCTTGCTCGTGTCGTAGCGGTAGTCGAAGGCGGTCAGCACCTCGAACAGCGCGCTGTTGTGGGCCAGCAGCGGCGCGCGGAAGCCGACCACGCGGTAGGGCTCGAGCGCGGGGTGGTCGAGGTTCGGGTTGCCCTCGGCGTCGAACAGCACCTCGCCCTCGTGCTCGACGGGGAAGCGGGGCAGGGGCAGGCACACGTCGCGGCTGCTGTTCCAGTCGGGCGCGCCGCAGGCCATGCCGTCGGCGCAGGGGTTGTGCTTGTTGCAGCGGGCGCTGCACAGGCTGAGGGCGTCGGTGACCGGCAGGCACAGGCCCGAGTCGCACTCGCTGTCGGCGGCGCAGGCCGCGCCCTGGGCGCCGGCGACGTCGCTGCGCGGCTGGTAGTCGGGGAACACCGGGCGCCCCTCGGCGTCGCGGATGGGCTGGAACAGGTTGCGCTCGAGCAGGTGGTGGAACTCCTGCACCTCGGTCTCCCAGCGCTGCTTGCTCCAGGCGCCGCCGTCCTTGTGGCGCACCGAGTGGTTGGCGATCTCGTGGCCCTCGTTGATCGCCTGCTGCGTGATGGCCCAGCGCGCGAGGGTCTCGTCGCGCGACAGGGCGCGGCCGATGTCGCTGCCGGTGACCTCGGTGTCGTAGTAGCAGGTGTTGATGAAGTACGTGAACCCGACCCGCTTGCCGTAATCCCGCTTCATCTCGCGGGCGAACTCGAGGGTCGCCGCCCACATGTTGAAGCTCTTGCTGCCGTCGAAGGCGCCGGTCAGGTACAGCGGGCCGTCGGTGAAGGCGGTGTCGGCCTTGCCGCCGGTGACGCCGCCGCCGCCGGGCTGGGCGCCGGGCGCGGGCGCCGCCTCCTCTGGCGCGTCGGCGCAGGCGACGAGGGCGGTGGTCAATCCGAGCGTGGCGACGACGCGGGCGGTGCGGCGCATGGGGAGCTCCTCGTGAGGCTGGGGCGCGCGTTCAGCAAGGCGCGTGCCCGCGCCGCGGCCCGACGAACGGGCCGTGGCGGGGCGGCCTGGCGACTCCGCTTGCCGCGCGCTGGCGACCCGGGTGGTCAGAAGGGCAGGCCGACCGCCGCGCAGATGAAGTCGCAGTAGGGCTTGGCGCGCCGCATCAGCTCGGTCACCCGGTCGACCAGCTCGGGCGACTCGGCGTCGGCCGGATCGAGGTCGTGCACCAGGATGAAGCTCTTGCGCTTCAGATCCTCGATCAGCGGGTGATCCTTGTCGAAGCCGCGGGGCGGGCGCTTCAGGCTTTCGCCGCTCTGCCGGAAGGTGTCGACGAAGGTCGGGTCGCGCGTGATGGCCGTCCACCGCTCGGGCTCGGCGTCGATCTTCGCGCGGATGGCGTTGAGCGCGTCGGTGGGCGGCATGTACATGCCCGCCCCGACGAAGGCCTCCTCGAGGTCGAAGTGCACGTACAGCCCGGGCGCGTGCACGTCCTTGCCGGCCTCGTGGCGGAACTGGATGCCCACGTTGGTCTTGTAGGGCGTCTTGTCGTTGGCGAAGCGCGTGTCGCGGTAGATGCGCATCAGCGAGCCGCCGGCCCGCCGATCATCGGCGACGAGGTGCGGCGCCACCTTCTCGAGGCGCTCGCCCATCGCCCGGATGAAGGCGCGGGCGGGCTCGCGCAGGGCCCGCTCGTAATCGTCCTTGTGGGCGTTGAACCAGTCGCGATCGTTGTTCGCGGTCA
>JAUHXL010000612.1 GCA_030426945.1 bacterium
TGCGCCGCGTCGATCTTCTCTTCGACGGCCGCCGCGGCCGCCTTGGCCGACTCCTCGCGAAGATGATCCAGCCGCTTCTGCTTGCGCCGCTTGCGCGCGCGCCGCCGGCGGGCCTTCTTCCGCTCTCGCGCGGCCCGCTGCTGCTCGGGATCCGCGCCCGGCGCTGCCACCTCGTCGTCGTCGTCTTCGTCGTCGTCGTCGTCGTGGCCGTCGTCTTCGTCGAGACCCTCGTCGTCGTCGTCGTCCGCGGCCTGCTGAACGGTCGCCTTCTCGGCCGCCGCCTTCTCGGCCGCCGCCTGCTCGGCCGCCGCCTGCTCGGCCGCCGCCTGCTCGGCCGCCGCCTGCTCGGCCGCCGCCTGCTTCTCGGCCGCCGCCTGCTTCTCGGCCGCCGCCTTCTTCTCGGCCGCCGCCTTCTTCTCGGCCTTCTCGGCCGCCGCCTTCTCGGCCGCCGCCTTCTCGTCGGCTGCCGCCGCGGGCGCGTCCGCCTTGGCCTCCAGCGCCGGTGTCTCCGCACCGCCGAAGAGGCTGCGGAAGAATTCGACGATCCGCTGCCAGAGCGACATCAGTCCTCCCCGATCTTCACCGTCTCTTCGGCGGTGACCTCGTCCTGGTAGTACGCCGAGGTCTTCTGCCGGTCCACAACCAGACCCAGCGCCTCCTCGAGATCGCGCGTCAGGTCCAGGCATTCGGCGCCGGTCGCGCCCTCCACCTTGATCGTGATCTCGCCATCCGGCGTGATCTCGATCTTCAGCTCGTGCCTCACTGCCATTTGCGCACCGTGATCGAGATGCTCTGGTCCGCCGACACTTCGTCGGACTCGATGGTGTAGCCCCGCTTCGCCACTTCGCTCATGACCTTGTGGTACGCGTACCGCTGGGTCACCTGCTTGACGAAGGCCTCTTGGGTCAGACCGCGGGTGGTCTCGACGCCCCACCAGTCGGCCACGAACTCGTAGCCATCCGCCGTCTGCTTGACCCCGACATCATAGGTCTTGCTGGCGTGGATGGATATGTCCGCCTTCTCTTTCTGCCCCAGGTAGCCCTTGACCTCCACCCCCTGCGTGCTCTCGCTGAAGGCGAAGCCCAGATCCTTCAGCGCCGCCTTCAGGGCGACGAGATCCTTGATCTTGGTCTCTACGGTCGTGAAGTGAGACATCAGTCGCCTTCGAGCTCGAGGTTGCGGAAGCCGGCCGACATCCCCTTGCGGCCGCCCGCCGCCTCGCCGCCCTCCTCGGGGGTGTCGTCGTCGCGCGGGCCGATGGGCAGGCCGCTGGCGCTGCGGGCCCGCGCGCTGGCCCAGTCGCGCAGATCGTCGATGCGCTCCTTCATCGTCAGGCTCAGCGGGATCACGTCGCGGCAGGCCTGCGTGATGCGCTCGTCGGTCAGGTCGGCTCCGTCCTCGAAGGCATCGTAGAGCGCCCCGACCACCGCCTGCTCGATCTCGGCGCCGCTGAAGCCGCGCGCGGCCCGCGCCAGCGCGTCGAGATCGAAGGTGTCCACGTCGCGCCGCTTCTTCTCGATGTGGATCCGGAAGATGTCCTTGCGCTCGTCCTCGGTGGGCATGTCGACGAAGAAGATCTCGTCGAAGCGCCCCTTGCGCAGCAGCTCCGGCGGCATCAGCGACACGTCGTTGGCGGTCGCGATCACGAAGACCGGCGAGGTCTTCTCCTGCAGCCAGGTGATGAAGCTGCCGAACACCCGCGCGGTGGTGCCCGCGTCGCTCTGCCCCGACGACTGCACGCCGCTGAAGCCCTTCTCCAGCTCGTCCAGCCACAGGATGGCGGGGGCGACCGCCTCGGCGGTGGCGATGACCTTGCGGATGTTCTCTTCGCTGCTGCCGACCAGCCCGCTGAACACCTTGCCCACGTCCAGCCGCAAGAGGGGCATCTGCCACAGCGCCCCCACCGCCTTGGCGGTGAGCGACTTGCCGCAGCCGGGGATGCCGATCAGCAGGATGCCCTTGGGCACCGGCAGGCCGAAGTCACGCGCCGCCTTGGTGAAGGCGCGCTGGCGGGTGCGCAGCCACTCCTTGAGGACCGGCAGGCCGCCCACGTCGGCGAAGGCCTCGCTCGACTCGTAGAAGTCCAGCAGCCCGGACTTGCGGATGATGGCCTTCTTCTCGGACAGGATGGTGTTGATGTCGAAGTCGCGGTGGCGGATCAGGCTCTTCGCCAGCACATAGCTGGCCTCGTCGTAGGTCAGCCCCAGGGCGGCCTCGACGAAGCGATCCAGATCGTCGTCGTCGTGCGTCGTCAGCTGGTAGGCGTCGCGGAACTGCCGCAGCAGCGCGTGCAGCTCCAGGCGGTCGGGCAGCGCGAAGTCGACCACCGCGACCTCGGCCTCGACCTCGGCCGGGATGCGCATCAGCGGCGACAGCAGCAGCACGTTCTTCGGGCGCTCGCTGTCCTTGAAGGCGCGGTGGCAGTCGCGCAGGCGCCGCACCACCACGGGATCCTTCAGATAGGGGTGGAAGTCGCGCAGGGCGAAGAGCGCGCTGTCTTCGTACCGGATGGCGAAGTCGAGGGCCTTGATCGGATCGCGGAGGTCGGTGAACTCCTCGTCGCCGGTGAAGCCCTCGGTGATCGACCAGAACAGCAGCTTGCGGGGCATCGCCGACTTGGCGTTCAGCGCGTCGCGGATGTCGTGCACCGCGTGCTCGACCCGCTCCTCCTCGCTGCTGTTGATGTAGATGACCGGATAGCGCGCCTTGACCAGGTGCTCGAGCTCCGTGCGACTGTCGACCCTCTTCACGCGCGTCAGCTCCCGTAGCCGTGGCGGGACAACAGATCCCGGAAGGCTCGCATCTGCTTCTTGATGTCCCGCGCCCGCCCGGACGCGTCGTTGAGCGCCTCGCGCGCCTGATCGAGCGTCAGCCGGGCGTCGGCGTCTTCGACGGCCGCCTTCAGCCGGACCGACGCCGGCCCCTCGAAGCCGGGCGCGCAGGCGGCCTCGACCACCGGCGCCAGATCACCGACGTAGCTCTGGACGAGCTGCATGTCCGTCTTCAGGCCCGACGCCAGGTCGTTGAGGGCCTCGAACACGGGCACCGCCTCGTCGACCACGGCGCCGCTCGCCGTCGGCATGGGCGCCGCGCTGGCCGTCGCCGCCCGGGCCTCCGCGTCCGCCAGCGCCGCCTCCGCCGCGTGCAGCCGCTGCTCCAGCGCCGCCACCCGCGGATCGGGCCCCGCCGTCGCGCCGCCGCCCGCCCGCGCCTCGTCCAGCGCGTTGCGCAGGTCACGGTTCGCGCGCTTCAGCTCGTTGAGCTGCTCCACCAGGTTGCGCGCCGGCGTCGCGCTGCGCCCGGCCAGCTGCGCCTGCAGGGCCTCGTTCTCGCGCTTCGCCTCGCCCAGCTCCGCCTCGAGCGCGCGCAGCGCGTCGTCCAGCGCCGCCGCCCGCGAGCCGCCCGCCTCGCGCGCCGTCGCCTCGGCCTGGGACAGCCGCTGCTCGACGCGCGACAGCTCCCCCTGCAGCCGATCGATCATGGCCTCCTTCTCCTCGTTGACCTGCTTGAGGTGGTCAATCGTGGTGTTGAGGCCCTTGCGCGCCGCGTCGTCGTCGGTCAGCGCCAGGCGCAGGTTCTCGTTCTCCGACCGGACGGCGTCCAGGTTGTACTCCGCCAGCTCCAGCTGCCGTTGGATCTCGCGGTTCTCGTTCTTCTTCTGCTGCACCTCGCGCTTGAGGTCGTTGACGTCGTCCGCCAGCTCCGCCTCGCGCGCGCTCGACGCCTTCAGGGCGTTCTCGAGGTCGCCCACGCGCTGCCGCGTCTCGCCGAGCCCCACCTCGAGCTCGATCTTCTCCCGCCGGTACTCCTCGAGCTGGTTCTGCTGCGTCTGCACCTGCTCGCGCAGCGAGCGCTGGCGATCGGTGAGGGTGTCGATCTGCTCCTTCGAGCGCACCTTCGTGCTCTCGAGCTCGGCGATTCGACCCGCCTTGTCCTCGACGTCGCGCCGGAGCTCCACGAGCTCGCGCTGGGCTTCCTCCCGCTCCGCGCTCAGCGCCTCGACGCGCTTGGTCAGCTCCGCCACGCCCGGGCCGTCGGCCGCGGGCGCCGCGACCCCCTCGAGCAGCGCCTTGGCCTCGAGCTGCGCCTTCAGGTGCGCCACCTCGGCCTCGAGCCGCGCCACGGCGTCGCCCCCCTCGGCCGGCTGAGCGGGCGGGGCCGACGTGGGCCCCGGCGCCTTCGACTTGCGCGGCGCCAGGCGCCCGGCCACCTTCAG
>JAUHXL010000613.1 GCA_030426945.1 bacterium
CGACGCCGCCGTCGGTCGGGGGCACCTGCGCGTCGGCGTCCACCTCGGCGTCCACGCCGGGCCCGGGGCTGGTGTCTTCCTGCTCGCACCCCGCCTGGCTGCCGCCCAGCAGCAGCAGCGCCACCGTGGTGGCCAGCGCGGTGAGCGCCCCGCCGAGGACGCCCCCCGGCACCGTCATGGCGCAGGCGGTCAGCCCCCCGGCGGCCAGGATCGCGAAGATCAGCGGACGGACCCACGGGTGACGGCGCGCCATGCGACCTCCTCTCGGTCGGCACCGCCGACAGAGTGCCACCGATGGCGCCGCCGTGACAACGCGCGGCGCCGAGTTGGGCGGGCGGGCCGCGGCTACGCTCGCGGGAGGGTCCGCGGCGGCGTGCCCGCGGTCGGGGCTTGGCTCGGCGTCTCGGCGGATCCACCTCGCCTGGCCGGCTTCGACGTGGGGCGCTGCCGAGGCCGCCGACAGGCGGGTCGGGGGAGTGCTACGGTCCCGCCCGACGCGGGAGGAGCGATGAGTCGACGGGACGTGTACGACGCGCTGGGCGCGCTGGCTTTCGGGTATGGCGTGCTGGACGATCGGCGCGCGCGCACCTACGCCTCGGCGCAGCGCGCGCTGCGCGGCGTGAAGACGGATCTGGGCGCGGCGCTGGCCTCGGGCGAGCTGGCCGCCGTGAAGGGCGTGGGCCCCAAGGTGCTCGAGATCGTGCGCGACGTGCTGGCCGGCGAGGAGCCCGCGCCGCTGGCCGACGTGCGCGCCCGCGTGCCGCCCGGTCTGTTCGCGATCGGGCGCATCCGCGGCCTGGGCCCGGCGAAGGTGCGCGCGCTGTGGCAGGCGCTCGACATCACGTCACCGGCCGAGCTCGAGTACGCGTGCAAGGAGAACCGGCTGCTCGATCTCGAGGGCTTCGGCGCGCGCAGCCAGGCGGCCGTGTGCGAGGGGCTGGCCCAGCTGCGGGCGCACGAGGGGCTGTGCCGCCTCGACGAGGCGTGGGCCGAGGCGGTGGAGGCGCTGGCGCTGCTCCGGGCCCACCCGGACGTCCGCGGGGCCGAGATGGTGGGCGCGGCGCGGCGCGGTGTCGAGGCGGTGCGCGGCGTGGATCTGCTGGTGGCGGGGCCCGAGGCGGCCGCGCGCGAGGCCCTCGGCGGCGCGGCGCCGCGGGTCGAGCGCCGGGTGCACACCTGCGCGGCCGAGGCCTTCGGCTTCGCCCAGGCCTGGCACACCGCGGACGAGGCGCACCGCGCGGCCCTCGGCGCCCGCGCGACGGCGGCGGGGCTGGCCCTGGGCGCCGACGGGCTGAGCGGGCCCGCGGGCGCCGTGCCCGTGCCGGACGAGGCGGCGCTCTATGCCGCGCTGGGCCTGCACCTGCCGCCCGCCGAGGTGCGCGAGGGCGATCGCGGCATCTGGCCCGCCGACGCGCCCGCCCCGCGGCTGCTGCGTCGCGCCGATCTCGTGGGCGCCCTGCACAACCACACGGTGGCCTCGGACGGCGTCGACACCGCCGAAGGCATGCGCGACGCGGCCGCCGAGCGGGGCCTGCGCTGGCTGGGCATCTCGGATCACAGCGTGACCGCCGCCTACGCGCGCGGCTTGGAGCCCGAGCGCCTCGAGAGCCAGGCGGACATGCTGCGCGGCCTCGACGGCGCCTGCGCGGTGCTCGCCGGCGTGGAGAGCGACATCCTGCAGGACGGGGCCCTCGACTACGCGCCCGAGGTGCTCGCGGGGCTCGACTTCGTGGTCGCGTCGGTCCACACCCGCTACGGGCACGGCCGCGCGGCCGAGACCGCCCGCATGGTCGCCGCGGCCTCGAACCCGTACACCGACGTGATCGGCCACCCCACCGGGCGTCTGGTGCTGGGGCGCCCACCCAACGATTTCGACGTCGACGCGCTGCTCGACGCCTGCGCCGCGAGCGGTTGCGCCGTCGAACTGAACGCAAGCCCGCAACGTCTCGATCTCAAAGAAGAACATCTGCGTGCTGCCCGGGCGCGTGGGGTGATGGTGTCCATCGCCGCGGACGCCCACCGGGCCGACGGGCTGGACGCGCTGACCTTCGGCGTGGTGCAGGCGCGGCGCGCCGAGCTGGGCCCCGACGACGTGCTGAACACGCGATCGCTCGAGGCCCTGCGCGACTGGCTGAGCGCGCGCCGTGCGCGCGCGGGCGTCGCGCGCTGAAACCGGGTCGCGGGCCGTGCTACCGTGCGCGCCATGCGAGGCACACGAGCGGGCGGCATGGTGCTCGTCGGGCTGTTGGCCCTGGCGGGGTGTGATGACGGCGGCCCGGGCGGCGGTCCGCCACAGGACGCCTTCCGGCCGGGCGCCGCGGAGGACGGCGGGCGCACGCCGGATGGCGGGCGGCGCGACGATGGTGGGGCGCCGGCGAGGGACGCAGCGCGTCCGGGCGACGGCGCGCCCCCCTCGGACGCCGCCCCGATCCGGGACGCCGATCCGCGCCGCGACGCCGGGCCGACGACCGACGCAGGCGTCCGCCGCGACGCCGCGCCGCCGCCCGCGGACGCCGGGCCGATGAGCGACGGGGGCGGCGAGCCCGCGGGCCCGTGCCCCGGGCCCGACGCGCCGGGCGGCCCCGACACGGCGCGCTGGACCGACGGCTCCCACACCGCCACGGTCGCCGTGGCGGGCGAGGGTTGCCAGCGCACCTTCACGCTGCGCACGGACGCGCCCCTGCGCGACGGTCGCCCGGACAACCCGCGGATCATCCGCGAGGTGCCCGACCGCGCCTCGCTGCAGACCGGCCACGCGATGTTCGACGCGCTCTACGCGCTGGCGCTGGTCGAGGTCGAAGAGAACAGCGTCGACGCCATCCGCGACGGCGCCTTCGACGAGGGCAACCCGCTGCCGTGCCCGCCGGGCGGCTGCTTCGAGACCGGCCGCCTGTGGAACTACGTCTGGACCCGCGACACCGCCTACGCCGTCGACCTGGGGTTGGCGGCGGTGGATCCCGTCCGCGCGGCGAACTCGCTGGGCTTCAAGCTGAGCGCGCGGCGCGAGGGCGGCGACCTGCAGATCGTGCAGGACACGGGCTCGGGTGGCTCGTACCCCGTCTCGACCGATCGCGTGGTGTGGGCCTTCGGCGCGCGCACGCTGCTGCGACATTGGGCCGGCCCCGACGCCGAGGCCTTCGCCGATCGCGCCTACGAGGCGATGGTGAACACGGCGGCGCACGACCGGGTGGTCGCCTTCGACCCGACCGACGGCCTGTACCGCGGCGAGCAGTCCTTCCTCGACTGGCGCGAGCAGAGCTATCCGCCGTGGACCCGCGAGGACACGGTGCACCTGGGCATGTCCAAGGCGCTGTCGACCAACGTGGGGCACTACCAGCTGCTGCGGCTGCTGGCCGAGCTGGCCGAGGCGCGCGACGCCGACGCCGCCGCGACCTACGCAGCGCAGGCGGAGGCCCTGCGGCAGGCCATCCGTGATCGCCTGTGGCTCGAGGGCGAGGGGCAGCTGAGCAGCTTCGTCACGACCGGGCTGGATCCCGCGCCGGCCCGGCGCTTCGATCTGCTGGGCGCGGCGCTGGCGGTGCTGACCGAGGTGGCGACGCCCGCGCAGGCCGCGCGCATCGTCGCGGGCTACCCGCACACGGCGAAGGGGCCGCCGGTGCTGTGGCCGCAGCAGCAGGACATCGCCATCTATCACAACCGCGGCATCTGGCCCTTCGTGACGGCCTATTGGCTGAAGGCCGCGCGCGCGGTGGGCAACGCGGCGGTGGTCGATCACGCGCTGGCGTCGCTGGTGCGCGGCGCCGCGCTGAACCTGTCGAACATGGAGAACTTCGAGGCGGTGACCGGCGCGGCGTGGGTCGACGAGGGCCCGACGTCGGGGCCGGTGGTCAACAGCCAGCGCCAGCTCTGGTCGGTGGCCGGCTACGTGGCGGCGGTGCACGACGTGGTCTTCGGCCTCGACGCCACGGCGGCGGGGCTGCAGGTACGCCCCTTCGTGACGCCGTGGATGCGCGACACGCTCTTCGGTCACACGGATCGCGTGGCGCTGGTGGGCTACCGCTACCAGGGCGTGCCGCTGAACATCGTGCTGCGGCTGCCGCCGGTGGGCACCGGGCCGGCACCCTTCGCGGTGCAGGGCTGGCGGCTGGACGCGCGGGATCTGCCGCGGGAGGGCGCGCTGCGCGCCGACCAGCTCTCACCGGGCGCCGAGATCGAGGTCACGCTGGTGGCGGGGCAGGGCGACGGGG
>JAUHXL010000614.1 GCA_030426945.1 bacterium
GATGGCCTTCAACCCGAAGATCCTGATCAACAAGTGCCGCGCGCGGGCGGACCGCGACATGGGCGCGGGCATGGTGTCGGCGGTGGGACGCCGCTTGGGCATCAACGCCGAGGATCTGGGCGGCGTAGAGTACGACGACGCGGCCTGGGAGGCGACGCGGCGGCGGCGCCCGCTGCTGCTGGAGTATCCCGGCTCGACGTTGGGCAACGACGTCGAGCGCATGGCGCGCCGCCTGCTGGCGCTCGTCGGAGCGCGGGAGCTGCGCGGCTGATGCATCACCGCGACGACGACGCGAACCTCTACGGCGTGCTCGAGGTCGATCCGGGCGCCACCGAGGACGAGATCCGGCGGGCCTACAAGCGCCTGTCGACCCTGTTCGACCCGAACAGCATGGTGGTCTACGGGCTCTACCGGCTCGCCGAGGCGCAGCGCCTCGGCGAGCGGCTGCGGGTGGCCTACGAGACGCTGGTCGATCCCGAGAAGCGCCGGGGCTACGACCGCCAGCTCTACCCCCAGGGCCACCCCAGCCTGCGCCGCGCCGACCAGCGCGTGGCCTCGGCGCCCCCGACGCCGCGCCCGGACGCGCCCGCCGATCCCCTCGCCGCGCTGGGCCTCGCCGACGACACGCCGCTGACCGGCGAGGTGCTGTCGAAGGTGCGCCAGGTGTGTCACGTGACGTTGGAGGAGATCGCGGATCGCACCAAGATCCCGATGTTCACCCTGCGCTGCGTGGAGGGGGATCAGTTCGCGGACCTGCCCGCGCCGGTCTACCTGAAGGGATTCCTCAAGCAGATCGCGGGCATGCTGAACTTGAGCCCGGATCAGGTGGTGGCCGACTACATGGCCGCGTACGGCGCCTGGGAGATCGAGTCGGCGCGCAACAAGCGCTGGGGCTGAGCGCCCTGTCGCGCAGGGTCGACGCGCACCGCCGCGCATGGTTGACGCTCGGGTCGGCCACCGTTTAGCGTCAGCACCGGACGTCACGCGAGAGGGAGCCCCGTGTCCACCATCGACAAGCCCGACGGCGCCCTGCGCCTCGCCCGCACCATCGCCAGCGACATCCTCCTGTACAACAAGGAGAAGATCGCCAACGGGCTGAAGAACGACGACCTGTTCGAGGTGCTCGACTCGGAGATCACCGAGGGCCGCGCGCTGTACGAGAGCCGCGTGGTGCCCGAGGTGCGCGCCCAGCACAACTTCCTCGAGCGCGCCCTGGTCGACGTGATGATCAAGTCCAGCGCCCACCTGCCCACCGACATCTGGTAGTCGACGCGCCCCACGGCGACGCGGACCGGGCCGAGCGGCGCGTCGTGTTCGACGTGCCCGAGGCGGCGGACGGCGTCCGCGCTGATCGCGTGATCGCCGAACAGTTCCCCGCCGAGAGCCGCGCGCGCGTGGCGGCGTGGATCAAGGACGGCCGCGTGCGCGTCGAGGGCCGCCCGGTGCGTTCGAGCACCACGCTGCGCCTCGGCCAGACCGTCGAGGTCGAGATCCCTGCGCCGCCCACGGTCGAGCTGGCGCCGCAGCCCGTTCCGCTCGAGGTGGTGTATGCCGACGCGGACGTCGTGGTCGTCGACAAGGCCGCCGGCCTCGTCGTGCATCCGGGCGCCGGCAACCCGGACGGCACCGTGCTCAACGGCCTGCTGCACCGCTTCGGCACGCTGTCCAACGTCGGCGCGCCCGAGCGCCCGGGCGTGGTGCATCGCATCGACGCCGGCACCAGCGGCCTGCTGGTCTTCGCGCGCACCGACGCGGCCCACCAGCACCTCGCGCGCCAGTTCGCGGCCCACACCATCGACCGCCGCTACCTCGCGCTGGCCTGGGACCACGGGCTGGCCGACGCGGGCACGCTCGAGACGACCCACGCGCGGGATCCGAACGACCGCCGCCGCTTCACCGGGCGCACCGGCCACGGCAGGCGCGCGGTGACGCACTGGACCGTCCTCGAGCGCCTGCCGCCCTGCGTGCTGGTCGAGGTGCGCCTCGAGACCGGCCGCACCCACCAGATCCGCGTGCACTTCGCCGAGGCGGGCCACCCGCTGGTGGGCGACGTCACCTACGGACGGCGCCGGCGCATCGAGCGCCCACCGTCGTTGCGCCACCGAGGCTTCGAGCTGGGCCTGGAGCGGCAAGCCCTGCACGCCGCGCGGCTGGGCTTCGAGCACCCCGACGGCCGCGCGCTGCGCTTCGAGTCGCCGCTGCCCGCCGACATCGCGGCCGCCCTCGACGCGCTGCGCGGGGCGGGCGGATGATCCTCGCCGGCGCCCTGCTGGTCGGTCTGCTCGGCGGCGCGCCGCCGCTGGCGAGCGGGCAGGATCCGGCCGCGCTCGCGAAGGCGGCGGCCGCGCAGCCCCTGATCGCCACCGCCCTCGACACCCTGCGGGCCGAGGCCCTCCTCGAGGCCGGCCGGCTGCCCGAGGCGCGCGCGGTGGCCGAGTCGGTGATCGCGCGTGACCGGCGGTGGGCCGGGCGCGCCTCGTGGACGGCGGCCCGCGCGACCGTCGACACCGACTGCCGGGCCGCCATCGCGCACCTCGAGCGCGCCCAGCCCGACGCGCCCTGGGTGCGCGCCGCGCCGCGCCTGGCGCTCTTGCAGCGCGCGCAGGCGAAGTGCGGTGAGGCGACCGCGGCGGCCGAGACGCGGCGTACCTTGGCCACGCAGCACCCGGACACGCCCGAGGGGGAGGCCGCGGCGAAGGAGCTCGAGCTGACGGTCGAGCAGCGCCTGGCCCGCGCGGCGGCCTTCGAGCGCGCGCGCGACTACGTCGCGGCCGCCGCCGAGCTGAGCGGTCTGTTGGGCACGCCGGCCGACACCGAGGCCCGGTTCCGCTTGGGGCAGCTGCACCTCGACCGCCTGCGCGAGGACTTCTCCATCGCCGCCCGGGCCTTCGAGTCCGTGCTGGCCGCCGGCGGGGCGCACGTCGAGGAGGCCGCGTACCTGCTGGCGCGCTGCCACGGCCGGGCCGGGGACGTGATCGCCGCCCGGCAGGCCTACGACGCCTACCTCGCGCGCTGGCCCGACGGCGCCTTCGCCGAGGACACCCGCTTCTTCAGCGCCTTCCTGCTCTACGAGAACGGCCGCTTCGGTGAGGCGGCGCGATCCTTCGCGCGCATCACGCGCGGCAAGTGGGGCGCGTCCGCCGCCTGGTACCGCGCGTGGAGCCTGTGGCTGGCGGGGGAGCAGGCGGCCGCGGTGCCCCTGCTCGACGCGCTCGCCGCGCAGGCGCCCGCCGGCAGCCGGGCGGCTCGGCGCGCGGCCTACTGGGCGGCGCGGGCGCTCGAGACCAAAGAGCCCGCCCAGGCCGCCGCGCGCCGCGCGCGTCTGGTGGCCGAGCGGCCCAACGACTGGTACGCCCTGCTGCTGCGGCGCCGCTTCCCCGGCGCCTTCCCGGCGGTGCCCCCGCCCACCCCGTCCGCCGCGCCGGAGCTGGTGGCGCCGCCGCCCCCCGCCCTCGCCGAGGCGGTGGCCGAGGTGCGCGCGCTGGCCGCCGCGGGCCTGTTCGACTTCGCGCGCCGCGCCCTCGGCGCCCTCGCCGTGCCGCTGCGCAAGGCCGACGCGTGGGCCCTCGAGCGGGCGCTCGCCCGCGCCGTGGGCGACCCCGAGCGCCGCTACCGCGCGGCGATGATCCGCCACCACCGCTTGATCGACGCGGCCCCCCAGCCCGGCGACGCCGACATCTGGCGTGATCTGTTCCCGCAGGGCTACGCCGCCTACGTCGATCCGGCGGCGCGCGGGCTCGGCGTCCCGCCGGCCCTCATCTACGCGTTCATTCGCAAGGAGAGCGCCTTCGACCGCGACGCGGTCAGCCCGGCGCACGCCGTGGGCTTGATGCAGCTCTTGCCGCGCACCGCCCGCGGCATCCAGTCGGCGCGCAGCGACGCCAGCGCGCCCACGCCGGACCTCTTCGACCCAGGCACGAACGTCGAGCTGGGCACCTGGTACGTCTTCGCGCTGCAGGCGCGCTTCGGGGGCCAGCTGCCCCTCGTGGCCGCCGCCTACAACGCGGGGCCCACGTCCCTGCTCGGCTGGTTCCGCGGTCGGGCGTCCGCCGAGGCGGACGTCTTCGTCGAGACCATCCCATTCAAGGAGACGCGCGAGTACGTCAAGCGCATGGTCGAGGCCCGCGTCGCGTACGCCATGGTGTGGGACGGCCTCGACCTCGATGAGGCCGCGGCGGTGCTGCCCCTGACCCTCGACCTCGCGGTGC
>JAUHXL010000615.1 GCA_030426945.1 bacterium
CGAAGAAGCTGGCGCGGCCGCACAGGTTGGCGCGGTAGCAGGCGCGCACGGCCCCCTGCCCTTCGGCGGCGAAGGTGAGCACGCCGTCGGGCGTGACCGCGCCCTGCTCGGCGGGCTGCACGTCCAGCCGCACGTCCACCCCGTCGAGCGGGCGGCCGATGCGGTCGAACACCTGCACCACCACCTGCGGCGTCTCGTCGAGCATGTACAGCGCGCGGCGGGGGTCGAGGGCGACCTCGATGTAGGCGGGCTCCGGCCCCGGCGCGGCGTCCGCGCGCGGCGGCGCGGCGTCCGGCCGATCGCCCGGTCCCATGTCGCCGTCGCCGCCGCCCGGGCCCACGTCCGCGCCCGGCCCGACGTCGGCGCCGCCGCCGCCGGGATCGCCCGATCCCTTGCTGCTGTCGTCGCACCCGAACGCGAACAGCAGCGCCGCGAGCGTCAGCAGATGGCTTCGCTTCATGGCCGCCCGCGCGGTCCCGCCGCGCCGGCCACGCCACAAGCGTCGCCGTCCTCCACCCAGGAGGACGTGCCCGTGCCCGTGCACGTGCCCGAACTCACCCACCGGCGCGTGCCGAACCATAACCCTTTGATCACAGGTACTTTTCATCATCGGCCGGCTCTGCGTGGCGCGTGGCCAATCGGGCACGTGCACGGGCACGGGCACGGGCACGAGTCGAGCGCCGCGCGGGTCCAACTTCGCTTCATGGCCGCCCTCATTGTCCGAAGTTCCCGTCGAGGCGCCAGTGCGCCGTCGTGCCGGTCAGCCGCGGCTGCCGCAGCCCCAGCCCCGCGCCCACCGGCAGGTCGAAGCGCCCCAGGCTGTCCGGGATGACGAACTCGGGCAGCGGCAGCACCGGCAGCCCGTCGTTCAGCGCGCGGTCGACGATGGCCTGCACCACCCGCCGCAGCGTGTCCTCGAGCACCTGCCGCGAGCGCAGCGGCACGTCCACCGCGGGCAGCGCCAGGTGCAGCGCGACGATCTCGACGCCCTCGAAGCTCAGGTCGCGCTCGTTCTGCAGGTTGACGGTCGCGTCGACTACGGCGGCGAGCTGCACGCGGAAGGGCTCGACGAAGAAGCCGGGGTAGACGACGCCGGCGGTCATCGGGCCGAGGAACACGCGCACGGTGGCCTCGCCGTCGACGCCGGTGACCGCGGGGGGCGACGGGATGCGCAGGAACACCTCGGTGCCCTCGGGCAGGTCGCCGGCGACGGTGCCCACCAGCCCGCCGGCCTCGGCCTCGAAGTAGCCCGCGCGCCACAGGCGGTGCAGCACCTGGTCCAGCACCGCGAGCATCACCGCCCCGCCCACCGCGCGATCGGCGGGCAGCTCGACGTAGCCGGTGCCGGTGGGCAGCGGCACGCCGGGCACGCGCCCGGCCACTCGCGTGGGGCCCTCGACGCGCGTGCGCACGCCCACGGCCACGCGCCCCTGCCCGAAGTCCAAACGGTTCAGGCCCACCGTCACCGTCAGCGGCACCGGCTCGCCGCCGGTCAGGCTGGGCACGTCGATGCCCTGCCCCAGCTCGCCGATGTCGACGTTGCCCAGCAGGTCGGTCAGCACCTCGTCGATGTTGTCCTGCAGGAAGTCGCGCAGCGCGTCGACGACCGTGCGCCGGATGAGGCCCTCGAAGGCGCTGAACACCAGCTCGAGGATGGCGCCGGTGATGAAGCCGCTGAAGTCGCTGTCCAGGCGGCCCACGTCGACGGTGTCCAGCGAGCGCAGGCGCACGTCCGGGTTGCCGTCGTTGCGCAGGCCGACGTCGAACGTGAGCCCGATGGTGATGTGGCCGGTGCTGATGGTGGCACGGTTGCCCAGGGTGCCCTGCAGCTGCGCGGTGACCGCCAGATCGCGGATGCTGGCGCGCGTCTGCAGGCCGCCGTCCACGATGGTCAGCTCCATGGTGTTGCGGCCGCCGATGCGCAGGTCGCGGTACTCGACGCCCAGGCGGAACAGGCAGACGCCCAGCACGCGCGCGCGGCACTCGTTCGGCACGATGGGGTTCTGCGCCAGCGCGGCCTGATGCACCGTGTCGCGCAGGCCCGCGCTGTTGACCACGCGGCGCAGCACGTCGGCCAGGCTGGCCAGCGGGTTGTCGGGCTCGCCGTCGTCCAGCCCCGCCTGCCCCAGCCGCAGGATGAGCGCGTCGTCGAGCGGCAGCTCCTCGCGCAGATAGTCGTCGGCCGCGAAGTACGCGCAGAAGGTGCTGTTCTCGTTGACGCCGTCGCTGGCGACGACCTCGTGGACGTTCAGGCCCCACTCGATGGGCACGTCGGCGCGCCACGCGCCGTCGGGCGCCAGGTCGACGGGGTTGCCGTCCACGGTCAGCGACTGCACGCCGGCGATGTCGGCGACGCGCCCCTCGAGCACGCCGTGGCCCTCGGGCGGGCGCACGATGAACTCGCCGCTGGCCGGGCTGTCGCAGGTGATGCCGGGGCCGCCGAAGTCGACGAGGATCTCGACCGCCGCGCTCAGCGCGCGGTTCTGGTAGGTCTCGCCCTCGACGGTGACGCCGAGCAGGTAGCGGCCCTCCTCGAAGGCGAAGTAGCGGCCGTCGCCGAAGGGCGGCAGCTCGGGATCGCTCTCGAACAGCAGGGGCGCGTCGGGGATGGGGTTGCCGAACTCGTCGGTGACGACGGGGATCAGCTCGACCACCGCGCCCACGGGATAGACCGGCCGGTCGGGGAAGAGCGCGATGCCCAGGTTGGCGGGCAGGCCAGGCCGCACCTGCAGCGTCTGGGGCGCCGCGCTCTCGGCGCCGGGCAGCGTGCAGCTCACGGCGTACGAGCCGGCGTCGAGCATGCGCAGCATCTGGTTGCGGTAGCGCAGGTTCGGCGCGGGCGGGTCGACGCGCAGGCCGAACTGCTCGGGCGGCACCTCCACCGGGTTGCCCGTCGCGTCGAAGGCCGAGCACGCGACCTCGGTGATCTCACCGGCCGACAGCTCGTCGGTGCCCAGCCGCGTGACCGTGCGCGCCGCCGCGCCCGGCTCGACGGTCCAGATGGCCGGCGTCGGATCGCGCAGCCCAAGGCCCGACGCGGTGCAGACCAGCCGATAGTCCCGCGCGATCTGCCCGACGACCCCCACCTCGGTGCGCTCGAAGCCCGTGTCCGGGTGAATCTCCACGGAGGTCGCGATGCCGGGGATGGGCGCGCCCTGCTGGTCGAGCACCTCGCAGGTCACCCGGTTCTCGAGCCCCACCGGCGTGCGCCGGTCGCCCACGCGCGTCTCGACGGCGAAGGGCACCTGCTCGAAGACCGCCGAGTCGATGGCCGCGTCCTCGGGCGGCGCGGCGTCGGCCGGATCGCCTGGGTCGCCGCCCATGCCCGAGGGCCCGCCGTCGCGCCGCCCGAATTGCGGCGGCGCTGCGTCGTACCGCACGCCCGCGTCCGTCTCGCGGAAGCCAGGCGTGGCGCCCGGCTCCACGATGGGCGGCGCCTGTTCGCTGTCACAGGCCGCGGCGCCCAACGCCACGGCGAACAGCAGAAGACCTCGAATGCGCATGCGGCAGCTCCCCACGCCGGACGGCGCAGTCTAGCAGAGCGCCGGGGAGCCGGTCTGCCCCGCCCCGCCGGCCGACTTCTGCTATCCACCCGACCGATTTCGCGCGGCCCGGTGACAGATCGGCCGCGCGGCGGTGTTCCACCCCCCGAGACGACCCGAGGAGTCAGTCGTTGGCGATCGACGTCGAGGTCCTCTACCGGCGCTACGGACCCATGGTCCTGCGCCGGTGCCGAGGGCTCTTGCGGGACGAAACGGAGGCGCTGGACGCGATGCACGACACGTTCGTTCGACTCTTGAAGGCGCGCACCCGGCTGGACGCGCGGGCGCCCTCGAGCCTGCTGTACCAGACCGCGACGCGGGTGTGCCTGAACCGCCTGCGGGCGCGACGGCGCCGCCCCGAGGACGCCGACGAGGCGCTGCTGCTGCGCCTCGCGGCGATCGAGGATCAGGAGGCGCGCTCGGTGGCGCGCGGCGTCCTGCGGCACCTGCTGGCGACGGAGCCGCCGAGCACCGCCACCCTGGCCGTGCTGCACCTGCACGACGGCCTCACCCTCGAGCAGGTGGCCGACGTCGTCGGGCTGTCGGTGTCGGGGGTGCGCAAGCGCCTGCGCAAGCTGCGCGCGGCGGCGCACGACCTGGAGGTGGCGTGATGGACACCCGCGATCCCCGCGACCGCCCGACCCCGGACGCCGTGCTCGA
>JAUHXL010000616.1 GCA_030426945.1 bacterium
ACCGCGAGCAGGATCAGGCTTCGGCTCACCATCGCAGCGTCACCCCCAGCGGCCCGCCCGGCGCGACGCTCGCCTGCGGATCGTCGTCCCCGCCGACGAACAGCAGCACGATGCCGGTCACCACCGCTGCGCCGCCCACGCCGTAGGCCACGTAGGACAGCGTCCGGCGTTGCTCGAACAGGTCGACCGCGTCGTCCTGCGCGGTGCCGGGCGGGACCGCCTCGGCCTCGTCGCGCGCGTCCATCGCGAGGAAGGTGAGCACGGCGCCGCCGCCGGCCACCGCCACGCCCGATCCGATCACCACCCACGGCCAGGGGCTGCTCGGCGGGGGCGCCACCCGCCCGTCCGTCACCGGCGTCAGCACCGGCGGGGCGACCTCCGCCTCGAGCGCCACCTGCGCCGTCGCCGTCGCGCCCGCCTCGACCGTCACCTCGACCTCGGCCGGCGGCGCGCCCGGATGCTCGACCCGAACCGTGTGCGGGCCGACCTTGACCTTCTCGAAGCGCGCCGGGCAGGGCCGCACGTCCTCCGCCCGCTCGACGAGCCGCACGAGCGCCCCGCCGGGGGTGCAGGTGACCGCCACCGCCCCGTAGACCTTCTTCTCGAGGGCCTGCATCGCCGCCCACGCGCGCTGCTTGCGGTGCTGCTGATCGGGCAGCGCGTTGTAGGCCTCATAGGCCTCGAGCGCCTCCTCCCAGCGCTCGAGCTCTTCGAGGCACCGCGCGATGTTGAAGCGGATGGTGGGCAGCGCGGTGGGCTGGCTTCGTTCGGCGAGGGGCGCCGCCGTGCGCAGCGCCTTCAGGGCGGCCTCGTGCTCGCCGGCCCGGAAGTGTTGCGCGGCCTCGTTCACCAGGGTCTGGGCGGCCTGCGTGTCTTCGCCCTGGGCATGGGCGACGGACGACGCCGCCAGCGCCCACAGCAGGGCCGCGGCCCGGCACGTTCCCACGAATCGCACGTTCAGAACTCCGGGACGGTCAGGGTCGGTGGCTTCTCGGCCGGCACCTTGGGCGGCTCGGCGGGGGGCGCCGGGCGCTCGACCGGCGCCGTGGGCCGCGGGGCCGGGCGCGTGGCCGGCTTGGGCCGCGGCGGCTCCGGCGCGGCGTCGATCACCGGGGCGGCGTCGGGCGCGGCGTCCGGCGCGGCGTCCGGCGCGGCGTCGACCGCCGCGGCGTCCGGCGGCGGGCCGGCGTCCGGCGCCGGCCGCGCGTCGGGTGGGGCGGCCGTGGCGGCGACGTGCTGATCGGTGTCGGCGGCGCCGGCGGTGACGCCGGCGCCCTGCGGACGCAGCCACAAGAGGGCCCCGATGGCCACCAGGACCACCCCGGCGGCGACGGCCCAGCGTCCCCGCGACGGCGGCGGCCCGGCGATCGCCTCGCCGGCGAACTCCCGCCCGGTCGTCAGGGCCGGCGCGTCCACCGTCTCGACGGTGCCCAGGGCCAGCGACTCGTCGCCGGTGTCGAGGGGCAGCGTCTCGACGCTGGTGGTGCTGCCGCCGAGCGCGGTCGGCATCGCGTCACGCACGGCGGCGATCATCGCCTCGGCGTTGGCGAAGCGATCCTCGGGGCGCTTCTCGAGGGCGCGCAGCACCACCGCCTGCAGCCGCGGCGGCACGGGGGAGCCGGGCTCGAAGGGCGGCGGCGGCGCCGTGCAGTGGGCCAGCAGCACGTCGACCGCCGAGTCCCCGTCGAAGGGCTCGCGCCCGGTCAGCAGCGCGTAGGCCACCACGCCGAGCGCGTAGAGGTCGGTGCGCCCGTCCAGCGCCTTGTTGCGGGCCTGCTCCGGCGCCATGTACTTGGGCGTCCCCATGACGACGCCCTCGCGCGTCTCGACGGTGTCGCCGTGCCCCTCGGCCTCCTCGAGCACCTTGGCGATGCCGAAGTCGAGCACCTTCAGGGCCTCGCCGCCCAAGGCGTCCGGCGTCACCATCAGGTTCGCCGGCTTCAGATCGCGGTGCACCAGCCCCAGGCGGTGGGCCTGCGCCAGGGCGCGCAGCGCCTGCGCCAAGAGCCGCACCACGCGGTCCGGCGCCATCGCGCCCTGCTTCATCACGCGCGACAGCGTGGTGCCGCGCACCTTCTCGAACACCATGTAGAGGGCGCCGTTCGACTCCTCGCCGTAGTCGTACAGCGTGACGATGGCGGGATCGTTGAGCTGGGCCACCACGCGCGCCTCGCGGAAGAAGCGCCCGCGCACGTCCTGCGCGCCCTCCTTCGCCGGCGTGATGACCTTCAGGGCCACCGGGCGGCCCACCGGCTCCTGGATCGCCTCGTAGACCGCGCCGAAGCCACCCTTGCCCAGCACGCCGGTGACCGCGTACTTGCCGGCGACGAGCGAGCCGACCATCGGATCGTCGCCGTAGCGCGCCGCGACCGCGGCCGGCACCAGCACCGCCTCGTCCTCGCCGCAGCGCGCGCCCACCCGCTGGCCCGCGTAGGTGCGGCCACAGCGGGGGCACACCGGCGCGGGATCCGCGGTCTCGGTCGGCTCTCGGGTGTCCTCGTTCGTCGCCACGCGCGCTCCTGCCACCGACCCCCTTGTCCCCGTACGCGGGTGTCGGCGTCAAGTTCGGAAACCGCGCCGGCGCAGCCCGCATCTGGCACCGAGGCGCCGCGGCGCGTCCCCGTTCCCGGAGGTGCGATTGGATACCGTCACCCAGGCAGTCCTGGGGGCCACCGTCGGACAGGCCGTCGGCGGCCGTCGGCTCGGGCGCCGCGCCGCGTGGTGGGGGGCGGCGGCGGGCTCGCTGCCCGACCTCGACGTGCTCGCCCGCACCTTCGCGGGCCCCTTCGCCTCGCTCGAGTGGCACCGCGGCCCCACCCACGCCCTGTGGTTCGGCCCGGTCGTCGGCACGCTGCTCGGGCTCGTGGCCTGGCGCGCCTACCGCGACCGCGCTCCGCCGGCCCACGCGCCGCCGCCAGATCGGGCCGCCGACCGGCGCGCGTGGATCGCCGTGTGGGTGCTGGGCCTTCTCACCCACCCGCTGCTCGACCTGTTCACGTCCTACGGCACGCAGCTGCTGTCGCCCTTCGACCACACGCGGTTCGCGATCAACGGCGTCGGCATCATCGATCCGGCGTACACCGGCGTGCTGGTCCTCGCGCTGATCATCGGGCGCGTCTGGCGGCGCCGCCCCGTGGTGGGGGTTCGCGCGGCCCTCGTCGGCCTGGCGCTGACCACCGGCTACCTGTTCTACGGCGTCGCGCAGAACCAACGCGCCGTCGACCTGGCGACCACCCAGCTCGCCGCCGAGGGCGTGCGCCCCGACCGCGTGGACGCCTACCCCACCCTCTTCCAGCCTTACCTGCGCCGCGTCGTCGCCTGGACGCCCGAGGCCGTGCGGGTCGGCTGGATCTCGACCTGGCAGCCGACGCCCATCGACTGGACCGTCGTGCCCCGCGTGCACGACGCCCGCATCGGCGCCCTGCGGGCCACCCGCCGCGGCCGCCTGTTCGCCTGGTTCGCCGACCACCGCCTGGTGGGCCGCGTCGAGCCCGCGGGCGACGGCAGCGCCACCGTCGAGCTGCACGACTTCCGCTACGGCATGCCCTACGCGCCCGACCGCTCGATGTGGGGCGTCCGCGCCCACTTCGACCGCGCCGGCGACCGCGACGGCCCCATCGAGCGCTTCCGCAACCCGCGCCCCGACGACACCAGCGGCGCCATCCGCCAGCTGTTCCAGATGGCCTTCGCCCCGGGCCGCTGACGCCCGAGGACGACGACCGGCCTGGCGTGGAGCACCGACGCCGCTACTCGTAATGCACCGACTCGGCCGACTCCAGCGCCGCCGCGCGCTGCGCCGGGTACCAGGCCGCGGCCACGGCGATCAGCAGCGCCGCGGCCACCGCGATGGGCGCGTAGAGCGGCGGGAACGAGAAGTCCACGTCGAAGGCCGACACCACCCGCAGCGCGCTGATGGCCGCGTAGCCCAGCGGCACGCCCACCACGACGGCCAGCGCGCCCCCCAGGGCGCCCACCACCGCGCCCTCGGCCAGCACCAGGCGACGCACCTGCCGCCGGGTCATGCCCAGCACGCGATACAGCCCGATCTCGCGCCGTCGCCCGTGCACCGCGAGCACCAGGTTGTTGGCCACGCCCACCGCCGCGAGCACCGTGGTCAGCAGCAGGATCAGGTCGAAGATCACGAAGTCCTTGTGGGTCTCGCGGATGCGCGCCCGCTCGTACTTGCGCCCCTCGCGCAGCA
>JAUHXL010000617.1 GCA_030426945.1 bacterium
CCGGGGTGTTCGGGCGGGGATCGCCGCTGAGGAAGGCGACGCCGCCGGGATCGAGCAGGGCGCCGGCCAGCTCGGCCTCGGCCAGGCCGACGCGCAGGTCGCCGGTGCGCTCGATGGTGTACGCGCCGGCGCGTGGCAGGCCGCCCAACGCGGCCGGGCCGGCGACCGTGTAGGCCCGCGCGTCGGTCAGGGTGAGCGTGTCGACCCCGTCGGCGGTGGCCTGGCCGAAGCGCACCTCGGCCGCCGCGTCGCGGGGCACACGCAGGTGGGCGACGTGGTACGCGCCGCGCAGGCTGCCCGCGTCGAAGGCGCCCGCCGGCTGCACCAACATCCGCAGATCGGGGATGGCGCCGTTCGTCGTGTTGGTCGCCAGCGCCATGCGCCCGTCGCTCGACACGCCGCCCTGCCAGACGGGGATCGGCCCCTCCTCGTACCAGTCGAGGCGGCCGCCCGGGCTGACGTCCACGCGGTCGCCGGCCACGGTGCTGGCAAAGAAGACCTCGTCGTTGATCGCCTCGTCCAGGGTCCAGCGCATCAGGCCGTTGGCGTCCACGCGGTTGACGCCCCAGTGCCCCCGGACCAGCTCGCCGGGCCGCCCGGCCACGTTGAGGTCGACGTACCGCCCGCCGAGCGCCGTGTGGTCGACGACGGGCCGGCAGTAGGGCAACAGGCCCTCGTCGGTGGCGCCGTCGCAGTCGTCGTCGGCGCCGTTGCAGGTCTCGTCGAAGGTCGCGGGGGCCGGCCGGTCACACTTCCGGGCGCCGTCGGCCCCGCAGATCCACACGCCGCCGGAGCGGCAGCGCAGCTCGCCCTCGGCGCAGGCCGCCCCCAACTCGAAGCCCTCGTCGGTGACGCCGTCGCAGTCGTCGTCCGCGCCGTTGCACAGCTCGTCGACCGGCTCGCCCGGCCGCGCGTCGCACAGCACGCCGACGCCGGCCCCGGCGCACACGCCGACGCCGTCGCGCGCGCAGAGCCCCATGCCGACGCTGCAGGGGACCCCGAGGGCCGGGAAGCCCTCGTCGACCGTGCCATCGCAGTCATCGTCGACGCCGTTGCAGGTCTCGCCCTCGGCGCGGCGCGCCACCGCGTCGCAGGCCACGGCGCCCGTGTCGTCGCAGGCCAGCACGCCGTCCACCCGGCAGGGCCCCTCACCGGCGCTGCACGCCTCGCCCAGGGTGGGGAAGTCCTCGTCGGTGGCGCCGTCGCAGTCGTCGTCGAGGTCGTTGCAGGTCTCGGCCGCCGCCTCGCCGGGCGTCGCGTCGCACCACAGCTCCTTGCCGTCCGGGCTGCAGATCACCGTGCCGTCGGCGGCGCAGGCGCCCTCGCCCAGCGTGCAGGGCAGGCCCTTGTCGGGGAACGCCTCGTCCACCCGGCCGTCGTCGTCGTCGTCGAGATCGTTGCACAGCTCGTCGCGCCGCCCTGGGCAGCCGGGGTCGTCGTTGCAGCGATCCGCCTGATCGGGCACGCCGTCGCCGTCGGCGTCCTTGGTCACGCTCTCGAGCGCGTCGGGCTGCCCGTCGCCGTCGCTGTCGGGCGCCTCGGCGACGCGGTCGCGCGGCCGGTAGATCAGCTCGACGCCGTCGTCGAGGCCGTCGTCGTCCGTGTCGGCCCGATCGCGATCCGTGCCGAGCACGTCCTCGAGGTGGCTGGGGATGCCGTCGCCGTCGTGATCGGCGCCCTCGGTGGCGTAGCACCGCGCCTGGACGCACAGCGCGTCGCTGCGGCAGCCGGTCGAGTCGACGCAGGTGGTGTCGACGTTGCCGCCGTCCTGGGTGCAGGCGGCCAGCGACAGGACGGCCAGCAGGCCGAGGGCAGAGCGGTGGGGTGCGCGCATGGCTTCAACCTGGATCGAGAGGTGGTGTCGGGACCTGGACGGGCGTGGCGCCGCCTTCATGCCCGGCCCCCGTGCGATCAAGCGCGCTCGGCCAGCAGCGCCGACACGGCTTTGCGGAAGGCGATGCCGAGCTGCAGGTAGCGGTGCTCGACCGCGCGCTCGATGGCGCGGTGCCGGTTGTCGAGGTCCGTGACGCGGCTGTCCTTGGCGATCAGCTTCGCCGCGCGCTCGGCCTCGAGGCCCAGGCGGCTCTGATCCAGCCCGGCGATCTGCACGTCGATGTCGGCGATGCGCGGGCGCAGCTCCGCCATCTCGCGCCGCAGGGCGTTGAGCTTCTCGGCCTCGGCCGAGCGCTGGCGGAAGATCTTCTCGAGCCGCTCGAGCTGGCTGGCGATGTCCGCGCGGAACAGATCGCGAAAGTCGACCGGCCCCCCGCTGCCGGCGCGGCCGTAGAGCGCGCTCTGGTGTTGCTCGATGCGGGCGTAGATCTCGGCGTACTCGGCGTCGAGCTCCGCGGTGCGCGCCAGCCGCGCCTGCTCCCGCTTGTCGAGCGCCGCCTGCGCCTCGACGAGCGACTGGCGCTCGTTGCGCAACGCCTCGAGGGCGCGTTCGAGCGGCTGCAGGCGATCCTCGAGCCGGCGGGCGAGGCTGTCGGCGTCCTCGCGGGCGAGCGCCAGATCGGTGCCGAGGCGCATCTGCTCCTCGGTCAGCGACCACAGGGCGCCCTGCAGCACGCGCAGCTCTTCGGGCACGCCGTCCGGCCACAGCTGGTCGAGCACCTCGGACAGGTTGCGCGCGTAGCGCTCCAGATCCGCCGGGTTGCCTAGGGTGGGCAGGCGCAGGTTGCCGGCCAGCGTCTCGCGCCGGTCGTGCGTGGCGACGAAGGTGCGCAGCTCCTCGCTGCCGGTGTCGCGCACGGCCAGCGCGTCCAGATCGGCGCGCAGCGCGGCGGCCGTCGGGTAGCGATCCTCGGGGGCCTTCTCGAGGCAGCGCATGATGATGCGCTCGAGCCCCTCGGGCACGCCCACGCGGCGGCTGCTCGGCGGGCGCGGCGGCTCGGCGAGGTGCTGCGTCATCACGGTGACGGGGTTGCGGTCGAGGAAGGGGGGCTCGCCCACCAGCGCCTCGTACAGCAGCAGCCCCACCTGATAGATGTCGCTGCGCGCGTCGATGCGCCCGGCGGACGCCTGCTCCGGGCTCATGTACTGGGGCGTGCCGAGCGTCATGCCGGTGGCCGTCGCGGCCAGCTTGGCCGGATCGTCCGCCTCGAGCTTGGCGATGCCGAAGTCGAGCACCTTGACGAAGTCGCGGTAGCGCTGGCCCTCGACCAGCATGATGTTCCCGGGCTTGATGTCGCGGTGGTAGATGCCGCGGTTGTGGGCCGCGGCCAGGCCGAGGCACACCTGGCGCCCGATGAACACGATGCGCTGCGGCTCGAGCACGCCGTCGTCGTCGAGCACCTCGGCCAGGGACCGCCCCTGCAGGCGCTCCATCACGATGAAGCCCACGCCCTCGTCGGCGGTGCCGTAGTCGAAGACGCGCACGACGTGCTCGTGCAGCAGGCTGCAGATGGCGCGCCCCTCTTGCAGGATGCGGGCGAGGGGGTCGCGCTTGTTGCGCAGGTCGCGCGACAGCACCTTGATGGCGACGACCTGACCGGTCAGCTCGTGCTCGGCCTCGAAGACGGCGGCCATGCCACCGGCCGCGATGAGTCGCTTGAGCACGTAGCCGCTGAGGCGCGTTTCGAGCAGGGATTCCATGTGCAGCGCAGGCTAGGAGCCCGGCGAGTGCCCGTCAACGACTAGGACGGCCTCGGGGGCGCGGCCGGTTGCGCCGGCCCCCACGACTGGGAGACTGTTGCGCACCGAGGGCTGGAGCGGCCGCGCGCCGCGCGCGCGAGGGAGGCACACAATGGGGGGCGACATCACGTTCCGCGGCGCCGAGCTGGTGCTGCCCACGGGCGTGGTCGACGGCGATCTGGCCGTCCGCGACGGGCGCATCGTGGCCATCGGCGTCGTCCAGCAGCCGGTGGGCGAGGTGGTCGACGCGCGAGGGCTGACCATCCTGCCGGGCGTCATCGATCCCCAGGTGCACTTCCGCGAGCCGGGCAACGAGCACAAGGAGGATCTCGAGTCGGGCAGCCGCGCCGCGGCCGCCGGGGGCGTCACCGCCTTCCTCGAGATGCCCAACACGCGGCCGCCGACCAGCACCTTCGCCGCCCTCGAGGACAAGCTGCAGCGGGCGAAGGATCGCTGCCGCGCCCATTACGGCTTCTTCTTCGGCGCCACCCCCGACAACGCCGATCTCACCGCCACGGTCGAGGGCGCCTGTGGCATCAAGATCTTCATGGGCTCGTCGAC
>JAUHXL010000618.1 GCA_030426945.1 bacterium
GCGCCCGACGCGGCCGTCGACGATCTCACCGACCTGGTGCGCGCCGCCTGCTTCGGCCCGACGCCGCCCGCGCCCGCCGATCTGGCCCGCGCCCTCGCCCTCGCCGAGCAGGTGCGCGCGGGCCTGGGAGGCGGCGCGTGAGGGCGCGCCTGACGCTCCTCGCGCTGCTCGCCCTCGCCGTCCCGGCGCGCGCCGATCTCGCGCCCCGCGGCGCCGACTGGGACGGCCTGGGCCGCTGGGTGACCGCGCTCGAGTCGACCGCCATCGAGGTCCGCACGCCCGACGCGCTCGACCTCGCCGCGCTGCCCGCCGGCGCCGGCCTGGCGCTCGTCGGCGCGCCCCCCAGCGCGGACACCGCGGGGCTGCGCCGCTTCGTGCAGGAGGGCGGCCGGCTGGTGGTCGCGGTCGAGGGCGCCGATCTGGATCCTCTGCTGCGCGCGTTCGAGGCGGCCAGCGTGCCGGCCCCGCCCGAGGGCCCCCGCCTGGGCGGGCACCCGGCGCTGCACGTGCTCGAGTCGCCGCGGGGGGGCCTGTTCCGAGGGGTGAACCACCTGGTCGCCAACCACCCGGTCGGCCTGGCCGCGCCCGACCGCCTCGGCGCCGCCGTCCGCTTCGCCGACGGCACCGGCTTCGCCTACCACCTGCGCGTCGGCGAGGGCGAGGCCCTGCTGCTGGGCGACGCGAGCCTGTTCATCAACCTGATGCTCGACGCGGGCGACAACGCGCGCTTCGCCGCCAACGTGGGCGCCTGGCTGGGCCGCGACGGCGAGGCGCCCGTCTACCTGGCCGGCGCCACGACCGCGATCGACGGCGCCTACGGCACCCCGACGCCCGATCCCGAGGGCGACGGCCCGGTGGCCGCGCTCAACCAGGCCCTGCGCGACCTGAGCGGCGACACCGCGCCCGACGACCTCGCCATCCACTTCTTCCTGGCCTTGCTGCTGGCCGGCGTCCTGATGTACGCCGTGGCCGTGTTCCCCGGCAGCGAGCCGGGGGCGGATCCGGCGGCGCCGCCCTTCCCGCCCGGCGCCCAGGTCGAGCGCGCGGCGGGCGCGCCCGGCGGCCCGGCCGATCCCGACGCTCGACGCGAGGGGGGAGTGTGATGCAGAACCGCCGCTTGCCCGACCAGACGTTCCGCCGTCGTGGACGGGCGATCAGCTTTCAGCGGCCAGCTTTCGGCTCCGTCGCGACGCGTGTACCGTCTGGGCGGAATCCCGACGTCTCGAGCCTGCCGGCCCGCTGCAAACCCTACACAGCGAACGGGCCCGGCTGAGCGCTGAGAGCTGAGAGCTGACAGCCGGTCGGAACGACGACCAACGGCGCGTGAGCAGACCCGCGAGGGGGAGATCGCTTGACCACCGAAGCCCAGCCCGGCACCGCCGCCCGGGCGGCCCGCGACCGCATCCACGCGCAGATCGATCAGGTCTACATCGGACCCCCGGCCGCCGTGGATCTGCTGCTGACCGCGCTCCTCGCGCCGGGCCACGTGCTGCTCGAGGGCGTGCCCGGCGTGGCCAAGACGACGCTGGCCAAGGCGTTCAGCGTGACGCTCGGCTGCGACTTCCGGCGCATCCAGTTCACCCCGGACATGCTGCCCGCCGACATCACCGGCAGCTACATCCTCAACCTGCGCGACCAGGAGTTCGTGCTGCGCCACGGCCCGGTGTTCGCGAACGTGGTGCTCGGCGACGAGATCAACCGCGCGCCCGCGAAGACACAGTCGGCCCTGCTCGAGGCGATGCAGGAGCGCCAGGTGACCATCGAGGGCCACACGCTGCGCCTGCCGGATCCGTTCCTGGTGCTGGCGACCCAGAACCCGCTCGAGCAGGAGGGCGTCTACCCCCTGCCCGAGGCGCAGGTGGATCGCTTCCTGATGAAGATCGAGATGGGCTACCCCAGCGCCCAGCACGAGGCGCGCATGCTGGCCACCTACGATCACCCGCGCGCGCCGGTGCAGCCCGTGCTCGATCCCGAGGCGGTGCGGGCGCTGCGCGCCGACGCGGAGCAGGTGCACGTCGCCCCCGAGGTGCGCGACTACATCGTGGCGCTGGTGCGCGCGACGCGGGACCACCGCCGGGTGCGCCTGGGGGCCAGCCCGCGCGCCGCGCTCGGCCTGATGCGCGCGGCGAAGGCCCACGCGCTGCTGGCGGGCCGCGCCTTCGTGCTGCCCGACGACGTGCGCACGCTGGCCGGCGCCGTGCTGTCCCACCGCCTGGTGATGACCCCCGAGGCGGAGCTGGACGCGGTGACGGGCGCCGACGTGATCGACGAGACCCTGGGCAAGGTCGGCTATCGAGGCCCGGCCGACCGGTGAGCGCCGCCGCCACCCTCGGACACGCGGCGCGCCGCCGATGAGCGCGCTCGGGCCGGTCGGCGGCCCCCCGGGGCTCACGCGCGCGGGGCAGGCGCTCCTCGGGGGCGCGGTCGGCGTACTCTTCGTCGCCGCCACGGTCGGTCACCCGACCCTCGGCGCGGCCGGCGCCGGCATGCTGGGCCTGCTGTGCGCGGCCTGGCTGGCGGCGCGGCGCGAGCGCGACGCCCTGCGCCACCTCGACCTGCGCGTCGACACCCCCGAGGGGCCGACCCGCGCCCGCCGCGCGCCCCTGCCCCTGCGCCTGCGCGTCCGCAACCGGGGCGACCGCGCGCTGCGCGGCCTGCACCTGCGCGTGCGCATCGCCGGCGAGCCGGAGCCCGCGCCCGAGGCGCGCCTGGACGTGCCCCCGCAGGCCGCCGCCGCGCTGCGCTTCGAGCCCCGCTTCCCGCGCGCCGGCCACTGGCGCGTCCACGGCGTCGAGCTGACCGTCGAGGGCCCCCTCGGGCTCACCCGCGTGCGCGCCTACCGCGCCACCGAGCACCCCCTTCAGGTGCGCCCGCGCGCGCTGCCCGCCGCGCCCATCCGCGCGCTGCTCGCCCACCGCGGCGCCACCCGCGATCGGGCCGGCCGCCACCTGAACCGCCAGGCCGGCACCGGCTTCGAGCTGCGCGAGCTGCGCGACTACGTGCCCGGCGACGCCCTCAAGACGGTCGCTTGGAAGGCCACCGCGCGCCGCCAGCGCCCGCTGGTGCGCGCCTTCGAGGAAGAGAGCGTCCGCCGCCTGCAGCTGCTGCTGGACGTCGGCCCCACCATGCGCGCCGGGCCCCCCGGCGCCGCGCCCCTCGACCGCGCCATCGACCTGTGCGCCGCCATCGCCGAGCACAGCGTCCAGGATCGCGTCGGCCTCACCACCTTCGACCACCGCGTCTACGGCCACCTCAAGCCCACCGGGGGCCGCGCCCACCTGCAGCGCGCGCTGCACCACCTGATGGATCTGTCGCGCGTGGTCGACGACGATCTCACCGAGATCGCCGACGCCGAGCTGATGGCGCGCGTGGGCGCCTTCCTCGAGGCGCAGGGTGGCCTTCCCGTGCGGCGCGCGGGCGACGATCCCTGGCGCCCGAGCGTCGCGCGCACGCTGGTCGATCCGCTGGCCGAGATCTACGACGTGGGCGCGCTGTACGCGGCGGTCACCGCCTACCTCGCCGCCGAGCGTGATCGCGGCCACGCCGCCCTGTTCGCCAAGGGGCGCCCGGCGCGCGACACCCTGTCGGCGCGGCTGCGCCTCTTCTGCGCGCTGCGCGGCATCCCGGTGCCCTACCGCCTCACCGGCCCCGCCGACGCCTTCGAGCACGGGCTGGTGGACGCCGTCGGCCGCAACCTGGGGCCGGGGGGCCCGGACCGCCTGCTGCTGATCACGGATCTGCGCGGGCTGACGCCGGACGGACCTGGGGCGCGGGCGCTGCGGCTGGCGACGGCGCGCAAGAAGCGGGTGGTGGTGGTGGACGTGGGCGCCGCGACGCCGCCCTCCGCGGTGGTCGACGCCTTGCGCGCCGCCCACGCCGAGCGGACGCGGCTGCCCGTGCTGTCGGGCTGATCGGCTCAGGACGGACCGCGGCGCAGGGCGACCTCGGCCCGCTCGAGCGCGTCGGGCGTGCCGGTCAGCTCGAGCACGTCGCCCGCGCCGAGCACCTCCTTGCCCCCGGGCAGCACCACCGCGGCGCCCGCCCGCCGGATGCTGACCACCGTGGCGCCGGTGAGCGCCCGCAGATCGACCTCGGCGAGCGTGCGTCCGACCGCCGCGTCGTCCGCCGCGAGGGCGACGGGGTGCAGCGCGCTGACCCCGGCGGTGGGCGGCGCGTGGTC
>JAUHXL010000619.1 GCA_030426945.1 bacterium
GCAGGAGGTGCTGCGAGCGGCCTTCCGGTCCCGGACCGCCCAACCGCTCGACAGCCTGCGGCGCGCAGTCGATGCGGCCCCGCCGGGGGTGGAGTAGGCTCCGCGCGCCGCCCGTGAACGGTCGATCAGCGACCCCCGCCTCGCGGGCAGCATCCCAAGGCGGCGATGGGCGCCTGCGCCCACGGCCCGTCCGTCCACGCCCGCTGGGCACCACCCAGCGGCCGTCCTCGAGAGTGCAGCGTGCTTCAGTTCATCTCCGCCCTCCTCGGCCTCGTCAGCCTGCTGATCATCGTGGACGCGGTGTTGTCGTGGGTGATGCCCAACCCGGACCGTCCCCCGCGGAGCATCACCTCACGACTGACCGCGCCGCTGTACGCGCCGGTTCACGCCCTGGTCGATCCCCGCAAGACGGGGGGACTCGACTTCGCGCCGATCATCGTGTTGGTGGCGATCCACTTCATCCGCCGCATGATCGGCGCCTGACCCGCCCGGGCGTCGCAGTCGACGCCCGGGCTGGGCCCCCCAGCGCAACAGCGCACCGTCAACCGCGGACCATCCACCGCGAGGCGGCCCGAACGTGCAACCCGCTCGTCGGTCGAGCGCGTCCTACGCCGCGGCCTCGGCGTCGCCCGCCGCCGCCGGCCCCATGCCCAGCGCCGCGAGCACCGCCGCCCGCACGCTGGCCTGCGTCTCGGGCTGCTCCTCGAGCGAGGCGATGGCCTTGTCGCGCCCCTGACCCAGCCGCTCCGCGCCCAGGCTGTACCAGCTGCCCGACTTGTCGACGACGCCCACCTCGACCGCCTGGTCGAGCAGATCGCCCAGCCGGTTGATGCCCTGGCCGTAGAGGATGTCGAACTCCGCCACGCGGAAGGGCGGCGCCAGCTTGTTCTTCACCACCTTGAGCCGGGTGCGGTTGCCCACCGCCTCGTCGCCCTTCTTGATGGACCCGATGCGGCGGATGTCCAGCCGCACGGACGCGTAGAACTTCAGCGCGTTGCCGCCGGTGGTCGTCTCGGGGCTGCCGAAGGTGATGCCGATCTTGTGGCGCAGCTGGTTGATGAAGACGACCGTCGTGCCCGTGCGGCCCGCCGTGGCGGTCAGCTTGCGCAGGGCCTGCGACATGAGCCGCGCCTGCAGCCCGACGTGCTGGTCGCCCATCTCGCCCTCGATCTCCGCGCGCGGCACGAGCGCCGCCACGCTGTCGACGACCACCATGTCGACGGCCCCGCTGCGCACCAGCGCGTCGCAGATCTCCAGGGCCTGCTCGCCGTGATCCGGCTGGCTGATCAGCAGCTCCGCCGGGTCGACGCCCAGCCGCCGCGCGTAGTGCAGGTCGAGGGCGTGCTCGGCGTCGATGAACGCCGCGACGCCTCCGGACCGCTGCACCCCCGCGATCGCCTCGAGCATGAGGGTCGTCTTCCCGCTGCTCTCGGGGCCGAAGATCTCGACCACGCGGCCCTGGGGCAGGCCGCCCATGCCGAGGGCGCGGTCGATGCCGACGCAGCCGGTGGGGAACACCGCCACCTGCGGATCGGCGCGGTCCCCGTCGAGGCGCCAGATGGCGCCCTTGCCGAACTGCCGCTCGATGGCCCCGACGGCCGAGGCCAAGGCGCGCTGACGGTCTTCGTGGTTCAGGTCGGACATCTCATCCTCCAGGCGAGCGCGCCCTTCGCGGTGCGCGCGTTCGGGGCGACGAGCCAGCCAGATGCCGGCCGCCGCGGTGAGCAACAAGCTGGTGAGCCAACCGAGGGTCACGCGCCGCCCTCGCGGTCGAGCTGGCGGTACTGGATGGCCTCGGCCATGTGGGACGCGCCGATCGACGGCGCGCCCTCGAGATCCGCGATGGTTCGGGCCACCTTGAGCACCCGGTCGTGCGCCCGCGCGGACAGCCCGAGGCGGTCGATCGCCGCCCCGAGCAAGCGGCTGGCGGCCTCGTCGAGGGCGCAGTGCTCGGCCAGGTGCGCCGGCCTCAGCTGGGCGTTGCAGGCCAGGCCGGCGGGATCGAGCCGCTGAGTCTGCCGCTCGCGAGCCCGCTGGACCCGCCGCCGGACGGTCGCCGAGTCCTCACCGGTCGGGGCCCCTTGCAGCGCGCGCGGATCCACGGGGTCGACGCTGACCTGAAGGTCGATGCGGTCGAGCAGGGGGCCGCTGATGCGGTTGCGGTAGGCCCGGATGGCCGTGGGGTGGCAGACGCAGGCTTGCCTCGGGTGGCCGTGATAGCCGCACGGGCAGGGGTTCATGGAGGCCACGAGCATGAACCGAGACGGGTAGGCATACGTGGCGCTGGCGCGCGCCACGACGACCACGCCGTCCTCCAGCGGCTGGCGCAGGGACTCCAGCGCGTTCCGGCGGAACTCGGGCAGCTCGTCGAGGAACAACACGCCGTTGTGCGCCAGCGAGACTTCACCCGGGCGGGCGTGGGGCCCGCCGCCGGTCAGCGCCACGTCCGACACCGAGTGGTGGGGCGCCCGGAAGGGCCGGAACCGGATCAGCGGCTCCTCCGGCCGCAGCAGCCCGGCCACGCTGGCGACGATCGAGCTCTCGATGCGCTCGTCGAACGTCATTGGCGGGACGATGGTCGGCAGCCGCCGCGCCAGCATGGTCTTGCCCGCGCCCGGCGGGCCGATGAACAGCAGGTTGTGACCCCCTGCCGCGGCGACCTCGAGGGCCCGGCGGGCGACGCCCTGGCCGCGCACGTCGCGGAGGTCGACGCCGATGTCGGGGGGCGTCGTCGCGGTGGGCGTGGCCGGCACCTCGGGCAGCGGGCGCGCGCCGGAGAGCGCCTCGACCGCCTGCGCCAGGTGATCGACCGGACAGATCTCGATGCCCTCGACCACGGCCGCCTCGGGTGCGTTGTCGTACGGGACGACCACCCGACGCAGCCCCATGGCCCGGGCGCGCGCCGCCAGCGGCAGGACGCCGCGGACCGGGCGAACCCGCCCGTCGAGCGAGAGCTCGCCGATGACCAGCGCGTCGTCGAGGGCGTCGGCGGGCAGCTTGCGGTCGGCCACCAGGATGCCGAGCGCGATCGGCAGGTCGAAGCCGCTGCCCTGCTTCTTGATGTGCGCCGGCGCGAGGTTGACCGTCACGCGACGCTGCGGGAACCCGTAGCCGCAGTTGTCGAGGGCCGATTTGACCCGGGTGCGCGCCTCGCAGACGGCGCCGGCCGGCAACCCGACCGTCGAGAACACCATCATTCCACGGCCGAGGTCGACCTCGACATCGACCCGATAGGCCTCGATCCCCAGCACGGCGCCCGATGCGACGGTGGCCAGCATGGCGTCTCCTCGCTGCTCGTTCGCCGTCCCGATAACCAAGGTCCGTGCCAGACACACATCCTGAATAATTTCCGACGGTTGCAGAGAAGAGACGCGCGCCGCCGAGCGTATCGACCGTCCACGATGTCCAGAATCTGACCGCCTCGCGCGAGCCCGCGACCGGCACGGGCTCGCGCGCATCGGTCTCCTCGTGGCAGCGCCCCGACGCGCGCGATACAGTCGACCGCGAGGTTCGAGGCGCGCGGGGGAACTTCTCGGGGCCGCGTGCGTTCAGAGGCTGCAGGGCGCCCGGCCGGGCGCTCCGACACACAGGAGGGTGAGATGCGACGAGCGACGCCGAGGCGGGCTTGGGTGGTGACCGGGGTGGCGGCCGCGTGGTTGGGCCTCGCTGGCCCAGCGGCCGCCAAGCCGACCAGCGCGGGCTGGGGGACGGCCGCGACGCCGGTCAGCGCGAGCAAGCGTGTCGCGACGGACGCCCAGACGCTGCGCGCGCAGGGCTTCGCCGAGCTCCGGGCGGGCAAGCGCGTCGCCGCGGCCCGATCGCTCGCCCAGGCGGCGGCCGCGGCCAGCGAGCCACGCTTGTGGCGGCTCGTCGGTGATCTGCGCTTCCACGAGGGCGACCGCGAGGGCGCCGTCCTGGCCTGGAAGGCCGGGCTGGCCGAGGCGCCGACCGATGTCGCGCTGCTCGAGCGCACGGCGTTCGGCGCGACCGAGGTGGGGGACTACGCGGCCGCCGCGGAGGCCCAGGCCCACCTCGTCCGCCACCTCGAGGCGACGGTCGCGCGGGGGGACACCGCCCGCGCGCTGGCCATGGGGCGTTCTCTGCCTCCCGAGGAGCTGTTGGTTCGGCACCTGGTGCGTTGGAGCGAGATCGCCACGCTGGCCGGCGACTTCTC
>JAUHXL010000620.1 GCA_030426945.1 bacterium
CGGCGACCGAGGCGACGACCGGGAGTCGCGGGCGCCGGCGCCCGATTGAAAGGGCGGCGGCCCTGGGGTACACCACGGCCATGCGCGCCCCCCTGCCCCTCGCCCTGTCGTTCGTGTTGCTGGCCTGCGCGGGCAAGCCGCCGGTCGTGCAGGCCGACGAGCGGCCGGTCGCCGAGGACGCCCCCGCGGTCGACGATCCTGGGCCCGAGCCGACCCTCCCGCCGCCCGATCACACCGCGACGCCGCCCCACCCGGGCGCCGATCCGGCCATCGGCGCGCTGGCCCGGCTCCGGGCGCTGACCGCCGCCGATCTGCCGGCCGCCGTCGAGGCGGTGCCCGCCGCCGACCTCGAGCAGGCCCTGCCGCTGCTACAGCCCGAGCAGCCCGTCTTCGCCTGGGCGGCCCTGCGCCTGGGCCGCCTGCAGGCGCACCGCCGCGACCTGCGCGCCGCCCGCGCCACCCTCGACGACCTCGTCGCGCGCGCCCCCGCCGGGCCCGCCGTCGAGCGCGCGCGCGCCACGCTCGCGCGCCTCGACGCCCGGCTGCGCGTCCGCAAGGGCCGGCTGGGGCTGCTGCTGCCCCTCTCCGGCCCCTACGCCGCCATCGGTCAGGTCGCGAAGCAGGCCGTCGAGCTCGCGCTGGCCGACGCGAAGGGCGTCGAGCTGGTCGTCGGCGACACCGCGGGCGACGCCCAGCGCGCGCCCGCGGTGGTCGAACGCCTGGTGCTCGAGGAGGGCGTCGCCGCGATCATCGGACCCATCGGCGCGATCGAGAGCCACACCGCCGCCCGCGCCGCCGAGCGCCTCGAGGTGCCGATCATGACCCTCGCCTCGCGCGAGGATCTCACGGCCCTGGGCCCCTTCGTCTTCCGCCACCGCCTGACCCGAAGCGCCCAGGCCCGCGCCATCGCCACCTACGCCTGCGAACAGCTGGGCTACCGCACCTTCGCCATCCTCGCGCCGGACAGCGACTACGGCCACGACATGGCGGCCGCCTTCTGGCAGACGGTGGAGCGCTGCGGCGGCGCCGTCCGGGGCGCGCAGTTCTACAGTCCGCGCGCGACCGAGTTTCACACCGAGATCAAGAAGCTCATCGGCCGCCACGACCTCGTCGCGCGCCGCCCGGATCCCCACTGGGCCCAGCTGAACCGCAAGTCGAAGGACAAGGCGCTGCACGTCCCGCCGCTGGTCGACTTCGAGGCCCTGTACGTGCCCGACGTCGGCAGCCGCGCCCGCCTCGTGCTGCCCTTCCTCAGCTACTGGGACGTCGAGCTGCGCACCTCGCCCGAGATGGATCCGGTGCAGTTCGCGCCGAAGTACGGCGGCGACCTTCCCCAGCTGGTGCACGTGCTCGGCAGCGCCGGGTTCAACAGCCCGGCCTTCGCCGCGCGCGCCGGCTCGCCGGCCCACAACAGCGTGTTCGTCGACGCCTTCTGGCCCGAGGATCCCGAGGCCGCCGAGTTCGCCGCGCTGTGGACCGACGCCACCGGGCGCCCGCCCAGCGCGCTGGCCGCCCACGCCTACGACGCCGGGCGCCTGCTCGGCCGCGCCGTCGCGGGCCAGACGGACCGCGACGCCGTCCGCCGCGCCCTGATCGCCATCGACGACCACCGGGGCGTCTTCGGCCCCACGACGGTCGAGGGCGACGGCGAGGTCAGCTTCCCCCTGCACGTCCTGACGATTCGCAGCGACGGCACCATCGGGCCCCACGACCTCGCGCCGCAACGCGTGGACGAGGACGCGCCGATCCGCTGAGCGCCCGTCCTCACTCCCCGATGACCCGCGCGGCGCCGCCCTCGATCGACAGGGCCTGCGCCGGCCCGCCGTAGTGCTTCGCCATGCCGCTGTCGATGCACCACACCCGCGCGTCGCAGAAGCTGCGGATGCCCTTCGGCTGCACCGTGTGACCCACCACCAGCCGCTCGGCGCCCAGCGCCGCCAGGGTGCGCGCCAGCAGCACGCAGTCGGCCGGCCCAGGCGACTGGCAGTACTGTCGGCTCCACACGGGGCTGTCGGGGCTGCGCACCCACGCGGGCTCGGGCGCCTGGCCCTTCAGCCACGCGGCCGCCTCGCGGTTGAGGCGCGCGACGCCGTAGCCGACGTGCTGCGGCAACACGCCGCCGTGCACGAAGACGCTGTCGCCCACCTGCGCGATGATCGGGCGATCCGCCAGGGCGCGGGCGTAGACGCCGCCCGGGCGGAAGGCCGCCGCCCGCCCCCGCGCCCGCGCCGGCAGGCGCTGTACGGCGTCGCCGGTGGGCACGTCGGCGAAGGCGGCGAAGCCGCGCGGCGTGACGTAGCGGAAGTCACCCTGCACGTTCATGAGCTCGTGGTTGCCGTTGAGCAGGACGACGCGCCCGCCCGCCGCGGCGGCCTCGCGCTGCAGCCGCGCCAGGCCGTCGAGCAGCGCCCGCTCATCGTCGCCTCGATCCAGCACGTCGCCCGTCTGCACCAGCACGGCGCGCCCGCCGACCCAGCGCAGCTCCGCGTCGACGAGCCCGGCCAGGCGCAGCGCCCGCCAGGCCGCGCCGGCGTCCCCGTGCATGTCCCCGATCGCGACCACGCGCGGCGCGCCCGGCGCGGCCGCGAGCAGCACCCAGACCGCCCAGATCACCCCCCACTGCATGCGCCTCTCCTGCGGCTCGCGCGCCACGTCACCGCCCCGGAGCGAACCCCGCTGCGGATCCCGGCGGGCGGGGCGTCCTGCCCCGACACGTTGAATTTCCTCGCCTCGATCGGCACCCTGCAGGATGACCGCACGTTCCGGGGAGGAGCATTTGACGAGCCGAATGCGCGGCGGAGATCGCCCACCGGGTGCCCGCCGCAAGCCCGCCGACCCCCTGCCCCCGCTCACGCTGGGGGCGGTGGCGCCCGCGGCCCGCGAGGTGCACATCGACGCGCCGACCCCCGCCGGCCCGCTGCCTCGGGTCTACCACGACACCGGCGATCACGGGCGAGCGATGATGACGGGCATCCTCGGCCGCAAGCGCCGGCTGCAGCGCGAGCTGGACGCGATGGCCGCGAACGCCGAGGCCGGCGCCGCGCCGCTGCTGGCGCGCCTGGCCGCGATCCTGCCCCCGGAGGCCGAGGCGATGTTCGAGTCGGGCGAGCGGGCGCAGTCCGGCGCGCGCATCTCGGACAAGCTGGTCGCCTTCCACGTCCTGGCCGAGGCCCACGGCCGCCTCGCCGAGCTCGAACGGGAGGTCGCCCGGCTGCGCAGCAGCACCCTGCGCGTCGAGGCCACCCTGGGCCTCGACACCGTCAGCAACTTCGTCGCCGACAGCCCGCGCACGGTCTTCGTCGCCACCGACCTGCCCCTGCGCACCGGTGATCGCGTGCGGGTCGTGCTCGAGCTGAAGCGCATCGGCCGCCTCGACACCGAGGCCCGCGTCGTCTGGCGCCGCCCGGGCCCGGACGCCGGCGTCGGGCTGGAGCTGCAGAACCTGCAGCCGCGCGACCGCGCCGCCATCGCGCTGTTCATGCAGTCCCGCGATCCCCTGCCCCAGGCGGCCGCCCGCGGCACGCTGCGCTGACGCTCTCCGCAGAGACGGTCCGCCCGCTGCGCGACCCGGTGCATCCCGCTGACCCGGTGAGCCGGGGGCTCAGCCCCACACCGTCACCGTGAGCCGCCGCCGATGGGGCCGGCGCCGATGCTCCCAGACGAAGACGCCCTGCCACGTGCCCAGATCGCAGCGCCCGCCGCTGACCGGCAGCGTCAGGCTGTTCTGGGTCAGCACGGTCCGCACGTGCGCGGGCATGTCGTCGGGCCCCTCCGCGGTGTGCGCGTAGATCGGATCGCCGTCGGGCGCCAGGCGCGCGAAGAAGGCCTCGAGATCCCGGCGCACGGTCGGATCGGCGTTCTCGCAGAGGATCAGCGAGGCGCTGGTGTGGTGCAGGAAGACGTGCGCCAGCCCCTCGGACACGCCGGCCTGGGCCACCGCGCGCTGCACCTCGTCGGTGATCTCCTGGATGCTCCGTCCGGGCGTCGAGACGGTCAGCCGCGTCCGTCGCAGGCTCACTCACCGCCCTCGCAGCTCAGCGAACCCGCCGCCATCCACGGCCGCGCCTGGTTGTCGGGATCCGGCACGTCCCGCTTGTCCGACCAAGCCAGCAGGTAGCTGCCCTGGGCGTCGACGGCCAAGGCCGGCATGGCGGCCGAGCCGGCGTCGG
>JAUHXL010000064.1 GCA_030426945.1 bacterium
ACATGGGCGCGATGGCCGACGCGAGCGAGACGGACGCCGGCGCGATGACCGACGCCGCGGGGGACGCCGGCGAGCCGAGCGACGCCGAGCCGACGGTCGACGGCGGCCCGCTGGCCGACGCCGGCGGGCTGGACGCCCAGCCCGACGCCGCGCCCGAGGACTCCGGGCTCGAGCCGGGCGACATGGGCGTCGAGCCGGACGACATGGGCGTCGAGCCCAGCGACATGGGCCCGCCCCCCGGCCCGCGGCGCTACGTCGTCACGATCCAGAACCTGAGCGACCAGCCCCTCGGCCCGGTGGTCGCGGCCACCCACCCCGCCGACCTGCACCTGTGGCAGCCGGGCGAGCTGGCCAGCCCCGGCATCCGCGTCATCGCCGAGATGGGCGTTCCCTTCACCTTCTACGACGAAGTCCAGGCCACCGACGGCGTGACCCAGGTGGTCAACGCCGGCGTGCCGATGACGCCGCGCGGCACCACCCGCGACAGCTTCGGCCCCTTCCCGCCCGGCGAGACGCTGACCGACAACGTGTCGTTCGTCATCGAGGGCAACCCGGGTGACACCCTGTCGCTGGCCAGCATGGTGGTGATCACCAACGATGGCTTCTGGGGCCTCGACGGCGTCGAGCTGCCCGCCGCAGGCACGCGCGCCTATCTGGCGGACGCCTACGACGCCGGCACCGAGGAGAACACCGAGCTCGCCGCCGACCTCGACGACGGCGGCTCGATCCTGGGTCCGGTCGCGCTGCCGGGCGATCCGAACGGCAACCGGCGCGTGCCGACCGAGCCGCCCGCGCGGATCACCCCCCACCCGGGCATCGCGGGCGTGGGCGACCTGACGGTCGAGGATCACGGCTTCGGCCAGCGCGTCGCCCGCGTGCTGATCACCGCGCTGCCCGACGACCTCGAGGCCTACGCGGTCGTGACCGAGAACCTGACCTCGCAGCCGATGGGCCCCAGCCTGGGCGCGACCCACGCCGCCGACACCCACCTGTGGCAGGTGGGCGCGCTGGCCAGCCCCGGCGTCGAGATCGTGGCCGAGATGGGCTCGACGGCCCTGCTCGCCACCGAGGCGGCGAACGCCGCGGGCGTCACCTTCGCCCTCGAGAGCGGCCTGCCGATGACCCCGCAGGGCACCCTGCGCGACAGCTTCGGCCCCTTCCCGCCGGGCATCGAGATGAACGATCGCAGCGCCTGGCACGTGGTCGGCGGCCCAGGCGACGTCTTCTCGCTGGCCAGCATGCTGGTGGCCACCAACGACGGGTTCTGGGGCTTCGACGGCGTCGAGCTGCCGGTCGGCGGGGCCAGCGTCACGCTCGAGGCGATGGGCTACGACGCCGGCACCGAGGAGAACACCGAGCTCAGCGCCGATCTCGACGACGCCTCGTCCATCCTGGGCAAGGTGATGCTGCCCGGCGATCCCAACGGCAACGCCGGCACCGAGACCGATCCGCGCGCGCCGATCGCCGCGCACGGCGGCATCTTGGGCGTCGGGCAGCTCGACTATGTGAACCACGGCTGGGATCTGATGGCCCCCGTGGCGCGAGTGACGCTTCAGCACCTGGCGCCGCGGGCCGATCTGCGCTGCCTCGAGGGCGGCGCGTGCCCGCCGGTGAGCCCGCCCGTCGAGCGCCGTCGCTACGTCGTGACGATGCAGAACCTGACGGTGCAGCCCCTGGGCCCGGTCGTGGCCGCGACGCACGCGCCCGCGACCCGGCTGTGGCAGGTGGGGCAGCCGGCCAGCCCCGGCATCAAGGTGATCGCCGAGATGGGCGTGCCCTTCACCTTCTACGACGAGGCCGCCGCCACGGACGGCGTCACCGAGGTGGTCAACGCTGGCGTGCCCATGACGCCCCGCGGCGAGACGCGCCCCGGCTTCGGCCCCTTCCCCGCCGGCGCGACGCTGCGCGACCACGTGAGCTTCGTCGTCGAGGGCGCGCCCGGCGACGTCTTGTCGCTGGCCAGCATGGTGGTGATCACCAACGACGGCTTCTGGGGCCTCGACAGCGTCGCACTGCCCGAGACCGGCACGCGCGTGTACTTCGCCGACGCCTACGACGCGGGCACCGAGGAGAACACGGAGCTCGCAACCGATCTGGACGACGGCGGCTCGATCCTGGGCCTGGTGCCGCTGCCCGGCGATCCCAACGGCAACGCCAACCCGGCGACCGATCCGGCGCAGCCCATCGCCCCGCACCCGGGCATCACCGGCGCGGGTGATCTGACCCTGGAGAGCCACGGCTGGGGCACGCACGTCGCCCGCGTGATCGTCACCGCGCTGCCCCCTGGGACGGCCGCCTACGAGGTGGTCGCCGAGAACCTGACCCCGCAGCCCATGGGCCCCTCGGCGACCGTGACCCACGCGCCCGGCGTGCACTTGTGGCGGGCCGGCCAGCCGGCCAGCCCGGGCATCGAGATCGTCGCCGAGATGGGCTCGACCGCGCTGCTGCTCAACGAGGTGCGCGACGCGATGGGCGTCACGCTGGCCCTCGACAGCGGCCTGCCCATCGCCCCGCAGGGGACGCTGCGCACGACCTTCGGGCCCTTCCCCCCCGACGTCGAGCTGGTGGACCACAGCGCCTGGCACGTCTTCGCGGCCGCCGGCGACGTGCTGTCGCTGGCCAGCATGCTGGTCGCCACCAACGACGGCTTCTGGGGCCTGGACGCGGTGGCGCTGCCCGGCGCCGAGCCGGTGGTCTACGACGTGCGCGGCTACGACGCCGGCACCGAGGAGAACAGCGAGCTCAGCGCCGACCTGGACGACGCGAGCTCGATCCTGGGCACGGTGATGCTGCCCGGCGATCCCAACGGCAACGCCGGCACCGCCACCGAGCCGCCGGCGCCCATCACGCTGCACGGCGGCATCGCGGGCGGCGGCGACCTGACCGCGATGGATCACGGCTTCGACCCCGACGCGCCGGTCGCGCGGGTGACCGTGCAGCGGGTGTCGCGCCGCGCCGACCTGCGCTGCCTCGAGGGCGGGGCCTGCCCCTGACACCCGGCGTACACCGCGTGCACACGCGGTGTACCGCTCTCCCACCCGACGACCACCCAGCGCGCTCGAAGGCCGCCACCACGGCGCCGAGCGCGCCGGCACGCCCCATGAAGAGCAGGCCCGTCGAAGACGAACACGGAGCCTGCCCATGTCCCCTCGAACCGCTGGACTCACCGCCCTCTGGCTCGGCCTCGGCAGCGTCGCCGGCGTCGCCTGCCTGCGCCTGCCCGGCCTGCTGACCGCCCCGCAGGTGCGCGGCCTGTACGCCGTGCCGGTGGTGCGCGGGGTGCTGGTCGCCACGCTGGTGGCGAGCGTCGCCCTGGCGCTGTGGGCGCTGTGGCGCGGCGAACACAAGAGACCGCTGGTCGCGCTGCTGGCGGCGGCCGTCGCCGGCACGCTGGGCGGGCCCGCCGCGCCGGTCGGCGCGGCCACCGCCGGCGTCGGCTGGCTGACCCTCGACTGGCTGGCCATCGACGGCCTGCTGCTGGCGCTGGTGGTCGCGCCCCTCGAGCGCAAGCGCCCGCGCGTCGCCGCCCGCGGCCGCCGCGCCGAGTGGAAGACCGACCTGCGCTACTTCGTGATGAACCACCTGAGCCTGCACGCGGTGACGGCCCTGTCGACCACCGCGGCGGGCCTGGCCGTCTTCGGGCTGGGTCTGACGCACCTGCACGGCGTGGTCGACCAGTGGCCCGTGGTGGTCCAGCTGCTCGCCATCGCGCTGGTGGCCGACGGCGTGCAGTACGCCCTGCACCGCGCGATGCACGAGGTGCCCTGGCTGTGGCGCATCCACGCAGTGCATCACTCCAGCCGCCACATGGACGCGCTGGCCGGCAGCCGGGTGCACGTCATCGAGACGCTGCTGACCCGCGTCGGCGTCGCGCTGCCCCTGTTCGTGCTGGGCTTCCCCTTCGAGACGGTGCTGCTGTACGGCGGCCTGATGGTGATCCAGTCGACGCTGCTGCACGCGAACATCGACCTGCGCTACGGCGGCCTGGAGCGTTGGCTCGTCTCGGCCCGCTACCACCACTGGCACCACAGCAGCGAAGACGCCGCCATCGACACGGACTACGCGGCCGTCTTCCCCTTCATCGACCGTCTGTTCGGCACCCATCACCTGCCCAGCGATGCGGCCTGGCCGGCGCGCTACGGCGTGGTGAAGGAGGACGTGCCCGAGGGCCTGTGGGCGCAGCAGCTGTTCCCGCTGCGCAGCGGCAGCCGCGGCTGACCCTTCTCAGCGGCGCCGCCAGGCGCTATGCCAGGGGCCAGGAGGGAGCCCCCATGCCCGAACGCCACGTCGCCCTGCTGCGCGCCATCAACGTCGGCGGCCACAACAAGCTGCCCATGGCCGACCTGCGCGCCCTGTTCACCGACCTCGGCTGCGCCGACGTCCGCACCTACATCCAGAGCGGCAACGTGGTGTACCAACCGCCGCCCGCGGCCGGCGACGCCTTCGCCGCGCGCGTCGCCGACGCCATCGATCAACGCTTCGGCCTGAAGGTGCCCGTGATCGTCCGTCGCGGCAGTCGCCTGGCCGAGCTGGCCGAGAAGCACCCGCTGGCCCAGCCCGACGACAGCCACAAAGCGCTGTACGTCGGCTTCCTCAGCGGCCCGCCCCAGGGTGAGATCGACCCCGAACGCTCCCCGGACGACAGCTTCCAGCTCGACGGCCACGACCTGTACGTCCGTTACCCGAACGGCGCAGCCCGCTCGAAGCTGACCAACGCTTACCTCGACCGCGCCCTGGGCGTCGTGAGCACCCTGCGCAACTGGCGCACGGTGCAGACGCTGGCCGAGTGGGCGACGGGGTGAGGGTCAGGCGACGAACAACCAGGTCGCCACCTCAGCCCACCGCGTCCAGCGCCCGCCCCCGCTCGAGGATGAACAGGGCCACGCCCGTCTCGTACAGTTCCTCGGCCAGGACCACGGCCGACACCATCAGCAGGGCCTCGATGTCGAACACATAGCCCAGCGAGATGCCCGTCCCGCACACGACGATCAGCACCTCGCGCAGCCCCCGCGTCAGCCAGATGGGCGCGTCCGCCGCGTCAGACTGCCGCAGCCCGCGGACGATCTGCCGCCCCCCGCTGTGCAGCAGCGCCAACGCGCCCACGGTAAACAAGGTGCCGAACCACCACGCGAACCCGGTCATGAGGGCCTCCTCTCGGTGTGGGCGGGCGAGGAAGCAAGGGGTGGGCCGGACAACGATGACCTTCCGCGCTGCATCTAATGCCAAGCCGACCGCGCCAAACGAAATCCAAGGCTCACGCCCCGATAGGCTGGAGGGAACTTTTCACGATTCGTGGCCCGCAGATCAGCAGCATCCGCGAACCACCCCCCACCTCGATACACGCGCTCTGTTCCTGGCTCGGTCCGTGCCGAGCCGTCCAGTGGCGCATCGTCGTAGGGGCCGTACCAGTCCTCGACCCACTCCCACACATTGCCGGCCAAATCGCAGATACGGTCTTGAACGTGACCCTGATATCTGGAGCAGACAGGCAGTACCAGATTGCCCTCCCCGCATGCATGGCCACTACCGTCGTCCATCACTGCGAAATCACAGTTGGCAGCGTCATTGCCCCAGGGATAGCGTTGCATCAGCCCCGCGCTGCGCGCTGCATACTCCCACTCTGCCTCGGTGGGCAACCGAAACCCGTCACAATCCGGGTCCCGTGGAGGGACCGAAGCGCACTGGTACTCCTCATCCCCTGGCACACCAACGCAGCCAGTCAAATCGTAGCACTGCTGCGCCCCCACCGAGGCTGATTTCGCGTTTGCGAAGGCCACTGCCTCGAACCAATTCACATTCTCGACGGGACAGGAATCTCCGCTACACCCCGTTCTCCAAGGCTCTGTGCCCATCAGTTCCCTCCACTCGCCCCGGGACACTTCCGTATCTTGAATCCAATAGCGACGGGAGATCTGAACGAGACGGGGCTGCTCGTCTGGTTGGGCGTCTGGGTCGCCATCCGAGGATCCCATCACGAAAGACCCTCGCGGCATCAGGACAAAACCATCGGGCTGCACTGGACCAAGCCACATCCCCGCCCCTGCGGACAGCAACTCCGGTCCATGCAAAGCGCGCCGCATGATGCGGGCCTCTCGGATATCTCCTCCGAATAGGCCTGAGCGCCGCCCTCGCTCGATCAGCAAAGCGCCAAACGCCAGCGAGTGAGCGTCGCCGGGCTGATCCACAATGCCTGTACCCAGGGCCACGTCCGCGACAACCCCGTCGACGGTACACGCCACGCCGTCACCGTCGTGCACCATCCCCATTCGGTACCATTCTCCGTGCTCCGCCTCAGCCGAATTCACCGACAGCAACCCCGACGAATCCGTCGTCACATCAGCTTGAATGCTGCCCGCATGCTCAGGGGAATCCACGGACCAGCCGATCGCGAAAGCGGCGGAGTCACCCGCATCGCTCCTGAACCCCTTTGCAACGATGAACCCGGTATTCGAACCCGTCGGCCGCGCCACGGCCTCAACCGTGAGCATCTCCTCCCCAATGCCCAGAAGGTCTGAGTCAGACACCAGCAGATAGTCGTCCTGGCCGTCAAAGGCTCTCCCGGCGGCCCCACCTCCGGCGCTCCATCCTGGGATGCTCTCCGTCGAGGGACCCCAGGCGTGGCGCCGGTTTGTCGTTAGATCCACGAACCGGTCGTTCTTGTCCTCCATTCGCCACCAACCCAAGTACCCATTGCGTGGGGACAGCAGCCCGTCGAGTGGCACTGTAGCAGCCCTCGCTGCATCTATGTCCCCGTAGCCTATCGTATACCCAAGAAATGGAAACCTCCCACCCACAGGAGCCGGCGCAGTAGCGGCGTGAAAGCGTATACGTGGAAGCGGGTGCGCCCGTTTGTAGATGTAGTCGGCGCTACGCGCGGTCGCGTGGATGGCAACTTCATCGAGTGTCACCGCTCCGAAATCGTAGTTGAGTGGGGCCTGAACGCTCCGATAGTGATGGGCAGCACTGATCCACAGACCATCATCCCTATCCACCGGAAGCCCCGGGAGCGACCCCTCCTGCACCAGAACACCGTCAATGTACAGGCCGCACACGTCGCCGTCCCTCACGCCGACAAAGTGGTGCCACAGCGCATCATCAACCCGAAACGCAGAACTCAATCGAAGCTCCGTCTCCACGTTGCCCCCAGAGCATTGCCAGAAGACCTGCCCAGTCTCCCTGGCGACGGAGAAGAACCAGCCTGCCGGCGCACGGCCATCCTCCGTCGAGAGCAACGTGCCGTACCCGCCCTGAGGTATCAGCGCCCAGAACTCAACGCTGAACGACCCACCAAAGCGGAACGCTCGCTCCTGCCACAGCCGAAGTCCATCGTCCAACCCATCGAAGCGAAGCGCTCCATCGCTGCGGCCAAAGCGGCCCGCTACTGAACGTGGACCTCCCAACACCTCGTAGCCCGGTGCACGATCATCCAACGGTGAGGCACCAGCCTCGTTCATTGTCCAGTAGGCAAGGACATGACCGTCGAGATCGGCACCACGCGTTGCCAGTGGTCGAGCTCCGATCACTTCAAACTCAGCACTTTCTCCGTTCTCGAAGAGTCGGACATCATCCCAATCCTGCTGCGCTCCGTCCAGAACCGACTGTCCCCACGGGGCCCTACTCATCGCGAACAGACGAACCTCTAATGGAGACAGTGCCCTACCAAGAATAACAACGTCATCAACATCCCCAGCAAACCAATGTTCGGAACATGCGGCCCCACTTGCGCACCGGCCGACAGTAATGTCGGCATCAACAGGAGGCAGCAGGCCAATGGCCGGTGCCGCATCGACTATCGTGCCGCCTACATACAGCGCTACTTGGCTACCATCATATGTGGCGCAGACATGAGTCCATTCTCCCTCTTCAAGTATTTCCGCTGACTCCAGTTCAACGGCTCGATTGTGCGTCTCGAAACTCAACTGCGGCCGTTTGACGTTCGAGCGTGCGACCTTGAGCGCGAATACATCATTTGCAGGATTCCCATCAAGACTCTCGACACTCAGAATATGATTGGCCTGCTGACCGCCTCCCGGCAAGGGTCTCACCCACACACACAGAGTCAACTGCCCCAGATCCTCAAGGCGGCTAGAGCCCGGCAGGGTCAAGTAGGCACCATCAACTACGCGCATCCCGCCACCAAGGTCACCGAAGGCACCGACAGTCGACAGTCCATTCGCCGTCGCACCAGCCGGGTAGCCCTGACCTGATGAATCGAGCAGGTTCCCGTCCAACGGCCAGTGGCCGACGACGTCCGCGCCCTCATAGCCGCCCGCCACGAGCGGGATCTCGATCAGGTCCATCGCCCGCTGCGTCGCGCTGCTGCCGACGGGACCGTCCATCCCGGAACGAAGGACGACCGGGAAGCTCAGGGGTGGGCAGACCTCGTCCACCTGCCCGTCGATATCGTCGTCGACGCCGTCGTGGCAACGCTCCGGCGGCGCCGGCGCGCAACACAGGTAGCTCGGGTAGCGGGGCTCCCAACACTCACACTGGGTGCCCCGGTCGGGCTCGACATACGTGACCGCACGCGGGTCGCCGGGTCCGCCGCCACACGGACAACAACAGCCCTCGTCTTGCGTGGTGCCGAACTTCCCGGTCGTGGCGGACGCATCGTCGTAGCCCTCGGGCCGGAAGCCGGTGGCGAACACCGCCAGGTACGCATCCGCGGTGCACACCTCGGCGTCGCGCATCGCGCAGGCCTGAATCGCAGCGGCCTGATCGTCGGCCACCTGTCGCACGGCGTCGACGCAGCGGTCCGCGACGACGACCATGCCCGACGGACACGGGCTGCCTTCGTCCACCGCGCCGTCGCAGTCGTCGTCGACGCCGTTGCCGGGCTGCTCGTCGGTCGGATCGCCCTCGACCCCGTCGCAGGCGACCGCGTCGGCGCCGGCACACACCACGACGCCCTCCCCGCGACAAGCGCCCTCGCCGACGCTGCACGGGTCACCCAGGGTCGGGAACGCCTCGTCCAGTTCGCCGTCGCAGTCGTTGTCGAGCCCGTCGCAGCTGATCTCGACGGCCTCGTACGTGGCCGGGTAGGCAGGCGCGGCGAAGGCGCCGTCCACGCACGCCACCGTGACGCCCGCGCAGACGCCCGCTTGCAGCGGCGCGTCCATCGGCGGGACGTCCTCGTCGGAGCTGCCATCGCAGTCGTCGTCCAGGCCGTTGCAGACCTCGGCGCTGCCGGCCGGCGGCTGCTCGCTGCAGACGACCGACGCGCCGCCTGCCGCGCACACCACGACGCCCGCCACCTCGCAGACGCCCTGCCCGGCCGTGCAGGCGTCGCCCAGGGTCGGGAAGCCCTCGTCCTCGGCGCCGTCGCAGTCGTTGTCGAGGCCGTCACAGCTGACCTCGACCAGCTCGTAGGTCGCGGGGTACACCGGATCGGCGAACGCGCCGTCGACGCAGGCCACGGTCACCGGCGCGCAGACGCCCGCCACCAGGGGCGCCGGCCTCGGCGCGGCGTCCTCGTCGGGTCGCCCGTCGCAGTCGTCGTCCACGCCGTCGCAGGTCGCGTCGGTGCCGAGGCAAGGCGCGCCGCCCATGCCGCCGCTACCGCCCGTGCCCCCCGTGCCGCCGCCGCCGCCCATGCCCGGCTCGCCGCCGGCGCCGGGCTCGCCGCCCATGCCCGGCTGACCTCCCATGCCCGGCTGACCGCCCATGCCCGGCTGACCGCCCATGCCGGGCTCGCCGCCCATGCCGGGCTCGCCGCCCATGCCGGGCTCGCCGCCCATGCCGGGCTCACCGCCCATGCCGGGCTCACCGCCCATGCCGGGCTCACCGCCGACGCCAGGCTCACCGCCGCCGCCACCGACGCCAGGCTCACCGCCGCCGCCGCCCACGCCGGGCTGGCCGCCCATGCCGGGCTGGCCACCGCCGCCCGCCCCCGGCTGGCCGCCGTCGCCACCCGCGCCGGGCTCGCCGCCCAGACCGGGCTCGCCGCCGCGCCCACCCTGCCCGCCATCGACCCGCATGTCGACCGGCCGCGTCGCGTCGCGCGTCGTCGCGTCGACCCCCTCGGCGTCTGGCCCGCCGACCTGGCCGTCCAGCCCACCCACGCCGGAGTCACCGCTCACGGTGCACGCGCCGTTCAGGCAGATCTGTCCCGGATCGCACTCCACGCTGTCGTAGCACTCGTCGAGCGTGATCTCGGGCGCACAGGCCCACGCCAACAGCCCGAGCAGCCAACCATGTCGCGCTGCGCTCCTCATGAGGTCCCCCATCGTCGGGCGCCCTCGACGCCCCGCCCGCCAGCGCGTCGTCAGAAGCGCGCGCTCAGTCCCAGGCCCGCCGGGCCGACGAACGGTCGCCACGCGACCGGCTCGTCGCCGGCGTCGAGCCACCACAAGGTGGCCGCGGTCGCCAGCCCCGCGACCCCCACGCCGTATCCGATCCACTGCAACGTCGTCGCCTGATCGCGGCGATCGATCGCGTCGGCCGCGTCGACGCGCCGGGTCGCCTGCTCGGCGTCGTCCGCCGCCTGGAAGGCCAAGGCGGTGAAGGTGACCCCCACCGCGACGCCGACGACGCCGACGCCGACCGCCGTCCACGCCCAGACGTCCGACCCGCCCCCCGCGGTCATCGCGCTGCCTGAGGCCGCGGCGACCGCCGGGGGCGGCTCGGGTGCGCTCGGCGCCTTCGCCTCGGGCGGCGCCGCGGGCTTCAACGCCAGGGTCAGCGTCCGCGCCTCGGCGTCCTCGATCCGCACGGTCTGCTGATGCGGAGCGTGCCCCTCCAGGCGCGCCATCACGACGTGCTCACCGGCCAGCAGCTGCGTCTGCTGCGGGGCCGCCCCCAATCGCTCCCCGTCGACCTCGACCACCGCCCCGGGGGGCTCGCTGGTCACCATCACCTTGGCCACGCAGCGTGGGCGCAGCGCCTCCCACCGCCGCAGGCCCTGCTCCTTCTCGGCGCACGCCGAGCAGGCGCGCTCGAAGCGTTGGAAGGCATCGACCATCTGCACGCACTGGCCGCCCATCTCGGCGTAGGCGATGCCGATGTTCAGCAGGAAGCGAGGCTCGGGGCTGCGCGCGTGGACGCGTCGATAGCCCGCGATGGCCTCGGCATAGCGACCGGCCTGGTGATGCGCGTAGGCCTCGCTCAGCTGGGCGTCTACCCAGGCCTTCAGCTCGGCGTCGCCCCCCGGCTGCGCCCGGCCCACGATCGGCCCGGTCAGCAGCACCCAGAGCATCAACCCACCCATCGTCCGTCCCCCGACCCATCGTGGTCGGGGGCGCCCCCTCGCAGCTTTCGTGCCGTCCATGCTCGCCCTCTACTCGGCGCGTCGCGCTCGAGCCCAGCGGTGTCCACGCGGACACCGGACGTCCGACCGTCCGCGTCAGCGGTACGCTTCGGGGTCGATCCCGAAGGCCTCCAGTCGTCGGTAGATCTGCTGCCGGCTATGTCCCAGCTCGCGCGCGAGGCTGGTGACGTTGCCGCGGTGCCGGCGCAGCCCGGCGGCCAGCGTCTCGGCGTCGATGACCCGCTCGTCCACCGACCGCCGGCTGCGCACCGATCGCTGCACCCCCGCGGGGAGCAGGCCGACGTCCACCACCCCCGCCGCGTCCGCGAACGCGCGCACCTGCGTCGCCGCGTGCTGCAGACCCCGCACGTTGTGCGGCCAGTCGTGCACCAGCAGCGCCTCGGCGGCGTCGGGCGTCAGCGGGATCGGCCCATCGAGGAAGGTCTCGAACAGCGGCAGGATGTCGGCGCGCCGCCGCGTGAGGCCGGGCAGGTCGATGACGAAGCCGACCAGACGCGCGAACAGGTCGTCGCGGAACGCGCCCTCGGCGCACAGCCGCTCGAGGGGCTGGTGCGTGGCCGCGACCACCCGCACGTCCACGCGCAGCTCCCGATCCGCGCCGACCGGCCGCACCGTGCCCTCCTGCAGCGTCCGCAGCAGCGCGGGCTGCTGGTCGAGCGGCAGCTCGGCGACCTCGTCGAGGAACAGCGTGCCCCGGTGCGCGGACGCGAACAGGCCGGCGCGGTCGGCGTGGGCGCCCGAGAACGCGCCGCGCACGTGGCCGAAGAGCTCGCTGCCGATCAGCTCGCGGTTGAAGGTCGCGCAGTTCACGGCCACGAAGCTGCCCGCGCGCCCGCTGGCCGCGTGTACGCGCTGGGCGAGCAGCTCCTTGCCGGCGCCCGTGGGCCCCCGCAGCAGCACCGCCGTGGGCGAGCCCGCGCCCGAGGTCCGCAGAGTGCCGGCCCGCTCCGCCAGCGCCTCGGCCGCGGCGCGGTGCACCGCCACCCCTGGGCGGAGCGTCGGGCTCAGCCCGGTCGGCACGCGCAGGCGCGTCACGGTCAGCAGCGTGTCGCCGGCCCGCAACACGGCGCCGTCGTCGATGTACTCGCGGTCGACGCGCTGCCCGTCGAGCAGCGTGCCGTTCTTGCTGTCGAGGTCGCGGACGCGCATCGCGTCGCCCACGGTCGCCGGCTTCAGCTCGAAGTGGCTGCGGCTGGCCCGGCCGTCGTCGATGCGCAAGCCGCCGGTCCCCGGCGCGCGGCCGACCACCAGCCGCCGGCCGGTGAACTCGACGGGGGCGCCGGCGTTCGGGAAGACCACCGCGACGAACCACCGCTCGGCCGCGCCGTCGCGCACCGCGGGTGAGGGTGCGGTCTCGGTGGTCTGGTCGTTGCTTCCCCTCATGGAGCCCTCGCCATGGCGAGGCGAACCTAACACGCTCGGAGGAGCCCTTGAAGGTCGTCGCCCGCGTTTACGCCCGCCTGCGAGGGCGGTATGCTGCCGGCCCGGTCGATGGGCCAGGGAACGACGAGGCAACCGCCATGCGATGCCCCCGCTGCGAGGCCGTCTACGCTGACGGCACCGAGTTCTGCTCGCGCGACGGGACGCGCCTGCTGCCCGACGCCGCCGCGAGCGGCGACCCCTTCATCGGTCAGGTGCTCGACGATCGGTATCGGATCGACTCGGTGCTGGGCCGAGGCGGCATGGGCGTCGTCTATCGGGCCCACCAGGCGACCGTCGGCCGCGCGGTCGCCGTCAAGGTGCTCAACCACGACGCCTCGAGTCGCCCCGAGGTGGTGCGCCGCTTCGAGAACGAGGCGCGCATCATCTCGACGCTGCGCCACCCCAACACCCTGAAGCTGATCGACTTCGGCCACCTGCCCGACGGCCGGCTGTACATCGTCAACCCGCTGCTCGAGGGTCTGCCCCTCGACGAGGTGCTGAAGACCGAGGGGCGCCTCGACGTGCCCCGCGCGCTGGCCATCGTGCGGGAGGTGGCGCTGGCCCTGGCGGAGGCGCACGACCACGGCATCGTCCACCGCGACCTGAAGCCGGCCAACATCTTCACCGAGCGCCTCGGACGCCAAGAGCTGGTGAAGGTGCTCGACTTCGGCATCGCCAAGCTGACCCACGAGACGACCCAGATCACCCAAGAGAACACGACCATCGGCACGGTGCCGTACATGTCGCCCGAGCAGGTGCGGGCCGAGCAGATCGACGCGCGCAGCGACCTGTACAGCCTCGGATGCGTGGCCTACGAGTGCCTGGTGGGTCGGCCGCCCTTCGGCGGGGACAGCTTCCTCTCGGTGGCGATGAAGCACCTCAATGACGATCCGCTGCCTCTACGGCAGGCGGTGCCGCCGCCGCCGGGCCTGGACGCGCAGATCGAAGAGCTGGTGATGCGGTGCCTCGAGAAGCTGCCCGAGGACCGGCCGCCGGACGCGATGGCGCTGGTGAAGGCGGTGCAGCGCATCGAGCGTCGGCTGAGCGTCGGGGCCGAGAGCGAGGCGTCGCCCTTCGTGACGCTGCCCCCCACGGCGACCGCCGGCGCGCCGAGCGCTCCGCCGTCGCCGATCACCGGCAACGAGGCCACCATCGCGGCGCCGACGCCCCTGTCCGGCGCGGCGCCCGTGCCGCCGAGCCCCTCGCCTTCGACCGACAGCGTGCTGGCCGCGGCGCTGCCCCAGCCGGGCGGGCGCCGGGGCGTCGTCGCGGTGGTGGGCGTGCTGGCCCTCGCCGCGGTCGGCGCGGCGCTGGCCCTGCGGTCGAGCCCGACGGCCCCCGACGCCCCAGACGCGGGCGCGGTGACGGCGATCGCCACGCCTCCCCCGGCGGCGGCGACGCCCGCCGTCGCGGCGTCGGCCGGGCCGGTCGTCGACGCCGGCGCAGTGATCGACGCGGCGCCGGCGCCGGCGCCGATCGACGCGACCTCACCGAAGCCAGACGCCACCCCCCCAGACGCGGACTCGGGCCCCCAGCTCCTCGAGCCGAAGCCCAAGACCCGGCGCCGCTGGCGCCCCCGTCGACCCAGCCCCGCGGCCGACACCCCGGCGCCGACGCCCGCGCCGACGCCGTCCCCCGTCGCCTCGCCGAAGCCGCCGCCTGGCCTGTTCTGAGCCCGCCTCCGGGTTGCCAGCCCCACCTCCGCCCGGGCACCCTGGCCGCTGCACGACGCGGAGGTTCCCCATGCGCTGGCTCGCCGCCCTGCTCGTCCTGGTCGCGGCGCCGATGACGGCCCTGGCCGAGATCGCGCCCGAGTACTACGCCGAGATGCAGGCGGGCGCGCCGGAGGCGGTGACGCTGAAGGTCACCGAGGTCGACACCTCGGTGTGCGTGCTGTGGTGCTCGAAGCAGAGCGTGACGGCGGAGGCGGTGGTGACCGCGGTGGAGCGTTCGAGCAGCGGGCTGAAGGTCGGCGACGCCATCACCATTCGCTACACCCACCACATCCCCAGCGGCGGGTGGTCGGGGCCGCGGCCGATCCCGGTGCTGAAGGCGGGGCAGACGACCGTGGCGTTCCTTCGACCGAACAAGCGGCTGGGGTATCACCCGGCGGCGCGCGGCTACAGCTTCGAGCGGGTGGTCGACGCGCGCGCACCGAGGGACGCGCCAGCGGCGCAGGCGGCCGAGCCGGCGCAGGCGGCCGAGCCGGCGCAGGCGGCCGAGCCGGCGCAGGCGGCGCTCGTGACGCGTACCGCGCGCTGCGTCATCGACCCGGTGCCCGGCGGCAAGCGGCTGCAGGCGGTGTCGCTGGTGTTCGACGATGGCACGTCGTGGATCGCTGCGTATCGACCGCACGCGCGCTTCTGGCCCTTCGCCGACAAGCGCGTCGTCTTCACCGGGCGGCCCTATACGAACCCGCCGCACGTCCAGTCGGTGGGGGGCACGCACGTCGAGGTGAAGACCATCGAGCTCGCGCCCGGTGAGTTGGCGCACGCGCCGGCGCCCGAGCGTCTGCCGGCGCCGCCGACGGTGAAGACGCTGGCCGAGCTGAAGGCGCGCGCGGGCCGCTGGTCGCGTGCGGTCGCGCCGGTCGAGGGAGGCAAGGTGGTCTTCCCCGACGGGTCCCTGCCGCTGCGCGTGTTCGGCGGCGCGCAGCCGGGCAGCGGCACGCACTCGCTCATGGCGCGGTACGTCGAGGGCAACGACGGCGCGGCGGTGTACGCGGCGGCGGCGTGTGCGGGGGACGTGCCGCGCTGCGGGATGGACGACGCGCGCGGGTCGGGCAAGAAGTAGGTCGGGGCGCGGCCGGCGTCGCGGCGGCTCGGTCGGCCTGCGCCGCAGCGTCTTCGGCGGCCCGCGCGGCGGCGGCTTCGACCGGGTCTGGCCGATTCAGGGCGCGGGCAGCGGCCCGTCGAGCGCCGGGAACGCCTCGAAGTCGTCCACGCGCTCGACCAGCTCGGGGCAGTCGACGAACGGGTTCCGGTTGCCCTGAATGGCCTCGACCGCGTCGTTGCGCCCCCGCTCGAGGTCGTCGGGCGGGTCCTCGGCGTGCCACGCGCGCACCGTCGCTTCTTCGGTGGCCGGCAGGTCGAGGCCCCAACGCACCGAGAAGTACAGCACCGTGCGCGCGACGTCGCCGCGGCGCGCGGCGCGCACCTCGAAGACGGTGTCGCCGCTCGCGTCGGTGCCGAGCACGCTGGGGCTGTGGTCGAGCACGCGGTCGCGCACCGGCGTGCCGAACCGGAAGCTGCCCCGCGCGCTGTTCGCCTGCGCGTCGCTGGGCCACAGGTTGTGCACGTCGCTCTCGTGGTGGCTGAACAGGACGCTGTCGCGGTCGCCGTCCATGCGCGAGCGCGGCCACACGTGCTCGGCGTTGAAGTCGTTGTGGGGCGGCTCCTCGTCGGGGTCGGTCGCGACGAACCGCCCGGTGTAGACGCACTCGACGCCCGACTGCCCGCCGGGGCCCGGGCGCCGCTCCACCTGCGTGAACATGAAGTGGCGCGCGGTGGTGTAGCGGTTCAGGTTGCCGCCCAGGTCGGCCTGCGGATCGATGGGCGCGTAGGTCGACTGGACGTCGCGGTGCAGGCGGTCGCGCAGCGCGTCGCCCTCGAGGCCCGCGTAGGCGGCGCAGCCCTCGCCCGGCGGCGCGGCGTCGACGCGCGGGGGGGCGGCGTCGACGCCCGCGTCGGGCGCAGCGTCCACCACCGCGGCGGCGTCCCCGACCGGCGCGGCGTCCTCGCCCAGCCCGCGGTCGGCCTCGCGCGCGGCGTCGGCCCCCGCGTCGGCGATCGGATCGGCGTCGGCGCCCACCCGGGCGTCCTCCGCCGGGCCCGCGTCTGGCCCCGGCGCCGCGTCTTCGACGGGCGCGACGCCCTGGTCGAGGCGCGGCGCCGCGTCCACGGGCGCGGCGTCGGCGGTCGGCCCCAGGTCGGTCGTCCCCTGGCCCGCGCCGGCGTCGTCGGCGTCGTCACAGGCGGCGGTCACGGTCAGCAGCAGCAGCAAGGCGAGTCGTCGCATGGCCGGGGAGGTTAGCGGCGTCGCCCCGCCCGACGCCACCCACCCCGCGCGGGTGCCGGTGGCGCGCGGTCGGCCCGCCGTGCTAACCCGGTCCGCTGACAGGCGAGACGCGGAGGTTCAGGCGCATGCGAGGGGTCGGCCGATGGCTGCTGATCGGCGCCGCGCTGGTGGGCTGCCAGGAAGTCGAAGAGACCGTGGACGGCGGGCTGGTGCGCCTGCCGCCCCCGATCGACGGGGGCGGGGGCGGCGATCTCGACGCCGCGCCGCGGCCGGACGCGGCGATCCTGCCCGACATGGGGCCCGACGCCGAACCCATTCGCGACGCCGCGCCCCCGCGCGACGCCCGCCCGGCGCTCGACGGCGCCCCCCCGGACGCCGCGCCCCCGCCGCCCGACGCGTCCCCGCTGTCCGACGCCACGCTCGAGCCCGGCCCCCTGGCCACCGAGTGCCCCATCGCCTGGACCGCCCTCGGCGCCGACCGCCCGGACACCTGCGCCGGCCGACACCACATGGTGGTCGCCGGCTCCATCGAGCCGCCCAGCGTCGACATCGCCCGCTCGGGCCAAGGTCGGGTGCTTATCGGCTGGACCGAGCAGACCTTGTTCGACGCCGGCTACTACGTGCTGCGCCAGATCGACGAGCGGCGCCTGGTCGTCATCGACGAGGCCCAGATCGAGCCCTTCTTCGAGGTCGGCGAGCTGGTGGGCTCGGCGGCGGCCCTCGCCGTGCAACGGGAGACCTTCCACCTCGCCCTCTGGTTCACCTCGGACTCGGGCAGCCAGGTGCAGTACACGCAGTGGCGGCCCGACGACTCGCTGGCGCCGGTCGAGGTCGTGTCGGGCCTGGTGGGCAGCGCCGGCGAGGTCGATCTCGCCGTCGCCGACAACGGGGACGTGCACGTGGCCTGGCACGACGCGCAGTCGGGCCAGATCCTCGTCCGCGCGCGCCGCGCGCCGGACGCCGCCTGGGACGCCGATCCCTTCGAGGTGGACGTCGATCTCGGGACGAACGCCGATCTGGGCGCGGCCGTGCGCGTCGTCTCCACCGACGCTCGTGTCCAGCACGTCGCCTACCAGCACGTCCTGGGGCGCTTCGGCGCCGCCCCCGCCTACCGGGCCCGCATCGGCGACCGGTGGACGGCGCGCCGCACCCTGGACAACAACGGGAACCGTCGGCACAGCGGGGTGGGGCTGGCGCTCGCGGTGCACGGCGACAACCGCACCATCGCCTACGTCGACTGGGTGGGCGGCACGGGCGAGCTGCGCCTGGCGCGCTTCGGCTCGGCGGACGAGCTGCCCACCTTCGAGACGCTCGAGGCCGGCCTGGCGATCGACGAGACGCCGTCGCGCTTCCCCCTGGCGATGCGCGTCGACCGCGTGGGGCTGCTGCACCTGGTGGCCGTGGTGCCCGACGGCGGGGGCCGGTGGGCGCTGCGCTATTGGCGACAGACCCGCCTCGGCGGCCCGCTGACCTGGCTGGTCGACACGGTCGACGACGACGTCGAGATGCGGAACCTGACGGCCCGGGTGGACCTCTTCGTCGACGACGATCGACGCCCCCACATCGCCTGGTTCGACGCGGGTGACGGCAACGTCCACTACGCGCAGCTCGATCCCGACGGGCGATGAGATCCTGAGCCGACCCCGCGCGTGAGAGCCCCCATGCGACGCTCCACCGCCCTGCCGCTGCTCGCCCTGCTGTTCGTCACCCCGGCCCCCGCCCGCGCCGCCCCCGACGGGCTCGAGCCGATGTACGCACGCATCGCGGCCGACCTGAAGGCCGGCCGGCCCCTGATCATCGCGGCCTACTACGGCATGTGGTTCACCCACGACGCCGACCCCGACCGCAACCTCAACTGGGGCACGTACTACGGCAACGCCCGCATGATGCACCGCGCGCGGCGCGACGCGCACGTGCGCAAGCTGTACCGCTTCCCCGCGTGGCAGCCGGTGTTCGAGGCCGAGGGCGAGGTCGATCCCCTGCGCACCCTGGTCTTCCACCAGCGCGTGCGCCCCAACGCGCGCTGGCGCGCCCACGGCGTCACCGCCCCCTTCGACGCCTACCTGGTGATGCAGGCCTTCCAGCGCCGCGAGGGGGCCGCCCTGCGCGCCACCCGAACCCTGCGCCAGGGGCGCGACCGCGTGCTGACCCTGCCCGACGGGGTACGCCTCGACGTGGGCGCCGCTCAGGTCGCGGGCTACGTGGGCCACAACCTGTTCTACGACTACCCCGACTTCGAGTGGGACGGCCTCGAGGGCGTCGACGGGGTGCCCGACCGCCCGGTGGGCGCCTTCGCCATCGGCTGCAAGACCGGGCGGGTGCCCGGCTTCGACGCCCTGCTGGGTCCCGGGGTGCACGGCGTGCTGTTCTCGAAGACGCTGATGGCCGCCGAGGGCTACTCGACGCTGGCGCTCGTCGACGCCGTGTTGGGCCGCCTGACCGCGCGCGAGGCCGTGCGCCTGGGCAACGACACCTATCGGTACTTCCAGCGGCTGGGCAAACCCGACCGCCGTGTCGGTCGGCCCTTCGTCGCCGACGGTGTGGGCCTGCCGGCCCGCTGATCAGTCGGGCGCGGACGCCTCGCAGATGTAGCTGTAGTCCCGACCGCAGCCGCGATCGTCCCACTCGCTCTCCCGCCCGTCGCGCGTCATCAGCACGCCGCAGTCCTCCCCGCCGTCGCCGCCGTCGTTGGGCTCGCCCCGATCCCAGTGGCTGTAGGCGAGCGGCGCCCCGTCCGGCCACACCCAGCTGCCCTCGTTCTGCCGGTCGTTGAGGCCCAGCCACGTGTCGCCGAAGCCGCGCTGATTGACCGACGCGTAGAGATAGCTGTCCTCGGTGGCGTCCTCGACCGCGGCCAGGTCGTAGCCCACCTGCTGGCACGCCGCCCGCGCCGTCGACCAGTCGGCCCGCGCCGCGCAGAACAGGTAGGCGCTGGTGCCGAAGGCGCCGAGATCGCAGGGGCAGGCCGCCCCCTCGTCGATGCGTCCGTCGCAGTCCTCGTCGGTGCCGTCGCAGGTCTCTGCGCCGCACACCGGCCCCACGTCCACGCGCGGCGCGGCGTCGACGGGGGGCGGCGGCGGCCCGGCGTCCACGGGCGGCCGTGGGGCGGCCGCGTCGCCGGCGGGGGCGGGGCGCGCCGCGTCGAGCGCGGGGGGCGCCGCGTCGCGCGCTGGGGGCGCCGCGTCGGACATCGGCATCGGCGGCGCGCCCCCGTCGAGGCGCCGCACGGCGGCGTCGGAAGATCGGGGGAAGGGCGAGCCCGAGACCAGCGCGTCCACCGAGACGCCGCCGTCGACGGCCTTGGAGGGCAGGTCGAGGGGATCGCCCTCGGCGCAGGCCGTGAGCGCCCCCAGCAACACCCCGATCACCCACCGTCGTCCGACCACCATCTTCCTCTCGCGCCGCCCAGGTCCAGGGGGCCCGCCGCACGCTCGGCCCCTTCGCCGTGCTCGGCCATGGTCCGCCCGACCCTCGCCGCGCAGACTAGCACAGGCGCCCTGGGCGCTAGCACGGGCCGTGCCGCCCCCGCGGCCCCGCCCCGGCGTCGGCGTGGGGACGCCCGACCCCACGTCGACCGGGGAGCCGGACCACCGCGCACTGTGCGCGGCTCCGCGACGTGCGTACACTCGGCCCATGTGTCGCGTCTCGCGCTGGCTGGCCGGAGGCCTCGTCCTCTTCGGCTGCACTCCGCTGCTCGATCCGGGCGAGCGCCCGGAGAACGCCGCGCCCGTGCGACCGACCGTCGAAGCCGGGCCCGCGGACGCGGCGGCGGACGCGTGGGCCCTCGACGCCGGCGCGCGCGACGCCGCGACGGTCGACGTCGACACCGGCCATGATCCGATCGAGGACGCGGCCGCGCCCGAGGACGCCGCGCCCGCACCGCCCCTCGACGGCGGCTGCGCGCCCTTCGGCGCCCCCCTCGGCCCCTGCGCCGTCTGCGGCGTCGACGGTCTGCCGGCGCCGCTGCCGGACGACGAGAGCTGTCCGATCGGGTGCGGCCCCCGCTTCGAGCTGAACGACGGCGTGTGCCTCCGCACCGACGCCGTCGAGGCCCACCGCTGCCGCGCGCTCGGCGTCTGCCACCCGGACCGCGCGTCGGCCTGCACCGACGGGCCGCCGGTCGAGGTCGCCCGCGCCGAGGGGCCGTGCGAGCGCATCGTCGGGTGCGCGGGCGAGATGCCGCCGCGCCGCGAGGTGCTCGCCGGCGAGCCCTGCAACCGCTTCGGCCTGTGCGGTGAGGACGGCGCGTGCGACGTCCCCCCCGAGTGCGCGCTGCCCGGTGACCTGTGGCTGTGCGGCCACGGCTCGGTCAGCGGCGCCCCGAGCTGCACGGTCCA
>JAUHXL010000621.1 GCA_030426945.1 bacterium
CGGTGCGGGTGCGCTGGCCGGTGAGGGGATCGAGATCCGCGCGCATGCGCTCGAGCGCCGCGACGCGGGCGCGGGCGGCGAGCGCCTCGGCCTCGGCCGCCTCGACGCGCCGACGAAGATCCGGCGCCGGCGCGTCGAGCTCGCCCAGCAGCGCGCTGGCCGCCGCCGCGTCGCCGTGGGTCAGCTCGTGCTCGACCATCGCGCGCACGGCCCAGCGCAGCCCATCGCGGGCGCGCTGGTTCTCGGGCCAGGCGGCGAGCGCCTGCCGGAAGCCGAAGCGGCACTCGCCGAACAGCCGATAGCGCGACACGCGGTCGTCCTCGGCCTCGGCCTGCAGCAGGGCGGTCAGCTCGGCCAGCCGGCGCTCGGCCTGCGCGGTCAGCAGCGTCGTCGGGCGTCGGTCCAGGAAGCGCTGCAGCTCGGCCCGCACCTCGGCGGCGCTGGCCGGCCGGTCGGCGGGATCGTGGGCCATGGCGCGCCGCGCGAGCTCCACGAGGGGCGCCGGCGCGTCGGCCGGGAAGACCGGCGCCGAGCGCTGCACGCTCTCGACGATCTCGTCGAGGGTCGGCGCGTCGTGGGGGGGGCGGTGCGCGAGCACCTCGTAGAGCAGCGCGCCGAGGAGGTAGACGTCGGTGCGCTCGCTGAGGCGCCCGCCTCGGTCGAGCAGCAACATCTCGGGGGCCATGTACACCGGCGTGCCCGCCAGGTGGACGGCGTCGCGCGCGAGGGGCAGGCGCCCGCTGCCGTCGTCCGCCAGGCTGACCGCGACGCCCCAGTCCACCACGTAGGTCTCGCCGTACTGTCCCACCATCACGTTGGCCGGCTTCAGATCGCGGTGCAGGATGCCGCGGCTGTGGGCGAACTGCACCGCGGTGCACACCTGCATCAGCGTACGCAGGTGCCACTCGAGCGGATCGTCCACCCCGAAGCGCGCGCGCACCTCGGCGTCGTCGCCGATGAGGCGGGCCCAGGGCTCGCCCTCGATGCGCTTGAGCACGATGCGGGGCGCGCCGCTGGCGTCGAGGCCCATGTCGTAGACCGGGACGACGTTGGGGTGCTCGAGGGTGCCGGTGACCCAGGCCTCGCGCAGCAGGCTGTGCGTCATGTGCGCGCCGCGGGCGTCCGCGCGCAGGGTCTTGACCGCCACCTTGCGGCCCAGCGCCACCTGGGTGGCCAGGCGCACCTGGCCCATGCCGCCCTCGCCCAGCACCCCTTCGTCGCGCAGCGCGGCGGCCGGATCGCGCTGCAGCCGGCCCAGCAGCGCGAGGGCCAGCGCGGGCTCGGCGTCGCCGGGAGGCGGGCGGACGGTCGACCGCGGGCCCTCGACCAGCGTCTGGGGGTCGAGGCGGGGCGCGTGAGGGTCGGCGGCGTGGGGCAAGGCAGGACTCGAAGGGTGTGGCGCGCGGAGCGTAGCGGACCGCGCGCCCGGCCTCAACGGGCGCGCGCGGCGGTTGACAGTCCGTTGCCGTTGCGGTGTGTTGACGCGCGGGGGGGGGAGTCATGTGCGCGGACACATGGGAGGCCGAGGGGCGCCGTTGGGTGTGGTGGGCGCTGGCGCTGGTGGTGGGCTGCGCGCCCCGACCGGCGGCGGAGGGCGGCGCGGACGCGGCCCCGGCGGCGGCCGCGGACGCCGCCGCGCCCGCGGAGGCGGTGGACGCCGACGCGCGCGGCGCGGACCTCGAGGCGCGCTTGTGGGCGGCCTATGACGCCCAGGGGTCGACCGCGCCCCCCCGCACGCGTCACCTGCGCCCCGACGGCCGCCCCCAGTACATCAACCGGCTGGTGCTCGAGGCCAGCCCCTATCTGCGCCAGCACGCGCACAACCCGGTGGATTGGTACCCCTGGGGCGACGAGGCCTTCGAGCGGGCGCGCCGGCTGGACCGGCCCATCCTGCTCAGCGTGGGCTACGCGACCTGCCATTGGTGCCACGTGATGGCGCGCGAGTCCTTCGACGATCCCGAGATCGCGGCCTTCGTCAACGCCCACTTCGTGCCGGTGAAGGTCGATCGCGAGGCGCGCCCCGACGTGGACGCGGTGTACATGCGGGCCCTGCGGCTGCTGTCGAGCGGCGGGGGCTGGCCCCTGACCGCCGCGCTCATGCCGGACGGGCGCCCGTTCTTCGCGGGCACGTACCTGCCCCCGCGTGACGGCGATCGCGGCGCGCGGAAGGGCCTGCTGACGGTGCTGCGCGAGCTGAGCGCCGCGTATCGCGACGCGCGGTCGGCCCTGCTCGAGCGGGCGGCGCAGGTCAGCCGGCGCCTGCGCGACGACGCGGCGCCGCGACCCCCGGCCGGCGTGCCCGGCGCGGCGGCGATGCACGCGGCCTATCGCCGCCTGACCCGCACCTTCGACGCCCAGGCCGGCGGCTTCGGGCGCGGACCGAAGTTTCCCCGCCCCACGACGCTGACCTTCCTGCTGCGCTACGCACGCCGCGCGCCCGACAGCGAGGCCCGAGTCATCGTGGAGGCGACCCTGAGCCGGATGGCGCAGGGCGCGCTGCGCGACCATCTGGGCGGCGGCTTCCACCGCTACACGGTCGATCCGCGCTGGCGGGTGCCGCACTTCGAGAAGATGCTCACCGACCAGGCCCAGCTCGCGGTCGTGTACCTCGAGGCCGCCCAAGCGACGGGGCGCGCCGACCTCGCCGCGGTGGCCCGCGAGACCCTCGCGGCGCTGCTGCGCGACTTCGCGCGCCCGGACGGCGGCTTCGCGTCGGCGCTGGACGCCGAGAGCGAGGACGCCGACGGCCGCGCGGTGGAGGGCCTGTACTACACCTGGACGCCCGCGGAGCTGCAGGCCGTGCTGGGCGCGGACGCCGCCGCCTTCGCGAAGGCGTACCGGGTGACCGCGCCGGGGGCCATCGACGGCCGCTCCGTGCTGCGCCGGCGCCTCGACGCGCCCGACCTGACGAACGCGGCGTTCACCGACGCCCGGCGGCGGCTGCGGGCCGCCCGGTCCGCGCGGCGGCCGCCGGCCGTCGACACCAAGGTGGTGGTGGCCCACAACGGCCTCGTCCTGAGCGCCCTGGCGCGGGCGGCCCTGGTGTTGGACGACGCGGCGCTGCGCGCGCGCGCCGAGGCGCTGGGCGCTTACCTGCTGGACCACGCCCGCGGATCGGACGGCCGGGTGGGGCGGCTGGTCCGCGACGGCGAGCCGGCGGGGCCGGGCTTCCTCGAGGATCACGCCTTCGTCGTGCAGGGGCTGCTCGACCTGTTCGAGGCCACCGGCGCCGCCCGCTGGCACACGGCCGCCCGCGACCTGCAGGCCGCCCAGGACGCCCACTTCGCGGCGCCCGCCGGGGGCTACTTCCACACCGCCGACGATCACGAGCGCCTGCTGCTGCGGACCCGACCGGCCGAGGACGGCGCCGAGCCGTCGGGCAACGCCGTCAGCGCGCTGAACCTGCTGCGCCTGGCCGAGCTGGCGAACGACGAGGCCGCCCGCGCGCGCGGCCACGCCGTCTTGGCCGCGTTCGGCGCGCCCACTGGCGCCGGTGCGCCGGCGCGCGAGGCGCTGCTGAGCGCGGCGGACTTCGCCCTCGGCCCGGTCCGGCAGATCGTGGTCGTGGGTCCGGCGCCCGACGCGCTGCTGGCGGTGGTGCGGCGCACCTACCTGCCCAACCACGCGCTGGTGGTGGCCGCCCGGCCCGAGGACCACCCGCTCGCGGCCGACAAGCCGGCGCGCGACGGGCGCGCCACCGCCTATGTCTGTCGGCGGGGCCGCTGCGAGCGGCCCACCCGCGATCCCGCCGAGCTGCAGCGTCAGCTCGCGGTCGTCGAGCCTCTGGCGGGCGACTGACCGCGGCCCGGGTGAATCAGGGCACGGCGCGGCTGAAGGCCTCGACGAAGCGATCGAAGTCGGGCAGGTCGCCCGGACCGCCGAGGCCGACGAGGGCGGCGAAGTCGGCGCCGGCCCGCAGGCGGAAGGCCTCGAAGCGGGCGCGCCCGCCGGCGGCGAGATCGGCGATGCCTTCGCCGGGGAAGGGCAGCACGACCTCGTCGGCGTCCGGGCCCAGGTACACGAGCCAGCGGCCGCCGGCGCCCTCGATGACCGCGCGGTAGAGCTCGGCGCCCTCGGCGTCGCCCACGCGCAGCGTGCGGAGCTGGACGTCCCACTCGAAGCCCCCCGGGGTGGGCAGGAAGCCGCCGG
>JAUHXL010000622.1 GCA_030426945.1 bacterium
ACTGCACGCACAGCAGCGCGCCGTCGACGAAGAGCCCGAGGTGGCAGCGGTTGGTGCCGCGCACGTTGCGGGTGTCCGGGTGGGCGCCCGCGGGCAGCAGGCTGACGAAGGGCTCGTCGGCGTAGGCGGCCGCGTAGGTGGCGCGCACCTGCTCGGCGTCGACGCCCGGCGCGAGGCGCAGGTAGACGGTCGCCAGGATGCCCCGGTTCATGGGCACCAGGTGCGGCACGAAGTGCACCGTCCGCCCACCGAGGTTGCGCGCCATCTCGGGCGCGTGGCGGTGAGCCAGCGTCTTGTAGGCCCGGAAGCCCTCCGAGGTCTCGCCGAAGATGTTGCCCGGTCCGGGCGAGCGCCCGGCGCCGGTCACCCCGGACTTGCAGTCGGCCAGCACGGCCTCGCCGTCGGCGATCAGGCCCGCGCGCACGGCCGGCGCGGCCGCGAGGGTGACCGCCGTGGGATAGCAGCCGGGCAAGCCCACCAGGCGCGCCGCGCGGATGGCCTCGCGGTGCAGCTCCGGCAGGCCGTAGACGGTGTGCTTCAGCGACTCGGGGTGCTGGTGGGGTGCGTAGACCGACGCGTAGACGTCGGGATCGTCGAAGCGGTGGTCGGCGCTGAGATCGATGATCCGGACGCCCCGCGCGAGGAGCTCCGCCGTGGTGGTCTGCGCCGTCCCGTGCGGCACCGCCAGCATCGCGATGGCGCCCGACGCCGCCACCGCGTCCGCGTCGAAGCGCTCGACGGGCGGCAGCGGGATGTCGGTCCAGGCGGGCAGGTGATCGGCGAGGGGCTGGCCCGCGCGCCGGTCGGCGCACAGGCCCGCCAGGCGTACGCCGGGGTGCGCGTGCAGGAGGCGCAGGGCCTCGACCCCGGTGTACCCGGTGGCCCCGACCAGGACGACCGGGACCTGGTCGACCGACCCCAAGATCAGCGCTTGCTGAACTGGAAGCGCTTGCGGGCGCCCGGACGGCCGTACTTCTTGCGCTCCACCTCGCGGGCGTCGCGGGTGACGAAGCCGGCGCGCTTCAGCGGCGAGCGCAGGGCCTCGTCGTACTTGATCAGCGCGCGCGTGATGCCGTGGCGCACGGCCCCGGCCTGGCCGCTCTGGCCCCCGCCGTTCACGTTGACCACGATGTCGAACTTCTCGTGCATCTCGGTCAGCTCGAGGGGCTGAAGGATCTGCATCCGCCCGGTGGCCCGGGGGAAGTAGTCGTCGAACGCGCGGTTGTTGACGGTGATGGTGCCGGTCCCGGGCCGCAGGTAGATGCGGGCCACGGCCGACTTGCGACGGCCCACGGCCGTCCACTGCTCAGGCTGCTGGATCATCGTGCTCTCCCAGTGTCGCGTGCGCCCGGCCGGTGGCCGTTTTGAGCCCCCCCCGTCGAAGCGTTCGGGGGGCGGTTGTCGAAAATGCGCGCGCGCGAAAGTGTTTTCAAATTCAGGCTGTCGGCGCCGGGCCTCAGGCCGCGGTCGAGGTCTTCAGCAGGTCGTTCAGGTTCAGCGGCTTGGGCTGCTGCGCCTCGTGGCCGTGGCTCGGGCCCGCGTAGACCTTCATCTTCTTCAGCATCGCCCGACCGAGGGGGCCGCGGGGCAGCATGCCCTTGACCGCCTTGGTGATGATGTGGCCGGGGTCGCGGGCGAGCACCTCTTCGGCCGACTGGCCCTTGATGCCGCCGACGAAGCCGGTGTGCTTCCAGTACATCTTGTCCTGGAGCTTGGCGCCGGTCAGCTTCACCTTCTCGGCGTTGATCACGATGACGTAATCGCCATCGTCGATGTGCGGGGTGAAGGTGGGCTTGTGCTTGCCGCGCAGCACGTGCGCGATGCGAGCGGCCGACCGACCCAGGACCTGACCGTCGAGATCGACCACGAACCACTGGCGGTTCGCGATGGCCTCGGCCGTCGGGGTGGAGCGCGTCTTCATGGTGTGATCCTCGAGACTGGGAGGTCCGCCAACCGGCGGACCGGGACAAAAGGGCTCAGCTATGTACCCGAGGCGGGGTCGGAGATCAAGCCGCTGCGCAGACAGCCCCTTCCGACGTGCATTGGCGCGCGGACGCGTCTAGCATTCGGTCCATGAGCCCGCGCCTGCGCCGCCGTCGCCGCTTCGACCTGAAGAAGGCGATGTTCATCCTGCCGAACCTGTTCACGGTCAGCTCGATCTTCTGCGGCTTCTATGGCGCGGTGACCGCGGCCGGCGCCGTGGGCGAGGGCGCCGCGACCGACCTCTACCGGGCCTGCATCGCGGTGCTCTTCGCGATGGTGTTCGACTCGGTCGACGGCCGCGTCGCCCGCCTCACCCACACGCAGTCGGCCTTCGGCGTCCAGATGGACTCGCTGGCCGACGTCATCTCGTTCGGCGCGGCCCCGGCCCTCATCGCCTGGCACTGGGGCCTCGAGGCCTTCGGCACCCTGGGCCTGCTGGCCTGCTTCGTCTACACGGCCTGCGGCGCGATCCGCCTGGCCCGCTTCAACGTGATGGCGGCCACCCACGACGGGCCGAGCGCCTACTTCCTCGGGCTGCCCATCCCCGCCGCCGCCGGCTTGTTGGTGGCGACGATCATCACCTCGCTGCGGGGCGGTCAGGTGGGCCTCGAGGGCAGCGAGACGTGGGCGCCGGTGATGATGATCGTCCTCGGCGGGCTCATGGTGTCGAACATCCGGTTCCGCACCTTCAAGGCCACGCGGATGACCCGGCGCACCTTCGCGGCGCTGATGGCCGTGTTCGCGTCGATCATCGTCGTCGCGGTCCAGGTGCGGCCCTCCTTCGCCATCGTCACGCTGATGGCCGCCTATCTTGCGCTGGGCCTGGCCGAGGAGGTCGTCCGGCAGGCGCGCCGGCTGACCGCCGGGGCGGAGGCCGACGCGGGAGAGGACGAAGACGAGGCCGTCCTCGAGGACGAGCTCGAGGTGGATCCCCTGCTCGACGAGGACGAGGAGCTCCTTGACTGAGGCGCCGGCCGCGGCCGCGGAGGGGCCCGTCGAGGCCCACCTCGACCGCTGGGTCGAGCGCTGCGCCGCGGCCGTGGACGCCCTGTTCGCCCGCCCGGACGACGCGGCCGCCTTCGCGGCCGTCCGCGCCGAGGCCAGCGCGCTGGCCGAGCGGGCGCCGGACCTCGCCGCCGCGCTGCCCGCCCTCGCGCACCTGCCCGAGCCCTCGGGCCACGCCCTGCGCGTCGCGATCGTGGCGGTCGCCCTCGGTCGGCGCCTCGAGCTCGCGCCCGGCTTCCTCGGCGCCCTGGCCCTCGGCGCCCTGCTGCACGATCTCGGCTGCGCGCTGGTGCCCACGCCCGCCGACGAGCCCGCCCGCCGCGCCCTCGAGCGCCAACACCCGACCGTCGGCGCCGATCTGCTGCGCGCGCACGGCCGCCTCGACGAGGTGGTGCGCGCCGCGCTGTTGGGCCACCACGAGCGCCTCGACGGCAGCGGCTATCCCTACGCCCTGGAGGGGGTCGGCGTGTCCCTGGCCGCGCGGATCGTGGGCCTGGCGGATCTGCACGACACCCTGACCCGCGACCGCCCAGGCCGACCCGCCGCGGCGCCGCAGGGCGCCCTCGCGCTGCTGCGGGGCCCGCTCGCCGCGCAGGTCGACGCCGATCTCGTGGCCGAGCTCACCGCCCTGCTGGCGTCGGACGCGGCGGCCTGAGGGCCCGCGGCGCAGCTTGACCCCCCCGGTGGCGCGTCGTATAGCAATCGGGCGCATCAGCAGGAGGTGGTCATGCGTTGGGCGATCCGATGGACCCTCGGGGCGGCGTTGTTGTCCGCGCCCCTGGCCGGCTGTGAATCGGGGGACGGGGCGGTGATCGCCGAGGGCCGCAAGGCCCTCCGCGCCAACGACTACGCCGCGGCGCACGCCAAGTTCGACGAGGCGCTGAAGACCGATCCCGAGAGCTACGACGCGCTGTGGGGCAAAGCCGAGGCCTTCCGCGGCGAGGCCAAGCTAGGGGATCAGCAGAAGGTGCTCGAGAAGATCATGAGCATCCCGAAGCTGGCCGAGACTTACGCCGGCGTGGTGAAGCCAGCGCTCGAGGACAACTACCGCAAGCAGGCCGAGACGATCATGGGCACCTCGCCCGACCAGGCCGAGGCCTTCCTGCGCAAGGCCATCGACCTCAACAAGAAGAGCGAGGCCAACATCACGCTGGCGG
>JAUHXL010000623.1 GCA_030426945.1 bacterium
TCGGCGGGCACCGCGCCGTCCTCGGCGAAGAGGGCCACGCGGCGCACCAGGTTGACCACCTCGCGCACGTTGCCCGGCCAGGGATGATCGAGCAGCGCCTGCTGGGCGTCGGGGCCGAAGTCGAGCGTGTCGTGGGCCACGCGGCGCAGCCAGTGGCGGGCGATGGGCAGGATGTCGTCGCGGCGCACGCGCAGGGGCGGCAGCTCGAGGGGCAGCACCTGCAGGCGGTAGAAGAGGTCCTCGCGGAAGCGGCCGGCGTCGACCTCGTCGGCCAGGCGCCGGTGCGTGGCGGCGACGAGGCGGGCGCGGAAGGCGCGCTCGCGGGTCTCGCCCACCGGACGGAAGGTGCGCGTCTCGAGACTGCGCAGCAGCTTGGCCTGGTGCTCGAGGGGCAGCTCGGCCACCTCGTCGAGGAAGAGCGTGCCCTCGCCGGCCTCCTCGAACAGGCCCGACTTGCGCTGGGCGGCCCCAGTGAAGGCGCCGCGGGCGTGCCCGAAGAGCTCGCTCTCGACCAGATCGCGCGGCAGGCAGGCCATGTTGACCGCGACGAAGGGGGCGTCGGCGCGGCGCGAGCGGTGGTGCAGGTAGCGCGCGGCGACCTCTTTGCCGGTGCCCGTCTCGCCGGTCAGCAGCACCGGCTCGTCGGCGTCGGCCAGCCGGTCGAGCAGGGCGCGCAGCTGCACGGTGGCGGCGCTCTCACCCACCAGCACGTCGCTGGCGCCGGTGGGCGCGGCGGCCTGCCGCAGCACGGGCGTCAGATCGGCGGCGTCGACGGGCTTGGTGAGGAAGGTGAAGGCCCCTCGCCGCATCGCCTCGACCGCGTCGGGCACCGTGCCGTGCCCGGTGAGCACGACCACGGGCACCTTGCGGTTGGGTGTGCGGCGCAGCACCTCGAGCCCGTCGATGTCGGGCATGCGCAGGTCGAGCACCATCACGTGGGGCCGCTCGGCGCCCTCGTCCTCGAGCGCCTCGACGGCCTCGAGGCCGCGGTGCATCGTGCGGACGGCGAAGCCGCGGCGGCGCAGCGCCTTGGCCATGGCGAGGCAGAAGGGCTCGTCGTCGTCGACGAACCACACGCGCAGGGGGTCGGCGGTCTCCATGGGGGGGATCTATAGCGCGAAGCGCGCCGAACCGGGACCGTTGCGCATCAGAGGTGAGGTTGCGGGTCGCGGCGAGCCCGCTCCATACTGCCGCGCGCACAGGAGGGTGCTGCACATCCGCGGTGCCGAGGATTTGCGAACACCCTCCCAGGAGACGCCGATGAGTACCGAGCCCGCGCGCGCCGCGGCGCCAGCCGACGAGGCCGAGCCGCTCCGCTTCGTGACCGCCGCCAGCCTGTTCGACGGGCATGACGCGGCGATCAACATCATGCGCCGCATCCTGCAGGCCGAGGGGGCCGAGGTCATCCACCTCGGGCACGATCGGTCGGTGGCCGAGATCGTCGACGCGGCCATCGAGGAGGACGCGCACGGCATCGCGGTGTCGTCCTATCAGGGCGGCCACATCGAGTTCTTCACCTACATGGTGCAGCGGCTGCGCGACCGGGGGCGCGGCGACATCGGGGTGTTCGGCGGCGGCGGCGGCACGATCACCGATCGCGAGATCGCCGACCTGCACGCGGCCGGCGTGGGGCGCATCTACTCGGTGGAGGACGGCCGCAAGCTGGGCCTCGTCGGGATGATCCGCGACATGATGGCGCGCGCGCGGCGGGCGCCCGACGACTTCGAGGGGCTGACCGACGCCTTCTTCGCCGGCGACGCGGTGGCGGTGGCACAGGTGCTGACGCACATCGAGCGGCTGCACGCGCGCGAGGACGAGGCAGGGCTGACCGCCCTGCGCACGCGCTTCGCCGAGCGGCCCACGCGGCCCGTGCTGGGCATCACCGGCGTGGGCGGCGCGGGCAAGTCGTCGCTGACCGACGAGCTGGTGCGGCGCACGCTGGACCGCTTCCCCCGGCGCACGGTGGCGGTGCTGTCGGTGGATCCCACGCGGCGACGCAGCGGCGGGGCGCTGCTGGGCGACCGCATCCGGATGAACGCGATCACCGACGCGCGCGCGTTCATGCGCTCGATGGCGACGCGGGCGGCCAACGCGGCGGTGCCGGCGGCGGTGCGGGACGCGCTGAAGGCGCTGGCCGCGGCGGGCTACGACCTGGTCATCCTCGAGACGGCGGGCATCGGGCAGAGCGGCAGCGAGGTGGTCGACCTCGCCGACGTGTCGCTCTACGTGATGACGCCGGAGTTCGGCGCGCCCAGCCAGCTCGAGAAGATCGACATGCTCGACTTCGCCGACGTGGTGGCGCTGAACAAGGCCGACAAGCAGGGCGCCGACGACGCGCGGCGCTACGTGGCCAAGCAGGTGCAGCGCAACCGGCAGGCCTTCGACCGGCAGCCCGACGACATGCCCGTGTTCGCGTGCATGGCCAGCCGCTTCGGCGACGCGGGCGTGGACGCGCTGTTCGCGCACCTGATGGGGCTGATCGGCGAGCGGTCGGGCGGCGACTGGGCGCCGGGCGAGCGGCCGGCGCGGGCCGAGGGCACGCCGGTGGTGGTGCCCCCCGAGCGCGTGCGCTACCTCAGCGACGTGAGCGCGACCGTGCGCGACTACCACGCGCGGGGCGAGGCGCAGGCCGCGCTGGCGGCGAAGGCGGACGGGCTGCGGCGGGCGCTCGAGGCGCTGGGCGAGGACGTGCCGGCCTTCCCCGCGCCCTTCGGCGAGGCGGCCGGCGACGATCGGCTGAAGGCGCTGTACGACGCGACGCTGGCGGAGCTCGGGGCCGACGCGAAGGCGCTGCTCGAGGCGGTGCCGGCCCTGCGCGCGGCCTACGAGAGCGAGACGCACAGCTATACCGTGCGCGGGCGCGCGATCGAGGTGACCAACCACACCGAGACGCTGAGCGGGACGAAGGTGCCCAAGGTGGCGCTGCCGCCCACGCGCGACTGGGGCGACCTGCTGCGCTGGCGCTGGCGCGAGAACGTGCCCGGCGCGTTCCCCTTCACCGCGGGCGTGTTCCCGTACAAGCGCAGCGGCGAGGATCCCACGCGCATGTTCGCCGGCGAGGGGCACCCGGAGCGGACGAACCGGCGCTTCCACTACGTGTCGCGCGGGCAGCCGGCGGCGCGCCTGTCGACGGCCTTCGACTCGGTGACGCTGTACGGGCGTGATCCCGACCGCCGGCCGGACATCTACGGCAAGGTGGGCAACTCGGGGGTCAGCGTCGCGACGCTCGACGACGCCAAGCGGCTGTACAGCGGCTTCGACCTGTCGTCGCCCACCACCAGCGTGTCGATGACCATCAACGGACCGGCGCCGATGCTGCTGGCGATGTTCCTCAACACGGCCATCGACCAGAACGTCGAGAAGCGGCTGAAGGCGACCGGGCGCTGGGAGGACGCGCAGCAGCGCATCGCGACGCTGGCGCCCGACGGGCCGACCTACCGCGGGGAGCTGCCGCCCGGCCACGACGGCGCGGGCCTGGGCCTGCTGGGCGTCAGCGGCGATCAGCTGCTGCCCGCCGACGAATACGCCGAGGTGAAGGCCGAGACGCTGCGCCAGGTGCGCGGCACGGTGCAGGCCGACATCCTCAAGGAGGATCAGGCCCAGAACACCTGCATCTTCTCGACCGAGTTCGCCCTGAAGATGATGGGCGACATCCAGGCGTGGTTCATCGACCACGCGGTGCGCAACTTCTACTCGGTGTCGATCAGCGGCTATCACATCGCCGAGGCCGGGGCGAACCCGATCACCCAGCTGGCCTTCACGCTGGCCAACGGCTTCACCTACGTCGAGTACTACAAGGCGCGGGGCATGGATCCCGACGCCTTCGCCCGCAACCTGTCGTTCTTCTTCAGCAATGGGGTCGACGCCGAGTACGCGGTCATCGGGCGGGTGGCGCGGCGCATCTGGGCGGTGGCGCTGCGCGAGCTGTACGGCGCCGGGCCGCGCAGCCAGCAGCTGAAGTACCACATCCAGACGTCGGGCCGGTCGCTGCACGCGCAGGAGATCGACTTCAACGACATCCGCACGACGCTGCAGGCGCTGTACGCCATCGCCGACAACTGCAACAGCCTGCACACCAACGCCTTCGACGAGGCGATCACGACGCCCACCGAAGCGAGCGTGCGGCGGGCGCTGGCGAT
>JAUHXL010000624.1 GCA_030426945.1 bacterium
CAGCTTCACGCCGCGGCGGCGCATCATGCGGCGCAGCTGGAAGCCCCACCAGAAGACGGCGGCGCGCAGGTCGTGGCCGGCGGGCAGGGCGGGGATGCGGGCGTCAGGCATGGGCGCTGATCAGGTAGCGGTAGAGGCTCTCGAGGTCGGCGTCGGGCGAGGTGAAGGCGCTCACCACCTGGGCCAGCGCGCCGGCCGCCTGCGGGATGTCGCGGGCGGCGGCCTCGAGATCGAGGGTGGTGACCTCGAGGACGCCCTCGCTGATCACGGCGGTGGCGACGACGTGCTCGAGGGCGATGAGGCGCGCGGCGAGGGGGCGCGGCGCGGGCACCTCGACGTGGATGCGGTAGGGGCGATCGGTCAGCAGGGCGCGCAGGCGGAAGATGTCGCCGTGGGCGCGCACGCGGCCGAAGCGGATAAACACCACGCGGTGGGTCATGGCCTCGACCTCGTGCAGGACGTGGCTCGAGACGAGGACGCAGCGGCCCTCGTCGCCGAGGCCGCGGACGAGGTCGATGAGATCGGCGCGGGCCACCGGATCCGCGCCGGTGAGGGGCTCGTCGAGCAGGACGATGGGCGGATCGTGCGCGATGGCCTGGGCGATCTTCGTGCGCTGGCGCATGCCGCGGCTCATCTCGGACAGCCGCTTGTGGCCGTAGTCGCCCATGCCCACGCGGTCCATCGCCGTGCGGGCCTTCTTCTTGGCCTCGGCGCGGCCGAAGCCGTGCAGGCGGGTGAGCGCCTCGACGAAGGTGTGGCCGGTGAGCTCCTCGTAGAACTTGTCCTGCTCTGGACACAGGCCCAGCGCGCGCAGGGCCGTGGGCTGGCGGAAGGGATCGGCGCCGAGCAACGACACCGCGCCCTCGTCGGGCAGGAGCTGGCCGGCGAACAGCTTCATCAGCGTCGACTTGCCCGACCCGTTGGGCCCGAGCAGGCCGGTGACGCCGGGCCCGACCTTCAGGTCGACATCGTTGAGCGCGCGCACCTGCCCGAACATTTTGCTGACGCCGCGCGCCTCGAGCATCGGCTGCACCTCAGCGCTCCACGTCTTGACGCAGGCGCCAGGCCAGGGCGCCCAGGCCCGCGGCGGCGAACACCAGCAGGCCCAGCAGCGAGGCCGCCACGTCCTCGTTCGGCAGCACGCCCCGGTTGGGCACGAGCTGGGCGGCGATCGAGGGGCGGCCGACCTCGAGCAGGGCGTCGACCACCGTGCGCAGGTCGCGCTCCGGCACCAGATAGCCGGCCCAGGTCTGGCCCGCCTCGACGAGGCCCTCGCCGACGCCGGTCAGCACCAACATCGTGGCGACGAAGCCGACGCTCACCGTGCGCGACTTCTGCCCCAGCGCGCTGGCCCCGACCAGCGTGGTGGTGAGCACGAACGCGCCGAGGGCGGCGGCGGTGAAGGCGGGCACGCCCAGCCACCAGAGCTGCGCGCCCAGCGCCGGCGGCGAGATGCCCACGGCCACCAGCCACAGCAGCAGCGTCGGGGCGATCAGCGTGGCCGTCGGCACGAGCCCCGCGCCCAGCAGCTTGCCCAGCGCGTAATCGAGGCGGCTGACCGGCCGGGCGAAGTACAGCTCCAGCGCGCCCGCGGCGCGATCCTCGGCCACGCAGCCGCCCGCGATGACCGCGATGGCGATGGCCGAGGTGTAGAACTGGGCGCGCACGAAGCCGGCGAAGACCTCCTGGGCGCTGCCCACGACGCTCGCGGGATCCATGGGCAGCCCGCTGCCGCTCGTGAAGCGCTGGAACAGCAGCTGCCCGACCAGCGCCACGCCGGCCACGCCGACGACCGCCAGGCACATCAGCAGGGCGAACTTGGTCGAGCGGTTGCGCCAGGCCAGCAACAGCGCGGTGCGCGCCATGGGCCAGGGCGCGCGGCGGGGGCGGCCCCGCAGCGTGTGGCCGCGGTAGCCGACCGCGTGGATGCGATCCTCGAGCAGCGGCGGCTCAGCCACGGGGGGGCTCCGCCGGTCGGGGCCAGGCGGACGGCGCGGGCGCGGCGACGACCGGGCGCCCACCCACCGCCTCGAGGAACGCGTCCTCGAGCGAGGCCGCGCGCGCGTGCAGGTGGACGACCGCGTCGCCGGTCGCCGCGGCCGCCTGCCACAAGAGCTCCGGGCCGGCCCCCGCGGGCAGCCGCACGCGCAGCTGATCCGGGCGGCCGCCGGGCGTGACCTCGGCGTGCAGCGCCTGCAGGCGAGCCTGCAGCGCGGGCGCCGGCAGGGCGGTGCGGACGTCGTACTCCGAGGCCCGCTGCACCCGGAGGTCGTCGAGGGGGCCGGCGAACCGCACCGCGCCGCTCTGCATGATGATCACGGCGTCGCAGGTGCGCTCGACGTCGTGCAGCAGGTGGGTCGACAGCAGCACGGCCGGGCCGCCGTGATCGCGCAGGTGCACGACGAGGTCGAGCAGCTCGTCCCGGCTCTCCGGATCGAGGCCGCTGGTGGGCTCGTCGAGCAACACCAGGTCCGGCGCGTGCACCAGCGCCATGGCCACCTTCACCCGCTGGAACATGCCGGTGCTGTAGGTCTCGACCGGTCGATAGCGCGACTCGTCGAGGCCGACGAGGTCGAGCATGTCGTGGGCCCGCAGCAGCGACTCGCGGCGCCGCATGCCGCACAGCTCCCCCGCGTAGGCGACCGACTCGAGGCCGCTGAGGCCGGGCAGCCGCCCCGGGCCCTCGGCCGCGTAGCCGAGGCGCGCGCGCACCGTCACCGGATCCGCCACGGCGTCGTGGCCGAGCACCGTGGCCTGCCCGGCGTCCGGGCGGATGAGCCCCAGGCACACCTTCATCAGCGTGGTCTTGCCCGCCCCGTTCGGGCCCAACAGTCCGATGGCGCGCCCCTCGACCGCGCCCGAAACGTCGGCGAGGGCCATGGTGTTGCCGAACTGTTTTCGGATGCCCTGAAAGCTGAGCAGCATGACCCCTTGTAAACCGCGCACCCCCGGGCTTCAACCGCCGTGAGGCGGCGGCCGAAGGTGGGGGCATGAACGCGCGCGTGCTGCTGCTCGAGGACGAGGCCGACGACGCTCTGCTGCTGCGGGTGCTGCTCGAGCGCGCCGGGCACGTGGTGCAGGTGGCGGATCTCGAGGCGCCGCGCGACGCGCTGCCGCCGACCGACCTGGTGGTGGCCGACACGCGGCGCCGGGGCGACGAGGCGGCGCGCCTGACCGAGGGCCTGCGGGCGGCCGTCGGGGATCGCGGCCTGGTGCTGGTGGGGGCCGGACCGGCGGGCACGTGGCTGGAGGCGGGCGCGGACGCGTGGGTGGCCAAGCCGGTCCGGGGCGCCGCGCTGACCGAGAGCCTGGCGCGGGCCCTCGCGGCGGGTGACGCCCGCCGCGAGGCCGAGCGCCGCGCCGCCGCCGCGGCCCTGGCGCAGGCCCGGGCCGAGCGCGACTGGCTGCGCAGCCTGGTGCACGATCTCAACAACCCGCTCACCGCGGTGAGCGCGGGCGTGCAGCTGCTGTCGATCGATCCCCTCACGCCCCGACAGGTGGAGGCCGCGCGTCAGGCCCGGCTGGCCGTCGGCCGCCTGCAGCGGCTGGTCGAGGGCATGCTCGATCTCGGGCGGGTCGAGCAGGGCGGGGCGCTGCGCCTCGACCGCGGCCCGGTGGGCGCGGCGCGGCTGCTCGACGAGGTGGTGGCGGGCATCGCGCCGGTGGCCGCGCTGAAGCGGGTCGAGGTCGAGGCGGTCGTCGCGCCGGAGCTGCCGACGCTCGTGATCGACGGCCCGCTGGTCGTCCGCGCGCTGACCAACCTGGCCGACAACGCGGTGCGCCACACGCCGCGCCACAGCCGCATCACGCTGGGGGCCTGGCGGGCGGGCGCGGCCGTCGTCCTCGCCGTGCGCGACGAGGGCGCGGGCGTGCCCGAGGAGCTGCGGTCGTGCCTCTTCGAGCCCTTCGCGCAGGCCCGCGACAGCCGCGCGCGCGGCGCCGCCGGGCTGGGCCTGGCCTGGGCGCGCGCGGTCGCCGTCGCCCACGGCGGGACGCTCGACCATTGCGCGCCCCCGGCGGGCGGCGCCGAGTTCCGCCTCCGACTGCCCGCGCCGCGCTGAGCCCCTCGGGGCGCGCGCCGGGTTGGTGCCGGCGCCCCGATTGGGTTATGACGCGGGGGCGGCCCCGGCCAAG
>JAUHXL010000065.1 GCA_030426945.1 bacterium
CGGCTGCACCGGGAGAACGACCACGCCGTGCTCGCCGATCTCGTCGCCGAGGCCCGGGACGAGATCGAGCGCCTGCGGGCGGCGGCCGCCGGCCTGGACGCCGAAGAGGCGCGCTGGCTCGGCGAGCGGCTGGTGCGCGCCGAGGCCGCCCTGCCCGATCCGCAGACCACGCCGGCCGACGAGGCGGCGCTGCGCAGCGCCCTCGCCCGCGCCCGCGGGGTGGTGTCCGAGCTCGACGAGCTGCGCACCGTCGTCTGAGCGGATCAGCCGACGCGTTGAAAGAAGGGCCGCGGATCATCCCCCGCGGTCAGCACGTCGCAGCCGTCCGCCGTCACCAGCAGCGTGTGCTCGAACTGGGCGCTGAGGCTGCTGTCGCGCGTCACCGCGGTCCAACCGTCCGGCAACAGCACGCACCGCGCGCCCCCCGCGTTGATCATCGGCTCGACCGTCAGGGTCATGCCCGCCTGCAGCTTCTGGCGGTTGCGGCGATCGAAGTAGTGCAGGACGTTCGGCGCCATGTGGAAGCACTCGCCGATGCCGTGGCCGCCGAACTCGCGGACGACGCCGTAGCCGAAGGGCGCGACGAACTGCTCGATGGCCTTGCCGATCGCGTTGACGCGCGCGCCGTCCCGCACCGCCTCGATGCCCCGCCACATCGCCTGCCAGGTGTGCTCGACGAGGGCCCGCGCCGAGGGCGAGGGCGTGCCGACGAACACGGTCTCGCTGCAGTCCCCATGGACGCCGTCGAGGTAGACGGTCACGTCGCAGTTGATGATGTCGCCGTCGAAGAGGCGGCGGTCGCCGGGGATGCCGTGGCAGACGACCTCGTTGACCGAGGTGCACAGCGACTTCGGGAAGCCGCGGTAGCCGAGCGGGCTGGGGTAGCCGCCGCGCGCGACGGTGGCGTCGTGGGCGACGCGGTCGAGCTGCTCGGTGGTCACGCCGGGCTTCACGGCGGCGAGCACGTCGTCGAGCACGGCGCGCGCCACGCGGCCGGCGCGGCGCATGCGGTCGACGACCTCGGGCGGCTTGACCAGCGGGGGCCGGGGATCCGGCGCGCCGCGGGCGTAGGGCGGGCGGACGATGTGCTCGGGGACGGGGCGAAGGGCGATCAACACGAACTCCGGTCGGCCAGGGCGGCGGCGCGCCGCCGGGCCTCCTTGCGATGCGAGCCGAGGCCCCGGTGTCGCAGGGGCGACGCCGGGGCGGGTCGCGAAAAAGTGGCGCCGCGGGGGGTCGACTCGCTGCGCGCGTTCGTGTATACAACCCCGCCGCGGTGACGACCACCCACCGCGCGCCGCCGGCCGGCCTTCGCCCGCCGCGGCCAAAGACGAGGACGACCGCCCGCCCGGGGGCGCGAGGAGGAGACATCATGGCGCTGCGCTGCGAGCTGACGGGCAAGGGCCCGATCGTCAAGAACCTGGTCAGCCACTCGAACGTGAAGACCAAGAAGTGGATGAAGCCCAACGTCCACAAGCGCCGCCTGTGGAGCGACGCCCTCAACGACTTCGTCGTGCTGCGGGTGACCACCAGCGCCATCCGCTCGGTGGAGCACGTCGGCGGCCTCGACAAGTTCATCACCCGGCAGTCGCCGGAGCTCCTGTCGAAGCGGGCCCAGCAGGTGCGCACCCGCATCGAGAAGGCGCGGGGCTGAGGGCCTCGGCGCGTCCGCGCAGCGCGCCGCCGCGGGCATCCCGCGACCTCCCAGCAAAAAAAGGCGCGACCGCCCGCAGCCTGAACAATCCTTAGACAGCCTCTCTTCGAGGCCGATACGCGGATTGCACAGAAGGAAGGGGTCGCCCATATGTTCGCCACCCGTGTGACGCCGGATCATCGCCCTCACGCCGTCGTGATCGGCAGCGGCTTCGGCGGGCTCGCCGCCGCCGTGCGCCTGGGCGCGCGCGGCTATCGCGTCACCGTCCTCGAGCGCCTCGACCAGCCGGGCGGGCGCGCCTGCGTCCACCGCGACGACGGCTTCGTCTTCGACGCCGGCCCCACGGTCATCACCGCCCCCTTCCTCTTCGAGGAGCTGTGGACGCTGTGCGGCCGCCGCATGGAGGACGACATCGACCTGCGGCCGGTGACGCCCTTCTACCGCGTGCGCTTCGACGACGGCCGCGTCTTCGACTACACGGGCGACGCCGAGGCGATGAAGCGCGAGATCGCCCGCTTCGAGCCCGCCGACGTGAAGGGCTACGAGCAGTTCTTCGAGCACAGCGAGGCCATCTTCAAGGTGGGCTTCGAGCAGCTCGCGCACGTGCCCTTCTCGCACTGGCGGGACATGGCCCGCATCGTGCCCGAGATGGTCAAGCTGCAGAGCTACCGGACGGTGTACGGGCTGGTCGCCAAGTACATCCGCGACCCGCAGCTGCGGCAGGTGTTCTCGTTCCACCCCCTGCTGGTGGGCGGCAACCCCTTCGCCACGACGTCGATCTACACCCTCATCGCGTTCCTCGAGCGCAAGTGGGGCGTCCACTTCCCGATGGGCGGCACGGGCGCGCTGGTGCGCGGCCTCGTCGACCTCATCGAGGGGCAGGGCAACGAGGTCTGGCTGAACACGCCGGTGAAGCAGATCCGCGTCGAGGGCGGCCGGGCGACGGGCGTGCTGCTGCAGGACGGCCGCGCGCTGGACGCCGACATCGTCGTCAGCAACGCCGACTCGGGCACCACCTACCGCCACCTGGTGCCCGCCGAGCACCGGACGCATTGGACCGACACCAAGGTCGAGCGCGCCCGCTACTCGATGAGCCTGTTCGTCTGGTACTTCGGCACGAACCGCAAGTACGACGACATCGCGCACCACACCATCCTGCTGGGGCCGCGCTACAAGGGCCTGCTCGACGACATCTTCGAGAACAAGACCCTGTCGCAGGACTTCAGCCTGTACCTGCACCGCCCGACGGCCACCGATCCGTCGCTGGCGCCCGAGGGCTGCGACGGCTTCTACGTCCTGTCGCCGGTGCCGCACCTCGAGAGCGGCACCGACTGGCGCGCCGCCGCCGAGCCCTACCGCCGGTCGATCGAGGCCTACCTCGAGCGCACCGTGATGCCTGGGCTGCGCGACAGCATCGTCACCTCGCGCCTGCTGACGCCCATCGACTTCCGCGACCGCCTGGCGTCGCTGAAGGGCGCCGCGTTCGGCATGGAGCCGGTGCTGACCCAGAGCGCCTACTTCCGCCCGCACAACGAGAGCGAGGACATCAAGGGGCTGTACCTCGTCGGCGCGGGCACGCACCCCGGCGCGGGGCTGCCCGGCGTGCTGTCGTCGGCGCGCGTGCTCGATCAGGTGGTGCCCGACGCCGAGCGCGTCGCCCGGGCCGCCGCGCGCTGAGCGCCCGATGAACCTCGATCCCGCCGACGTCGCCCACTGCCGGCGCCTGCTCGACGCCGGCAGCAAGTCGTTCGCGGCGGCGGCCACCCTGCTGCCACCGGACACTCGCGACCCGGCCGCCGCCCTGTACGCCTTCTGCCGCGTGGCCGACGACGCCGTCGACGAGGGCGGCGGCGCGGCCGCCCTGCCCGACCTGTACGCGCGCCTCGACGCCGCCTACGCCGGCGCCCCCCGCGCCAACCCGGTCGACCGCGCCTTCGCCGCCGTCGTCACCGCGGCCGACATCCCGCGCGGCGTGCCCGCCCTGCTGCTCGAGGGCTTCGCCTGGGACGTCGACGGCCGCGTCTACGACACCCTCGACGACCTGCACGGCTACTGCGTCCGCGTGGCCAGCACCGTCGGCGTGATGATGACGCTGCTGATGGGCGTGCGGGATCGGGACGTCCTGGCCCGCGCGGCCGACCTGGGCGTCGCGATGCAGCTGACCAACATCGCCCGCGACGTCGGCGAGGACGCCCGCAACGGTCGCTTCTACATCCCCCGCGACTGGGCCCGCGACGCCGCGCTGGACGTGGACGGCTTCCTCGCCGCGCCCGCCCTCGACGCCCGCGTCGCGCTGCTCACCCGCCGCCTGCTCGACAACGCGGACTGGCTGTACGGCCGCGCCGACGCCGGCATCACCCACCTGCCCCGCCGCGCGCGCGTCGCCATCCGCGCCGCGTCGCTCATCTACGCCGACATCGGCCGCGAGGTGCGCGCCGCGGGCTACGACAGCGTCACCCGCCGCGCCCACACCTCGAAGGCGCGCAAGCTGGCCCTGCTGGCCGCCGCCGTCGACGCCGTGCGCTGGCCCGGCCGCCCGGTCGACCAGCCGCCGCTGCCCGCCGTCGTGCCGCTGCTCGACGCCGTGGCCGGCTGACGCGCGGCCCGGACCGCCCGCGCGGCATCGTTGGGACACACGACCGCCCCGACGGAGCCCCCATGACCGACCACGCCCTCCTGATCCACGCCACCGGCGGCCCCGAGGTGCTCGTCCACGAGGCCGTCGACGTGCCGCCGCCGACCAACGGCCAGGCGACCATTCGCCACGAGGCCATCGGCGTGAACTTCATCGACACCTACCACCGCACCGGCCTGTACGCGCTGCCCCACCTGCCCCACGGCATCGGCATGGAGGGCGCGGGCGTCGTCGAGGCGGTCGCGCCCGACGTCACCGTGGTGAAGCCGGGCGACCGCGTCGCCTACGCGAACGGCCCGCCGGGCAGCTACGCCACGCGCCGCAACCTGGTCGCCGACCGCCTCGTGCCCCTCCCCGACGACATCGACGCGCCCACGGCCGCGGCCGTGCTGCTGCAGGGCATGACCGTCGAGTATCTGGTGCGGCGCACCTTCCGCGTCGAGCCCGGCATGACCGTGCTGTTCCACGCGGCCGCGGGTGGGGTGGGCCTGCTGGCCTGCCAATGGCTGAAGCATCTGGGCGCGACGGTCATCGGCACGGTCAGCAGCGACGCCAAGGCCGACATCGCGCGCGCCGCCGGCTGCGATCACCCCATCGTCTACACGCGCGAGGACGTCGTCGCGCGCGTCCGCGAGCTCACCGACGGCGAGGGCGTGCCGGTGGTCTACGACTCGGTGGGCAAGGACACCTTCGAACGCTCCCTCGACTGCCTGCGCCGCCGCGGCACGCTCGTGGGCTTCGGCAACGCCTCGGGCAAGCCCGATCCCTTCGACGCGCTCGAGCTGGCGCGCCGCGGATCGCTCTACCTCACCCGCCCGACGCTTTTCGACTATGTCCACGCGCGCGACGAGCTGCTCGCGAGCGCCGAGGCCCTGTGGGAGGTGATCCGGTCCGGCGCGGTGAAGCCGCAGATCGGCCGGTCGTGGCCCCTCGCCGACGCCGCCGACTGTCACCGCGCGCTGGAGGCCCGCGAGACCACCGGCTCCTGCCTGCTGCTGCCGCCCGACTGACCCGAGCGCCGCTTCGCCGCCTGCCGCTTCAGCGCCCACGGCCCCAGGAACAGTCCGAAGGGCACGCCCCCGTCCCGGTGATGCACCTTGTGCGCGTTCTTCACGCGGCGGAAGTAGGCCCAACGCTCCAGCCACTTCACCGGCAGCCGCCCGTGCACCAGGCCGTCGTGCACCACCAGATAGCTGAAGCCGAAGAAGGTCATGCCCAGGCCGAAGCCGAAGCCGATCTCGCGCCAGACGCTCGGCGCGCCCAGGCTGCCGTGCAGGATGAGCGCGATGGCGATGGGCGCGTGCGCCGACGACAGCAGGTCGTTCCACTCCCAGCGGCCGCTCGGCTGGTGGTGGGAGCGATGCAGGCACATCAGCGGCCCGTGCCACGCGTGGTTGTGCAGCAGCGCCGCCCAGGGCTCCATGATCACGGCGCCCACCACGAAGCTCAGCGACCAGATCAGCGGATCACTCACCGCGAGGCTCCTCCGCCGCGCCCCCACGCGCCGCGCATGCGGAAGGGTAGCAGGAAGCGGACCCACTCGGCCTCGAAGCGCCCCATGTCGAGCGACTCGTGCACCGTCGCGACCGGCCGCCCCTCGAAGGACGTCTCGAGCCAGTTGCGCGTGTAGAAGGGCGTGTCCTCCAGCGAACGCACCCGACGGACGCTGCCGGGGCGCTCCGTCCGCACCGCCTGCTCCACCTGCCAGAGCCCGCGCGGCAGACGCTCCCGGATCGGCGGATCGCTCTCGACCACCGTGCCGTCGGCGCGGAACACTCGGCCCCAGCGGGCGTGTCCGCCGTCGGCGAGATCCACGTCGTACAGGATGCGCGTCGCGCCGGCGCCGCTCGCCCGCGACCAATCCCAGCGCCGGAACGCCACCTCGAGCCCCTCGTCGCCCCAGTTCACGTCGTGGTACGCGTGGCCCCGGAAGCGCAGCCGCGGCGCGTCGAGCTCGACCTCGGCGTGCGCCACGGGCGCCACCGGCCACCAGCGATGCGCGCCCCGCGGATCCAGCGTGCGACAGGCGTCGAAGGTCGTGGCGGGGTGCAGCCGAACCCGCCCGCGCAGGCGCTGGCCGAAGGGCGCGCGGCGCTCGTCGAAGCACACCTCGAGCACCCCGCCGACCCAGCGCGCGGTCGTCCCGCTGACGCTCAGCGAGTCGGCCGTGCGGTCGACCCCCGCGACCTCGGTCATGACCCAGGCGTCCCCGCCCGGGCGGTACAAGGCCACGTTCACGCCGCAGTGCGCCCACGGATCCGCGCGGTGGTCCGCCTGCCGAGCCCGACGATAGCCCGGCGAGAACACGCTGCCGACGAACAGGATGAGCGTCAGCCCATGGCCGCCTTCGGGGTCGAGGACGTCGAGGTACCACCAGCCGTAGCCACCCGGCTCGACCGGGAGATCGAAGCCAGGTCCGCCAACAGCTGCTCGGCCGCGCGGCAGCCGCTCAGCGTGGCCATCGGCACGCCCGCCCCCGGGTGGACGCCCCCCCCGGCCAGGTACAGCCCCGGGATCGACGTCGTCGCGCCGGCCCGCTGGAGACCCGCCCGCCACCCGTGGGAGGGTGGGCCGTAGAGCGCCCCCGCCGAGCCGGGGAAGAGTCGGGCGAAGTCCTGCGGCGACGTCCGCACCGTCCCGTCGGCCTTCGGCCGCACCTGCAGCCCGCAGCGCCGAAGCCAGTCGAAGGTCACCGTCTCGCATGTCTCGATCTCCTCGGGAGTCAGGGGGGGCCGCCCGTCGATCGCGGGGGCACACACCAACACGAACAGCCGCTCGGGGGCACCGTCCGCCACCGGCGGCAGCCCCTCACCGCGATCCTGCGCGCACACATAGATGGTCGGGCGCGCGGGCACGCGGCGCTGGCGGAACAGCGCGTCGAACTCGGCCGGGTAGTCGTCGCTGAAGAAGACGCCGTGCCGCGTGAGGGGGAAGCCGGCGGTCGGCGCCACCATCGACCAGGTGATGGCCGACAGCGAGCGCTGCGCCGGGCGCTCGCCGGCAGCCGTCACGGCGCCGCCGAGCAGGCCGTCGGCCAGGGCGCCGGGATCGCCGTTGAACACCACCGCGTCCGCGGGCAGGCGCTCGCCGTCGGCGACGTGCACCGCGACCACGCGCCCGCCCGCCACCTCGATCCGGTCGACCGCGGCGCCGCAGCGGATCCGACCGCCGAGCTCGACGAGCAGCGCGCCGAGACCGCGGGCGACGGCGATCATGCCGTCCCGCGGCAGCCACACGCCCTCCTGCTCGACGTGCGCGATCAGATTGAGCGTGGCGGGCGCCTCGAAGGGCGACGAACCGGTATAAGTGGCGTACCGGGCGAACAGCTGACGAAGGCGAGGATCACCGAAGTGCCGACCGAGCGCGCTCCACATGCTGCGCCAGCCGTCGACGTGCCGCAGGCCGCCGAACAGCCGCACGCCGTGGTGAGCCAGCAGCCCGGTCACCGTCGGCCGTTGGCTGTTGATGAACGACTCTTCGACGAAGTCGTAGGTTCGACGGGCCGCGTCGCAGAAGGCGAGATACTCGCGCGCCGCCTTGCCGCCGGCGAAGTCGCCGATGGCCTCGGCGGATCGGGCGCGATCCGCGAACAGATCGAGGCGCGCGCCATCGGCCCAGGCGTGGCGAGCGAGGATCTCGGCCTTCTCGAGGGGCACCCGCTCCTCGAAGCGCGCGCCGCAGCGTTCGAACAGCGCGTCGAACACCCAACGCATCGTCAGGACCGTGGGGCCGCTGTCGATGGGCCGACCGTCCACCTCGACGCGCCGCATCTTCCCGCCGACCGCGGGGCCGCGCTCGAGGAGCGTAACCTCCACGCCGGCCCGGGCCAGCAGACAAGCGGCCGCCAGGCCCCCGACGCCCCCCCCGACCACCACGACCCGCGTCGTATCATGAGCGTGTTCCATGAACGCACCCTAGCGGTGAGGCGCACAATTGTCTAGACTTGATACAGTGTTTGCATCATGTTTGTTCATGACCTGAACGGACGCGAGGGAGGCCCCATGGACGCCGAACGAATCGAGGCCGCGCTCCGCAACGCCGTGGCCCGCGCCACCGCGCCCCCCTGCCCACCGGGCATGCGCGCCGCGTTGCGGGCGGCCGTCCTGCCCGGCGGGGGCCGCCTGCGCCCGCACCTGGCGCTGGCCGTGGCGACGGCCTGTGGAGACGATGCGCCGGCCCTCGCCGACGCCGCTGCGGTGGCCATCGAGCTGCTGCACTGCGCATCGCTCGTCCACGACGACCTGCCCTGCTTCGACGACGCCGCCGTGCGCCGCGGCCGCCCCACCGTGCACGTCGCCTACGGGCAGCCCCGCGCCGTCCTCACCGGCGACGCCCTCATCGTCGAAGCGTTTCGGACGCTGGCGCTCGCGCCCGGCCCCGCCGAGCGCGCCGTGCAGCTGACCGCGGCCCTGGCGGCGGGCGCCGGCGCGCCCTTCGGCATCGCGGCGGGGCAGGCCTGGGAGGAGGAGTCGTCGGTCGACGTCGACGCCTACCACCGGGCCAAGACCGCCGCCCTCTTCGTCGCCGCGGCCCGCATGGGCGCGCTGGCCGCGGGCGGCGACGCCGACGCCTGGGCCGCCGTCGGTGAGCCGCTCGGCCTCGCCTACCAGGTGGCCGACGATCTCGCGGACCACCTGGCCGCGCCCGCCGATCTGGGCAAGCCGGTCGGCCAGGACGCCGCCCATGATCGCCCCAACCTGGCCCGACGCCTGGGCGTCGACGGCGCCCTCGCCCACCTCGAGTCGCTGGCCGCCGATGCGCGCGCCGCGGTGCCCGACGTGCCCCGCCGCGCCCACGTGACGCGCCTGATCGACACCGCCGTCGCCCGGCTGCTGCCCAGCGCCCTCGCCGAGCCCCTCCCCCGCGCCGCGGTGGGCTGACCACGGCCTGGAGTCGCCCCCGCGCGGCCGTGGTCGTCGACCCGGCCGCGCCCGTGGGCGCCCACACCGCCCCCGCAGCCCGGGCGGCGCGCCGACCACGAAGGGCAGACGCCCCGCCCTACCCCAGCCCGCGCTCCAAGAGCCCGAGCGCGTCGCGCCCCAGCGCCGCCAGATCGGTCGTGGCGTCCGCGTCGAACCAGGTCCGCAGCGCCACGCGCACCGCGCCGATGATCGCCCCGGCGGCCACGCGCGCCTCGAAGTCGGGCGCCTCGCAATCCTGGCTGAGGGCCGTCGCCAGCCGCGCCTCCCAGGCGCGGTCCAGCTTCAGCTCGTGGGCCGTCAGCGTCGGCGACGCCGCCACCACCCGGCTCTGCCGCAGCAGCGCCGCGCGGTCCGCCGTGAAGTCCGACGCCAGCGCCAGAAAGGCGTCGCGCGCCCGGTCCCAGGGCCGGGCGCCGGCCGCCTGCGCCAGCAGGGCCTCGAAGCGCTCGAGCCGCGCCTCGCTGTGCGGGAAGGCCGCGTCCTCCTTCGTCGGGAAGTACCGGAAGAAGGTCCGCCGCGACACCTCCGCCGCCGCCGCGACGTCGTCGATCGTCGTGGCCTCGAACCCGCGTGCCTCGAACAGCGTCAGCGCCGCCTCGGCCAGGCCCTCGCGCGTTCGGGCCTTCTTGCGCTCGCGCAGCCCCATGGGCGCGCATCCTGGGTGGGGGGCAGGCGGCTGTCAACCGGCGGCGTCCGCCCGGGGCGCCCCGAGCAGCGTCGGGGCGGGCGCCCGCGAGCTTGCGGGGAGGGGGATCGCCCGCCTATCTTGGCGGCACATCGCCCCCGCGAGCATCTCGCGAGGTTCTCGCGCACCTGAACTCGGGGACTTGAATGTCCTTTCCGCCGCGCACCTGGAGTCGGGGACTCGGCCGCCTTCTCCCGCCCTGTGTTCGTCACGCCGGGCGGGTGGCCGCGGGCGCACCGCGCGGCGAGGCCTCGTCTTGAGAGCGCCTGCACCTCTCCGAGGTCGAGCCGGGCGCGCCCACCGGCGGCGAGGTCGAGGCGGGGGGCCGCAGGGACAGCAGGGAGGTCTCGCGCGCCGAGCATCGAAGAGGTCGGCGTCGGGTGGCGCGCCCAACGCTGCGCCGAGGGTCTGTAGACACCCTCTGGGGTGGTGGGTGTGGCTGTGCCTGGCGGCCCTGGGCTGCGCGGACGGAGACGTGCTGGTCGGTGAGGTCCAGCCCTTGGCCGACCCCGTCCCCGATGGGGGCTTCGTCTCCTTCCCCCTCCCCGGCAACCTCGACGCCGACGTCGACAGCGAGCCGGACCAGGCGATGCCGGACGCGGCCCGCCCGCCGCAGCCCCCGCCGGACGCCCGCCCGGTCGAGCCACCTCCGCCCCCTGGGGGCTGCCGAGGCGACGCCGACTGCCCCGCCGGGCAGATCTGCGTGGGCGAGACCTGCGTCATCGCCCCCGGATCGGTGCAGCGCGTCGGTGACGGCGCCTGCACCGACCCCACCGACGAGGCCCGGCTCGGCGAGGGGCTGGATCTCCGGGAGCTGGCGACCGCCTGCACCGTCGGCTGCCTCGGCCAGGAGCAGTGCGTGGTGGACTGCGTGCGCACCAACACGCAGTTCTCGGTCGCCTGCGGCGGGTGTGTGGGGGAGCTCGTGGCCTGTATCCTGACCGCCTGCTTCGTCCCCTGCACGCTGGCGGACTACCTGACCTGCTTGGACTGTCGCGAGGCCGCCTGCGACCCGGCGTTCGAGCGATGCTCGGGCTACCGCGTCCCCCACGGCTGGTAGCGCGATCCGGTCGATGAGCGTGCGCATCTCGCGCCGGGCGGCCGCCGGGGGCAGGACGCGGCGGCGACGCCCGCCGGAGCCTCGTCCGCGACCCGGAGACACCGACCGGCGCCGACGGGTCGGCGCTCGCGCGCACGAAGCGGACGGCAGGGGATCGTCCCGACCCCCCGACGCCGAGACCCGTCGCCCTACCGGCGAGTCGACCTGCGCCGAGGATCCGACGGCCGGCGTCGTCGAGCGTGGCGAGCGACATCGACGCATGTGCTAGCCTGGGTCGCGACCGGGGGATAAGCGATGAGTCGACGACACGCTGCCGTGGCGAGCCTGTGCGTCTTGGTCCTGATGGCGTGCGAGCCCGGTGACTCGGGCGACGCCGCGGGCGAGGACGCCGCGGCGCCGATGGGCGCGGACGGGCAGGTCGACGGGGCGGCCGGCGCCGACGGTGGCGGCCCGCTCGACGGCGGAGACGCACCGGACGCAGCGGATCCGATCGATGGGGGCCCGGCGCCCGACGGCGACGCGCCCGTCGCGGACGCGGGCGTGATGGACGCCGCCGTGCCCGCCTGCGGCGATGGCGTCGTCGATCCCGGCGAGGCCTGCGACCCCGCGCTGCGGCCCACCGCCCCCTGCGCCGAGCTCAGCCCGCTGCTGGTCGAGGGCGAGGCGCGGTGCACGGCGGGCTGCCGCTGGTCGGTGGAGCAATGCGCCGCGCGCGAGCCCGCGTGTGGCGATGGGATGGTCGATCCCAGCGAGACCTGCGATCCCCTGGCCTTCGAGCCCCAGGATTGCGCCGCTCTGTCCCCCACCTTCGGCGCGGGCGAGGTGCTGTGCGCCGACGACTGCACGCTCGACCTCAGCCGCTGCGAGCCGGTCGAGCACGCCTGCGGCGACGGCGTGGTCGAGGGCGGCGAGCAGTGCGACGACGGCAACGCGATCGACGACGACGACTGCAGCAACGACTGCCGCCTGATGATCAACGGCCGCGCGTCCCTCGTCGAGCCCATGCACGGCCCCGGCGCGGTGCGCGGCGGCATCTTCGACGCCCACTTCGCCTGCACCGATCCCGCGCTGCGCGTGCGTTGGCGCGACGCGCGACCCGCCACGGTGCGCTACCGGATCCACCTCTGCCAGCGGAACAACGGGCGCGACGTCTTCGCGGCGGCGCAGGTGCGCGGGCTGATGGCGCAGGTGGCCGAGACCTTCGCGGCCGTCGGCATCCACCTGGTCGAAGAGTCGCTGGTGCGCTTCGCGTACGACGACTGCCAGCCCTTCTACGAGGACGTCGACTTCCCGACCGCCGTGCGCACCCACACCCCGCGCGGCGTGCTGCCGATCGTCTTCGTGCACCGCATCCCGTCCTTCGTGTCGGCCTTCCCCATCGGCGGCTATGCCTCCTTCGGCGGCCTGAGCGTCAACGCCGAGCTGCACGAGGTGACCCTCACGCACGAGCTGGGTCACTTCTTCGGCCTGGCGCACACCCACGACTGCTTCTACGGCCGCGAGACGGCGGATCGCTGCGACGAGACCGGCGACCTGCTGTGCGACACGCCGCCCGACCGCGGGCCCGCGGGCATCTTCGGGCTGGCGGTGTGCGCCGACGGGGGCTGGCTCGATGGCTCCTGCGAGAGCTTCGGCTGCGGCATCGGGCGCTGCCCCGATGGCTCCCGGCCGGACCGCGACAACTGGATGTCCTACTACGGCTGCCTGCCCGGGGCGTTCAGCCTCGGCCAGTCCGACTTCATGCGGTGCACGCTGGACCACGAGCTGCTGCCCTTCCACCACCTGCCCGACTGCGAGCCGCAGCCCGAGGTGTGCAACGCGCGGGACGACGACTGCGACGACGTGATCGACGAGGATCTGCGGCGCGCCTGCGGCCAGGACGAGGGCGCGTGCGCCAGCGGCGTGCAGAACTGCGAGGGCGGCGTGTGGGGGCAGTGCCTGGGCGCCATCGAGCCCACCGACGAGGTGTGCAACGGTCGGGACGACGACTGCGACGGCGCCACCGACGAGATCGAGGCGCGGCCCTGCGGCGAGGACGTCGGCGCCTGCGCGACGGGTCTGCAGGCCTGCGTGGAGGGCGCCTGGGGCGACTGCGAGGGCGCGGTGGGCGCGTCCGCCGAGGCCTGCGACGGCTTGGACAACGACTGCGACGGGGCCACCGACGAGGCGCTGACCCGACCCTGCGGCGACGCCGAGGGCGCGTGCCGACCCGGCGTGGAGCGTTGCGTCCAGGGCGAGTGGTCCGCCTGCGACGGCGCGTCAGGGCCCGAGATGGAGTTCTGCGACGGCGCCGACAACGACTGCGACGGGGCGGTCGACGAGGGGCTGCGGCGTGGGTGCGGCAGCGACGAGGGCGTCTGCGAGATGGGCGAACAGACCTGCGCCGCCGGTGACTGGGGCGACTGCGTGGGCGAGGTGGCGCCCGCGGCGGAGCGTTGCAACGGGCTCGACGACGACTGCGACGGCGCCGCGGACGAGGCGGCGGATCCCGCGCTCGAGCCGGACCGTTCGCGCTGCCCCGACCAGGGCGTCTGCGCCGACGGGCGCGCGCGGCCGGTGTGCGAGGCCGGCGCGTGGCGCTGCGAACTGCCCCCCGATTACGTGCCGGTGGAGTGCGCCATCGTGGACCAGGCGTGCGGCGCCGGCGCGCTGGACGATCCCACCTGCCGCGACGGCGTCGACAACGACTGCGACGGTCTGGACGACGAGAACGACGCCTACGCCCTGTGCCGGGACCACCCCAACTTCGACCGGGTGCAGAGCGGCGAGGCCTGCTTCGCCGCGCTGCGCGGGCGCTGCGGCATGGGCGGCGGCACCTACGAGTGCGTGCAGCTGGCCGAGGGCTGCGGCGTGTCGATTGACTGCATCGGCGCCACCTTCCCCGCCCCGGAGCGTTGCGACGGCCAGGACTGGGACTGTGACGGTCAGGTCGACGACCGCGGCGACGAGGACGGCGACGGCTTCGGCGACTGCCCCGGCCTGGTCGACTGCGACGAGGGCGCGGCCGACGTGCACCCGGGCGCCGACGAGGTCTGCAACGGCGTCGACGACGACTGCGACGAGGCCATCGACGAGGGCACGCTGAACGTGTGCGGCGCCTGCGGCCCCGACCCGGTCGAGGTGTGCAACGGCGTCGACGACGACTGCGACGACGCCGTCGACGAAGGCACGCTCAACGCGTGCGGCGCCTGCGGCCCCGTCCCCGTCGAAGCGTGCAACAACCTGGACGACGACTGCGACGGCGTCGCCGACGAGGGCCTGCCGCCCGACTGCGTGCCCGGCACCTGCGAAGCGCCCTTCGCTTACCCCAGCGAGGGCGGCCGCGTGACCGGCACCATCACCGGCACCGCCACGCAGGACGGCGGCTGCCGCCACGTCGGCGTCGACCACGTGTACCGCTGGACCGCGCCGACGACGGGCATGGCCGAGATCACCGCGACCGGCAACTTCAACCCCATCTCGCTGTTCCTGCTCGACGGCGACTGCGAAGGCGCCGAGGTTGCCTGCGACTACCAGCCCGATCCCGGCGCCACCAACCGGCTGAGCGCGCCGGTCGTGGCCGGCCGCACCTACCGGCTGGTCATCGGCCACGGCAACTACCGCGGCGACATCGCGCTGCGCTACACGCTGAACCTGACGCCCGCCTGCGAGCCCGTGCCCGAGATCCCCGGCAACGGCCGCGACGACGACTGCAACGGCGTCGTCGACGACGTGTGCGGCGACGGCCAGCTGCAGGGCGCCGAGCAATGCGACGACGCCAACGCCGCCGCCTGCGACGGCTGCGAACGGTGCCAGCGCCTGCGGCACCTCGTGTTCGATCCGGCGGCCCAGGCCCAGGTCATCGTGCCCGACACCGCCGACGCGCCCCTCGCGCTGCAAGCCACCCCCTTCACGGTCGAGTACTGGGGCCGCCTCGACGACGCCAGCGAGCGCCTCGACGTCCAGCGCCGCGCCGAGAGCAACCGCGGCTGGGGCCTCACCGTCTTCGAGGGCGGCGTCATCGGCGCCGGCTACCAACGCGCGACCGTGCGCAGCGAGGGCCTCGTGATCGTCGGCACCGGCTGGCACCACTACGCCTGGACCTGGGATGGCACCACGACCCGACTGTTCTTCGACGGCCAGCAGGTGGACCAAGGCGCCCCCGACGGCGACGAGCTGGTGCGGGACGTCCGCGTGCCCGTCCACATCGGCAGCTTCCGCGACGCCGACGGCGTGGTGACCCTCTACAACAAGGGCGCCATCGACGAGATCCGCATCTCGTCCGTCGCCCGCTACGACAGCGACTTCACGCCCGCCCGCCGCCACACGCCGGACGGCGCCACCCTGGCCCTGTGGCACGCCGACGAGGGCGCCGGCGAGCAGCTCGTCGATGCCTCCACGCGCGGCCACCACGGCGACGCGCAGTCGGTCGGCTGGGCGGCCGACGACGGGTACGGGCGGTTCTGCGAGTGAGCGATCGGTGAGGGCGGACGACGTGCGGACGGACGCTCCCGGGTCGGCCGAGGTCAGCCCGCGCCGAGCGCCGCGATCAGGTTGGTCGGCTTCGAGTGCTTCCGCTTGACGGGTGACGGCACGTAGACCACTCCATCGATCAGCTCGGCCTTCTCGATGTGCGGGCTCGCCAGGTAGCGGCGGTGGAACTCGGCTCGGTCGAGGCACTCACCGGCTTCGAGAGGCGGGGTGTCCGGACCGGGGTTGCCGCGGGCGTGCATGGTCACTCCTCCTGCCGGGCAGGGTAGCACGTCGTGCCAGCCGCCAGGTTGGCCGGAGCCCATCGATCCGGTGCATCGCGCGCTGCGCCGAGCGGCCGCCGCCGTCCACCCGCGCGATCGTCCGCGGTCGGGCGCGGTGGTGGTCCCAGCCCGGTCGGGCCGGCCGTCCGATCGGCTAAGCGTCGGCGGTGAGGGACGCCAGCAGCTCCGCCTGGGCGTAGATGTCGGCGAGCGGGATCTCCAGCTCGACCGCGGGCAGCACCAGCACGTCGTCGCCCGTGTAGACGCTCAGGAGCCAACGGTCGTCGTCCAGCCGCTGGTAGTGCTCCACGCGGCGCTTCTCCGGCGTCACCAGCACGTACTCGCGCAGCGACGCCCGCCGCTGGTAGTGCGCGAACTTCGCGCCGCGATCGTCGGTCTCCGTCGACGGAGACAGCACTTCGATGACCAACAGCGGGTTGAGCAAGGTCTGCGGCCGCGTATCCGCGAATTCGGGGCGCCCAGACGTGGCGACCACGTCCGGGTAGGCGTACAGGTCGGTCTCAACGATGCGCACCCGCTGGCTCTCTGCCCACACCATGAAGGGACGCCCGCGCAGCCCGACCCGCAGCGCGGTGACCAGATCGGCGACCAGCGCCCCGTGGACCGGCTCGGCGCCCGCCATGAGCACGATCTCGCCCGCGTAGTACTCGTAGCGCTCGGCGCTCGCTTCATCGAGCGCGAGGTACGCCGCCTCGGTCATCGTCTCTCGCTTGGCGGGCAGCATCTTCGCGATCCCCTTGCCGCGTGGCCCCGTCGGGCACCGGCTTCATGGTGCCGCCGGCCCCCCGTCGCCGCAAGCCGGGCGGGCCGATGAGGGACGACGCCTATCGGTGCCGGGCTCGGCCAGACATGGCCCGCCGTCACCACCGCGCCAAGACAGATCGGCAGGGCGCCGTCCTCTCTCACGGTCGCTCCCCCACACGGAAGACCACCCGGAACCCGCTCCCGTCCTCCATGCAGCTGACCATCTCGTAGCCGACGCCCTGTCGTGGCTCTACTCGGCGCACCGCCGTCAGCGATGCGTACGCCAGGAACCGCGCCAGTCGCCACACTTGGTCGTCGAACCCGTCCTCGGTCGGCGCCGTGGACACATAGCCCCACTCTCGATACTCGACCTTCCACTCGGCCGGCAACCAGTGAGCCACCTCGACGTCGAGTCCCTGACAGCGCGCGAGGCGAGCGCCGCTCGCAAGTTGCGCGAACAAGGGCTGGGCCAGCCTCATCGCCACCTCGCAGAGCCGACGACCGACCCTACCGCCGCGTCGTCCTCACCGCACCTCCCCATCCACCGACGCTCTCCCGTTTGCCCCCCGCCGCCCGCCCACCGATACTGGGGCGATGCGCCGCCCCCTGCCCCTGCTGCTGCTCCTCGCCCTCGTCGCCTGCGACGACGACTCGAAGTCCTCCCCCACCGACCCCCGCGCCGCGTCCACCCCGGCCCGCGACGCGGCGCCGCTGCCCGACGGGCGCGCGCCGGTGTCGTGCGACGACTGCGCCGTGGGCGCGCGGCGGTGCGCGGCGGAGGACCGCGTGGAGGTTTGTCTCTACGGCGACGACGGGTGCGCGCGGTGGGGGGCCCCGGTGTTGTGCGCGGACGCGGCGGCGCGGTGTCGGGGCGAGGGCGTGTGCTGCGTGGACGCGTGCGACGCCGAGGGGGCGACCCGGTGCGAGGGGGACGGGGTGCGCGCCTGCGCGGCGGGGCCCGACGGGTGCCTGGGGTTCGGGCCGCCCGCGGCGTGTCCCGACGGGGAGACGTGCGTGGACGGCGCGTGTCGGGGGCGGTGCGGGGACGGGTGCACGGTGGGCGAGCTGCGCTGCCTGGACGCGGGCAGCTTCGCGGTGTGCGCCGAAGTGGGCGAAGGCTGCACGCGGTTCTCGGATCCCTTCCCCTGCGATCCCGGTCAGCGCTGCGTCGACGGCACCTGCGTGGGCTGCGAGGACACCTGCGTCGAGGGGCAGGGCTTCTGCCTCGACGCGCGCACGCTGCGGGGGTGCGCGCCGGGGGCGGACGGGTGCCGGGCGCCGATGGACGTGCAGTGTCCGGAGCGTTGCGTCGAGGGCGCGTGCGTGGCCGGGTGCGATGCGTGCGCGGCGGACGCGACGCGGTGCGTGGGTGGGGTGGCGCAGCGGTGCGCGCCGGGCGGCGACGGGTGCCTCGGGTGGATCGACGAGGGGCCCTGCGCGGCGGCGTGCGTGGACGCGTGCGCCGAGCCGGGGGCGCGGCGGTGCGCGCCGGACGGGCGGGCGCTGCGCTGCGTGCGCGGACCCGAGGGCTGCCTGGCCGAGGTCAGCGAGGTGACCTGCGCGCTGGGCGCGGAGCGTTGCCTGGACGCGGGGCGCTATCAGTCCTGCGTCATCGGCGGGGACGGCTGCGCGGCGTGGAGCGATCCCGTCCCGTGCGCCGGGGGCGTGAACTGCTTCACCCAGGGCGCGCAGTGTCGCGGGGGGTGTGCCGACGCGTGCGTTCGCGGCGATCGGGTGTGCGTCGGCGCCGACCGCTACCGCGTCTGCGAGCCGGGGCCCGATGGGTGCACGCGCTGGGTCGAGCAGCCCTGCTTTCCTGGGGCGGACTGCGCGACCCAGCCGGCGCTGTGCGCGGGCGACTGCAGGGCGGTCTGTCAGCCGGGCGAGCGGCGATGCGGCGCGGGCGCGCAGTACGAGGTGTGCGTCACCGACGACGCCGGCTGCCCGGCGTGGGCGCCGCGTCCCTGTGAGGACGGCGTGGTCGAGTGCTTCGCCGCGCGCGATCGCTGCTTCGGCGCCTGCGAGGGGGCGTGCACGTTGGGCGAGAAGCGCTGCGCCGCCGACGGCGACTACGAGCTCTGCGAGGCGGACTTCTTCTCGGGCTGCCCCGCGTGGACGCCCCGCTTCTGCAACGGGGGCGCCGACTGCGCCGAGGCACCGGCCGCCTGCTTCGGGGACTGCCGCGACGCCTGCCCCGAGGCGGGCTTCGCTCAGTGCACCGGCCAGGGTGAGACGTTCCGGCGCTGCGAGCGCGGCCCCGATGGCTGCCTCGCGTACGTGGAGCAGCCCTGCGTGAACCCCGTGACCTGCTTCCAGGCGCCCCAGGCCTGCTTCGGCGAGTGCCAGGACGCCTGCGTCGAGGGCGCGCGCGAGTGCGTCGGCGCCGACGGCTTCCGCCGCTGCGTGCGCGCATTCGGGTGCGCCGAGTGGAGCAACTCGCCCTGCTTCGGCGGCGCGTCCTGCGACGTCTCGCCGCCGGCCTGCTTCGGCGACTGCCAGGACGCCTGCGCGCCGGGCACCACGCGCTGCGGCTTCGAGGGCGACACCTGGCAGGCCTGCGAGCGCGATCCCGAGAGCGGCTGCCTGCGCTGGAGCGCCGGCCGACCCTGCGTCAGCGAGGGCTTCTGCGCCGTCGACCCCGAAGCGTGCGTGGGCGCCCAGTGAGCGAGGCGCCCGACTGTGTCCGTTCCAGCCGGACACTCCACGCGATGCACCGTCGTCGGTGCAGGAGAACGTGCCCGTGCCCGTGCCCGTGACCGTGACCGTGCCCGACCTCCCCCGCGGGCACCCATGAACGCTCGAGACACGGAATCCAGAGGCCCCCACCCTCGGATCGGCCCGCGGCAGCGCGTCGCCATGCGGGCAGGGGCACCCGTCGAGCGCCGCGCTCGTCCCTGGACGCATGGTGAGGCAAGATTGAGAACGCTCCGGCTGGTCGCCCTCGCGACGCTCCTGGCGCCGACGCTGTCGCACGGGCAGGCCATCGGTCCCTTCCTCGACGGCGCCCTGCCCGCGGCGCCGCCGGGCACGGCCACTGGGTGGCGCACCGAGAACGCCTTCCCCAACGTCACGTTCAACTCGCCCTTCAAGATCCTGCCCGATCCCTCGGGCCCGCGGTTCTTCGTCGCCGAGAAGCGCGGGCGCCTGTCGTCCTTCGCGACCGCGGATGGCGGCGGCGACGTGCGCGCCGTGCTGAACATCGAGCAGCAGGTCAGCCAGGGCGGCGGCACCCACGGCTTCATGGGGTTCGCACTGCATCCGGAGTTCGCCGACCCCGCCTCGCCGAACGCGGGCTTCCTGTACGTCTGGTATCGCTACATCCCCGATCCCACGCGGCTGACCTCGGACGGCGACAGCTATCGCCGCCTGTCGCGCTTCACCGTCGACCTGGCCACCGGCGTCGCCGATCCCGCCAGCGAGACGGTGCTGATCCAGCAGTTCACCCGCAGTCGCATCCACACCGGCGGCGGCATGTTCTTCGGGCCGGACGGCTTCCTGTACCTGTCGGTGGGCGACGAAGGCACCTGCTGCGAGCAGGACAGCACACAGCGCATCGACCAATGGCTGTTCGGCGGCGTGCTGCGCATCGACGTCGACATGCGCGGCGACGGGATCAGCCACCCGATCCGGCGTCAGCCGACCGAGAACGGCGACATCCCGCCCGGCTGGCCGCCCAGCTTCACCGCGAACTACTTCGTGCCCGACGACAACCCCTGGCAAGACCCCACCGGCGGCGTGCTCGAGGAGTTCTACGCCATCGGCCTGCGCCACGGGTACACGCTGGCCTACGACCCGCCCACCGGCGACATCTGGGAGGGCGACGTCGGCGAGGCCACCTGGGAAGAGGTGAACAAGGTCGTCTGGGGCGGCAACTACGAGTGGCCCTTCCTGGAGGCGGACCGCGTGCACCGCGCGCGCCTGACCTACGAGCCGACGACCATCGACGACGTCATCGGCGAGCGCCGCGGGCACCACATCAAGCTGAACCGGGCGACCTCGAACTCGGTCATCGGCGGCTTCGTCTACCGCGGCGACCGGTACCCGGAGCTGCAGGGCCGCTTCCTGTTCGCCGACCACGCCAGCGGGCGCATCTACAGCGTCGACGCCGCGCGGCCGGGCGGCATGACGCAGGACGACGTCGCGCTGTTGACGCAGCTCCCGAACTGCAGCTCGGGCTTCGGCATCGCCAGCTTCGCGACGGACGCCGCGGGTGAGATCTACGTCGTGAAGCTGGACGGCGTGAACGTGAACGACGACCGCGAGGGCGGCACCCTCCACCGCGTCGTGCCCGAAGACGCGTCGAACCCCGATCCCCCGGCCCGCCTGAGCGATCTGGGCGCCTTCGCCGACCTCGAGACGCTGACCGCGGCGCCCGGCCTGCGCCCCTACACCGTCAACACGCCCCTGTGGTCGGACGGCGCGCTGAAGCGTCGCTGGCTGGCGCTGCCCAACGACGGCGCGCACGACACGGCCGCCGAGCGCATCGACTTCC
>JAUHXL010000066.1 GCA_030426945.1 bacterium
CGCAGCAGTTCTTGCTGTATCGCTGGTATCGGCAGGGCCGCTGCGGCATCTCGCTGGCCGCCTCGCCCGGGCGCAGCCGCCACGAGAGCGGCCTGGCCGTCGACGTCAACGACAACGCGGGCTGGCGGCCCGCCCTCGAGGCCCACGGCTGGCGCTGGCTGGGGGCCAACGATCCGGTCCACTTCGACTACTTCGGGGCCGGCACGGTCGATCTCGCCGGCCGATCCGTCCTCGCCTTCCAGCGCCTGTGGAACCGCAACCACCCCGAAGATCGCATCGACGAAGACGGCGTGTACGGCCCCCAGACCGAGGCGCGCCTGTTGCGCGCGCCCACCGAGGGCTTCGCGGTGGGCGCGTGCGTCGCGCAGCCCGAGCCGGAGCCGGAGCCGGAGCCCGAGCCCGAGCCGCCCCGCGACACCGGGCTCACGCTGGGCACCTACTGGGTGACGCTGTCCGGCCAGGACCGCGACTTCGTCGACGCCGGCAGCAGCGCGCGCATCTTCGATCTCGTCGAAGGGCAGGCCTTCGAGGCCATCATCGAGGCGCGGCCGGGCGTCGACCGCCCGCCGACCCCGACCACGGTCGGCTACGACGTGGCGCCGGCCCTCCGCGTGACCACCGCGGTGATCGAGGCCGACGACGGGGACGGCGGCTGGCGGGTGATCGCGCCGCTGCCCGCGGCGCAGTCGGCGCGGGTCGACCTGGGCGCGGTGGGCGCCGGCATCGACACCCGCGTGCGCCTGACCCTCGAGGCGGTGGCGCCCATCTTCGGGGCGCACCTGCGCGGTTGGCTGGGCGAGTCGTGGGACGCGGCGTCCGGGGACGCGCGCGACGAGAGCCGCGCCGATGTCTTCGCCGTCGACGCCTGGACCTTCGACGGCGCGCGCGCCGAGGACACCGAGGGGTGGAGCGGGTGCGGGGGCGCGGTGCGCGTCGACCCCGGCTTCGGCGCGCTGGTCGTCGACGCCTGCGCGCAGAGCCCGTCGTGGGCGCGGCTCGACGCCGACGGGCTGCGGCTCGAGCTGCGCGCCGCCACGCCGGACCTGACGGTGGCCTGGCCGGGCGGCGAGCGGACGGTCGCCCTGCGGGGCGACGGCGCCCTCGAGGTGGTCACCCTGGATCTCGCCGACGCGGCCGGTTGGGAACGCCCGGTGACGTCGGTGACCCTGCGGGCCGCGGCGCCCTTCGCCCTCGACGTGATCGAGGCGGTCGATCCGATCGACGACACGCCGGCCCCGCCGCCCGACGTGCCGGCGCCGCCGGCGGACGGATCGGACGCCGGCCCCCCGCCGTCGCCGACCTCGGACGCCGCGCCCAGCCCGATCCGACCGGACGCCGACGCCCCGCCCGCGCCTCGGCTGGACGCCGGCCCCCCGGGCCTCGACGGCGGCGCGCCCGGCGCCGCGTCGCCCGAGCACGCCACGGCCGCCACGCTCGACGGCGGCTGCCGCACCGCGCCGATGCTGCCCCAAGGCGCGCTGCTGGGCCTGCTGCTGCTGCTGCCCGCCCTCCGGCGTCGAGCGCCTCCGACCCGTCCGTGACGTGCCCCGGTGCGGGCGTCCGGTGTCGGTAACGCCCGGATCGCCTGCGGGGTGACACGGTAGCGCTCCATTGTGTGGCGACCCGTCGGTCGGTTGGGCGCGGCTGTTGCAGGACGCGCCGCCGGAGTCGGGGGGTATCCGCCGTGAAGAAGTTGTCGAACCTCAGTTGTCCGCTCCTCGTCGCCCTCGGCCTGTGGGCCTGCGAGGGGCCCGCCGGTCTGCGCGGCGCCGACGGTGATCCCGGACCCGCCGGTCCGCAGGGCGCGGCCGGGCCGGCCGGACCGGCCGGCGCTCCCGGCGAGCGGGGCCCCACCGGGCGCCCGGGTGAGGACGGCGCGGACGGCGCGGACGGCGCGGACGGCGCGGACGGCGCCGACGCGGTGCTCAGCGGTCGCCTCGAGGGCCTCGTCAGCGTGGACGGCGCGCCCGCCCCCGACGCGCGGGTCGTCCTGCTCGACACCGGCGCGCAGATCCGCACGGACGCCGCCGGCGCCTTCGGCTTCGACGCGCTGCCCGCGGGGGTCTACGACGTCACGGTCGAGCTCGCCGGGCTGGCGCCCTTCCGCGACGAGACGGTGCCGGTCTTCGCCGGCCAGACCACGACCCTGACCGTCGAGCTGAGCGCGCCGGACGCCTCGGTCGCCGCCACGATCAGCGGCGTCGTGACCAGCCCGCGCGGCATGCCCCTGGCGGGCGCGACCGTCTTCACGGACTTCGGGGGCCACCGCGCGGTGGCGGCCGCCGACGGCACCTTCACCCTCGTGGTGCCGCCCACCACCTACGCCGTCTCGGCCTACGCGCCGGGCCTCGCCTTCGGCAACGCGTCGGTGGTCGACATCGACCTGGCCCCCGGTGAGGTCCGCGCCCTCGAGCTGGCGCTGGCCCCGGGCGACCTCGCGGCCCGCGCCTTCGTCGGCTCGTCCGCCTGCGCGGACTGCCACGCCAGCGTCTACGCCCAGTGGTCCGACAGCCTGCACGCCAACGCCATCCGCCCGGTCGACCTGCCCAACTCGGGCGCCGGCCCGATCATCGCCGCGCCCTGGGAGGGCGAGGTGGTGCTCGATGATCCCGCCCAGGGCCTGCCGGCCACCACGTTCACGCTGCTGCGCGAGGCGGACGGCACGCCGGCGTTCCAGGTCGAGGACGGGGTGACCGGCCAGGCGCGCCGCTACCGCGTCGAGCGCTCGCACGGCGCCGGCGCCGGCCGCTGGATGCAGCGCTATCAGGTGCGCATCGGCGCCACGTGGCGCCTCGCGCCGCTGCAGTGGAACGAGGACAGCGAGCGCTGGGTGGCCTATCACCTCGAGCGCTGGGTGAACGCCGACGGCAGCCTGCGCGAGCCCGACGCCAACGACAGCTTCGAGAGCAGCTGCCAGGGCTGCCACTCGACGGGCCTGCAGCTCGAGATCGACGCCGACGACGTGGCGCAGGCGCGCTACACCGAGCTGAACATCGGCTGCGAGCGCTGCCACGGTCCGGGCAGCGCGCACGTGCAGGGGCCCAGCGCCGGCAACATCGAGAACCCGCGTCGCTACGCCCCGGCCAACACCTTCGGCGTGGTCGGCATGGACGGCAACGTCGCCCAGCCCGAGGCCTACGCTGGCTTCCTGCGGTCCCAGGAGGCCTGCGGCCAGTGCCACGCGCGCGGGCACAGCAACGGCGCGGCGGCGGGCGAGCCGGCCGTCGCCGGGCGCTACGGCTTCCCCTGGATCGAGGCGCGCGGCGCCGACGGGCGGCCGCGGCTCGGCGAGCCCCTCGAGGCGGCCTTCGTGTCGGATCCCGATCTGTGGCCCGTGCGCTACGCCGAGGCGGCGCCCTCGCGCGGCAGCTACCAGCAGTCCACCGACGACCGCACCGCGGCCGCCGCGGGGAAGGGCCACGGCCACAACCCCTTCCACCTCGTGAACTGCTACGACTGTCACAACCCGCATGGGGGCGGCCTGCGCAGCAGCCTGCGCCTGCCCGCCGACAACAACGCGCTCTGCCTCAGCTGCCACGCCGAGCACGGCTTCGCGAACACCGCCGAGATCGTCGCGCACATCCAACACGACAATTACGCGCCCGACACCACCGGCGTGGGCCGCTGCACCACCTGCCACATGCCGGCGACGGCCCGCAGCGCCGAGCCGGGCGATCTGCACAGCCACACCTTCGTGATCGTGCCCCCGCACGACACGCGCGACGCGATCGCCGCCGGTGAGGATCCGGTGCCGAACAGCTGCAACGCGTGTCACCAGGACGACGCCGATCACGGCGTCGGCCGCTTCGAGGCGCTCTTTGGTCCCCCGAGCCCGCGGGAGGAGCGGTAAACACCGTGCGCCAGCTTCTCACTCAGGCGGGGCGGGGCGGTCCCTCGTCGGCGGCACGCCGCGTCTTCGGCGGGGCGGTGGTCGCGCTGGCGATGGCGGCCTGCGGCGATCCCGAGCCGCTCGAGGGGCGCACCTACGCGGTGCACCCGGCCGGCTGGGGCGAGGCGGGCGGCCACGCCCGGGCGCTGCGCGCCGACGGCCACCCGCTCGACGGCTGCTACGGCTGTCACGCCCTCGACGAGGGGCCCGGCAACTGCGTGGAGTGTCACGCCGAGGGCCCCGAGGCCTGCGACGTCTGCCACGCCGAGCCGCCCGCGCCCCACGCGGCGCACGCGCGCTTCGACTGCGCGACCTGTCACCCGGTGCCGGCCGACCTGCGCACGGCGGGGCACCTGGAGGATCGGGGCAGCGACGACGTCACCCTGCGGGGCCTGGCCGCCACGCGCGGCTTCGAGCCCAGCTACTCGGCCGAAGGCGCCGGCTGCGCGCAGGTGGCCTGCCACGCGGGCCCCGGCGCCCGCCGCCCGGTGCTCGAGTGGGACGCCGCGCCGGTCGTCTGCGGCGACTGCCACGGGGTGCCGCCGCCCGATCACCCCGCCGACCAATGTGATCGCTGCCACGAGGGCATCGTGGACGCCGCCGGCCGCGTGGTGCTCGACGAGGCGCGCCACATCGACGGCCGCGTCGAGGCGGTCGAGTGGCGGCAGCTCGGCTGCGACGGCTGCCACGGTCAGGACGGCGATCCCGCCCCGCCCCGCGCGCTCGACGGCTCGAGCGACACCACGGCGCGCGGCGTGGGCGCCCACCAGGCGCACCTCGCGCCGGCCAACGCCAAGCCCGTCGCCTGCGGCACCTGCCACGTGGTGCCCGCGGTGGTGGACGCGCCAGGGCACGTCACCGACGACACCCCCGGTCGGGCCGAGGTCGTGCTGACCGGCCCGGCCGTCGGGCCCTCCGGCCAGCCCGCGTACGCCGCCACCCGCTGCAGCGACACCGCCTGCCACGGCGACGATCAGCCGACCTGGACCGGCGACGCGCCCTGCGGCACCTGCCACGGGCTGCCGCCGGCCGCGCCCCACCCGGTGGGCGTGGACTGCACGCGCTGCCACCCGACGGCCGGCCCGGAGCGCACCATCGCCCGCCCGCTCGATCACGTCGACGGCCGCGTGGACGTGGTGGGGCTGGGCCCGGACGACTGCGCCACCTGCCACGGCGAGGGCGGGCGGGTCGTGCCCGGCGGCAGCCACGCGGCCCACGCGCGCTTCGACTGCACGGCCTGCCACCCGGTGCCCCAGCGCCCGGTCGAGCCGGGCCCGCACCTCGACGGCGTGGCCACCGTCGACCTCGCGGCCGGGGGCGTCTTCGACGGGCGCGGCTGCGCGCAGGTGGGCTGCCACGGCTTCGGCGAGCCCGAGTGGGGCGTGCCCGAGACGGTGCAGGGCTGCGACGCCTGCCACGGCGCGCCCCCGCCGGGCCACGCGGTGGGCGACTGCACCCAGTGCCACCCCGGCCCGATGGAGGCGACCCACGTCGACGGTCGGCTGCAGGTGGCGCTGCCCCAGGCGTGCGACGCGTGCCACGGCTACCCGCCGGCGTCGGGGGCGCACGTGGCGCACCTGAGCGGCGAGCGGGGCAAGGCCCTCGACTGCGCGACCTGCCACGTCGTGCCTGATCGGGTCGACGCGCCGGGCCACCTGGATCCGCCGCCGGCCGAGGTCGCGCTGCAGACGGGTCGGTACGCCGAGGGCGGCTGCGCCGAGACCGACTGCCACGCCGGGCCAGGCGCCGAGGTGCCGGAGCCGCGGTGGGACGATCCGCCCGCGGTGGCCGACTGCGGCGGCTGCCACGCGGTGCCGCCGCCGGAGCATCCGCCGCAGAACTGTGTCCTGTGTCACGGGGGGGTCATCGACGTCGACGGCGTCATCACCCGCCCGCGCCTGCACGTGGACGGCGAGGTGACCTTCCGATGAGGCGCGCGACCCTGCTGTTGACCGCGGCGATCGCGGCGCCTGGGACGGCCTGGGCCGATCCCGCGCCGGCGCCCGAGCCGGAGCCGACGCGCGAAGCCCGCGTCTCGGCGCGCAGCCGCATCTACCTGCGCCTCGACCCCTCGACCGTGCCGGATCCCGACGGCCGCATCGAGCCCGCCGCCCTCGGCAGCTTCCGCGTGGTGGCGCGGGGCGAGTGGGACGCCGAGGCCAGCGGCTGGATCGCCCACGCGCCCGGCTCGGCCAGCTTCGCCGAGGACGCCCTGAGCGGTGACGTGACCACGCTGCTGCTCGCGCGCGACTTCGGCGCGGTGGAGCTGACCCTGGGGCGGCAGTGGACGCCCATCGGCGGGCAGCGGCTGGACGCGCTCGACGGCGCGACGGCCACGGTCCACCTCGACGAGCGCCTCGAGGTCAGCGCCCGCGCGGGCGTCGGCGGCCTCGAGCCGCGCGAGCCCTACGGCGACACGCCCACCTTCGGCGGCGAGGCGCGCTTCGAGCCCATCGACTCCACCCGCTTCTCGTTGGGCGTCGTCCACGCGATCCCCGACGAGGCGGCGATGCGCACGCGCTGGACCGCCACCGGGGCCTACGACGCCGGCGCGCTGGTCCGCGGGGTGGCCGCGGCCACCGCCGACGTGGGCGCGCGCGCGGTGGTCGACGCGCGCCTCGAGCTGACCGTGCGGCCCACCGAGGCCCTCTGGCTGCGCGGCTACGCGCGGCACACGCGGGTGGATCTGCTGCTCGAGCCCGACGAGCTGCTGGCGGTGTTCGTCGAGGATCTGCGCGACGAGTTCGGCGGCCTCGTCGAGTGGCTGGCGGTGTCCTGGGTGCGGCTGCGGTTGGACGCGGCGGCGGTGTACAGCGAGGACCGCGTCGGCGGGACGCGCGTGCGCGGCGGCGCCGACTTCTATCCCGTCGCGGGGGCCACGGTGATCGCCGAGGGCACGCTGCGGCTCGACCGGGTCGGTCGGTCGGGCACCGCGCGCCTGGCCACGCGCTGGCCCCTGTGGCGCTCGCTCTTCGGCACGATCGAGACGATGGGTGATCTGGACGTCGACGGGGAGCCGGCCGCGCTGGCCCGTGGGGGCCTGGGCTTCGAGCCCTTCGAGGGTTGGTTCGCCTACGGCGCCGTCGAGGCGGCGCACACGCCGCGCTGGCCCGAGCGCCTCGGTGGGCTGGTGTTGCTCGAGCGCGCCTTCGGCGCACCGGTCCGCTGGGGAGGTGGCCCGTGAGCCGGCGGACGGAGAAGCGCCCGGCGGTGAAGTTGCTGGTGCCGCCCTTTCTGCTGTTGCTGGTGGTGGGCTGCCACGAGGAGCCCAAGGCGCCGGCGCGACCCCACGTGGGGCACCTGGAGCACGTGCTGGCCGGCGTGAACTGCACGCGCTGCCACGTCGGCGTGGGCGAGACGGACGGATTGCATCTGCCGACCAACGAGGTCTGCGTGGGCTGTCACGAGGACGTGCACCCCGGCGAGGCCGACAAGCGTGATTGTCTGAGTTGCCACATGGAAGAGGAGGCCGAGGTCGCGTTGGGCAGCCTGAAGGAGAGCCTGAACTTCGATCACAAGGCGCACCTCGAGCGGGTGGGCGGCGACTGCGTGCGGTGCCACCGCGACGCGGCGCGCCGGTCGTCGGCCCGCGTCGGCGCCATCCCGACGATGGACGACTGCGCCCAGTGCCACCAGGGCTGGCTGGACGATCTGCGCTGCGATACGTGCCACGTCGACCTGATCAACTACCCGCTGCAGCCGGTGACGCACCAAGCGCACGGGGGCGACTTCCTGCGGCGCCACGCGGCCGAGACGCTGGAGATCGGCGTGGCCCGCTGCGCTCAGTGCCACAGCCAGTCCTTCTGCGCCGACTGCCACTCGAACCGCGCGCCCTTCGCGGCGGCGCAGGCCTGGCCGGATCGACCGGATCGCGGCTTCGTGCATCGGCCGAACTACCTCGAGCGCCACGCTTGGGAGGCGCGCATCGAGGGGCCGCTGTGCTTGAGCTGCCACACCGAGAACAGCTGCGCGAGCTGCCACACGGCGGCTGGCCGCGGCCCGGGTGGGCTGTCGCCCCACCCGGCCGGCTGGGCCACCCCGGGTCCCGGCGCCAACACCCACGCCGTCGAAGCGAGGCGTGACGTGCTCGCCTGCGCCAGCTGCCACGCCGGCCCGGGCGGCGACCTGTGCGTCACTTGCCACGCCCCCGGACGGCCCGGCGGATCGCCCCACAGCGGGCGACGCCCGGCGGGGAACCCACGGCAGGACCAGCCGTGCAGCCGCTGTCATGGAGGCGGGCTTTGAACGCGCTGAAGGCGCTCTGGGATCGCCACAAGACCACCATCATCGTGGTCGCCCTCGTGCTGGCGGCGGGCGGCGGCTACGGCGCCTTCCGCATGTGGGACTACACGCAGAACGACCCCAACTTCTGCACCAGCTGCCACCTGATGGACGACGCCTTCGGCCGCTGGCAGCAGAGCGGCCACCGGGACGTGAACTGCCACACCTGTCACCCGGGCGACATCCAGAGCAACCTGCACCAGCTGTGGGTGACGGTGACCCAGGGGCCCACCGAGGTGGTGAAGCACGCCGAGGTGCCGGCGACCATCTGCGGCGGCTGCCACCTGTCGAACGACGCGAAGTGGAAGCAAATCGGCGAGACGGCGGGGCACAAGATCCACTGGGGGGAGCACAAGATCGAGTGCGTGACCTGCCACGCGCCCGAGGTGCACCAGTTCGTGCCCACCGACGAGATGTGCGCCAAGTGCCACGCCAACCAGGTGGTGGGCCTGTCGGCGATGCAGCGCCAGCACTGCACCAGCTGTCACAACTACCTCGGCACCAAGTCGGACACGCTGATCCCGACGATGGAGGATTGCGGTCGCTGTCACTTCGACGCGAAGGAGAGCCCGCTGAAGCTCGACGTCGCGTGGCACGGCGGCTTCGAGTGCGGTGAGTGTCACCCGGTGCACGATCCGGTCGACGCCCTGGCGGCGGGCGCCTTCGGGCCCCAGCGCGAGGGGCGGGCGGTGGCCTGCGGCGGGTGCCACGAGGCGCAGGCCGAGCCCCTCGTCGAGCCGCCCGAGGCTCATCAGGACTGCACGGCGTGCCACGTCCCGCACGCGCCGCCCGAGATCGATCCGCGCTGCCGCGACTGCCACGAGGACAAGGCCGAGCGACTGCCGGTGCGCGATCACCACGCCTGCACCGACTGCCACCTGCCGCACGCACCCGACAGCGCGCCGGCCGAGATCTGCGCCGACTGCCACCGCGAGACCGAGACGATCATCGCGGCGACCCCGGTGGTGGAGCATCAGACCTGCGACGCCTGCCACGATCCGCACGACGCCGAGAAGCCCGACGCGCCCAAGTGCGGCGACTGTCACGAGGCGCTCGCCGCCAAGGTGCGCCGGGCCGAGACCACGGCGCACCGCCAGTGCCAGAGCTGCCACCAGGTGCACGATCCGACGCAGGCGTCCACCTGCGCCCGCTGCCACCGCGACGAGCGAGCGGAGGTCGCGGCCGCGCCCCGCGAGCACCAGCGGTGCCAGAACTGCCACGCGCAGCACGGGCAGGTGTCGGCGCGCAGCGGCGCCTGCGATACCTGCCACGCCGACATCGTGAAGGCCGGCGTCGGGGCGCCCCGGGAGCACCTCGACTGCGGCAAGTGCCACGCGGCGCACCGCCCCCAGGTGGCGATGGACGCGCCCTGCGCGCAGTGTCACGAGACCGAGACGCAGCGCGTGGCGCAGCAGCCCGCGGATCACCGCACCTGCACGAACTGCCACGCCTGGCACGACGCGAAGCCGCGGCCGCCCGCGCAGGCCTGCGGGGACTGCCACCAGGAGGTGCAGCAGGTGATGGCCGCCGGCGGCGCCGAGCGGGTGCGGGCCGCGGAGCACCGGGCCTGCGGCAACTGCCACCAGCCGCACCGCGAGAACCAGGCCAAGGCGTGCAGCGACTGCCACGCGAGCGAGGCCAGCGCGGTGCGCAAGGCCAAGACGAAGGAGCATCGCGACTGCGCGAGCTGCCACGGCGGGGAGAGGCACGCCGTGCGGCGCGCCGCCGCCCCCGACACCTGCGGCGACTGCCACCGCGACATCCGGACGAAGGGGCTGCACGAGGTGGCCGATCACGGGGGCTGCCTCGACTGCCACACGCCCCACGACGTGCAGGTCGGCGGTCGCGCCGCGTGCGTGGCGTGCCACGAGAAGCCGGATGCCATCAAAGATCACCCGAAGGAAGCGAAGGGGGCGGCCGAGTGCAAGGGCTGCCACGTCTTCCGCTGAGAGGAGAGCTGAGGCGATGAGGAGCCTGCTGAAGTTGACGGCCCTGTGTGTCGCGCTCGGCGCTTGGGCGTGCGAAGGGCCCGAGGGCCCCGCCGGCGCGGATGGCCCCCAGGGCGAGTCGGGTCCGGCCGGGTCCGAGGGCCCGGCCGGGGCGGCCGGCCCCGAGGGGCCGGAGGGACCGGACGGGCCGGCCGGCGACCGCGGCCCCGCTGGCGCCGACGGACCCGCCGGACCCGCCGGACGGGACGGCGCGGATGGCGAGGACGGCGCGGACGGTCAGGACGGCGCCGACGGTCAGGACGGCGCGCCCGGCGCGCCCGGGCCGGCGGGACCGGCGGGGCCGGCCGGGCCCCAGGGCGACCGAGGTGACCAGGGGCGCGACGGGGCCGATGGCCGCGCGGCGCTCTTCACCGACGAGGAGCTGCAGATCACCATCGAGGGCGCGGACATCGACGCCGAGGGCCACCCGACGGTGCTGTTCACCCTGTCCGACGGCGAAGGCAAGCCCATCGACGCCGAGGGCTTCTACACGCAGGGCGCGGTCAGCCTCGCCTTCACCCTGGCCTGGCAGACCGAGGGCGGCTCGCTGCTCAGCTACATCACCCGCGAGGCCACCGGCGGTGGCAACACGGTGACGCAGGCGACCAGCGACTCGGGCGGAACGCTCGAGGAGGTGGACTTCGGTGGCTACCTGTACACCTTCGGCGCGACGGTGCCCGACGACGCGAACCTCGACGCCAACCACCGGCTGGCGATCGGCGGCCGGCGCACGCTCGAGGACGGCGGCAGCGTCGGCGCGACGGCGGTGCTCGACTTCGTGCCCGCCGATCCCGGCGCCGACGATGTCACGATTCGTCCCTACACCGCGACGGCCACTTGCAACAATTGCCACCAGGGTCTCGGGGGCCACGGCGGCCGGTGGACCGAGGTGGCGAGCTGCCTGACCTGCCACACCGAGCAGACCATCGACCCGGAGTCCGGCAACACCGTCGACTTCCAGGTCATGATCCACAAGATCCACGCGGGCCCCATCCTGCCCAGCGTCCAGGCCGGCGAGCCCTACCAGATCATCGGGTTCCGCAACTCGGTGCACGACTTCAGCGACGTGGTCTTCCCGCGCCCGGTCACCGACTGCACCGCCTGCCACGCCGGCGCCGAGCCCAACCGGTGGCAGGTGGCCGAGCTGGCCGCGTGCGCGTCGTGCCACGACCGCACGTCGTTCACCGCGGACATCCCCGCGGGCTTCGTGCGTCACACCGCCGGGGCCCAGCCGGACGGCTCGTGCTCGAACTGTCACCGCGCGCAGGGCAGCCCGGCCGCGGTCATCGACGCGCACCGCGATCCGGTGCTCGATCCGGCGTTGAACCGGGTGGGGCTCGCCTTCGAGATCGTCGAGGTCACCAACGTCGCGCCGGGATCGGCGCCGCGCGTCTGCTTCACCGCGACGAACGACGCGGGCGCGGCCGTCGACCTGGCGCTGCTCGACTCGTCGGAGATCACCCTCGCCGGCCCGACCAGCGGCATCGCCTGGTCCGAGACGATGCGCAACGTTCACCTCGTCGCGGTGGCCGAGGGTGAAGGCCACTGCGTCGACCTCACGGTGACCGTGCCCGCCGACGCAGAAGGCAGCGTCGCGGTCGGCATGGCGGGCTACCGCTACCTGCCGTACGGGGCCGAGCGCGCCGACTCGATCGGGCGCGAGAACGGGGGCAACCCGGTCGTGTACGCGGCCATCGGCGGGGGTGAGGGCGTCGCGCCGCCGACCTACGTCGACAAGGCGCTCTGCAACAACTGCCATGGCGACCTGGCGCTGCACGGCACGTTCCGCAATGAAATCCAGTACTGCGTCACGTGCCACAATGACACCGCCACCGACGCGGTGGTGCGGCCCCCCGAGGCCGGCGCGCCGGCCTCGATCAGCTTCGGGCCGATGGTGCACCGTATCCACGCGGGCGAGCACCTGCAGGATCCCGCGATCATCTACGGCTTCGGCGGCACGCCGCACGATTACGGCGAGGTCGTGTACCCCGGCGCGCTGAACGACTGCAGCGCGTGCCACGTGAACGACTCGTGGCAGGCGCCGAGCACCGCCGCGTGCACCAGCTGCCACGACTCGGACGCGGCGAAGGCGCACGCGGCGCTCGAGACCGCGCCGGGCGGCCAGGAGGCTTGCGGGGTGTGCCACGCCGCCGGGCGCGAGATCGGCGTCGATCGCGTGCACGGCTTCTGATCGCGGCGGCCGCGACCGCCCCTGCGGCGGGACCGCGGCGGCGGCGGTGGCGGCGGCGGCGTGGGCGCCCGCTCGCTCGCTGGGCGCGCTGGGCAGGCGCGCTCCGCGGGGGGTGGGCGAGCGTTCGAAGCAGGCATCGGGCACGAATCAGAAACCCCCGGTCCCCATCTTGCATCCGAGGCGGGTCCGACACCCTTGACGGGGTCAGGCTCGTTTCGTACACCGTTCCGCACCGAAAGCAGGAGCACCATGGGAATCACCTTCGACATCGACCTCGAGACCCTTCGTCAGCCCAACGTGGCGGCGGCCGTGGCCGACCTGATGCGTGCGCTCTCCGCGGCGCTGGGTGGCGCGAACCTGCCCGCGCCCGTGGCCGCCGCGAGCGCCCCGGCGCCGCTGCCCGCGCCGGTGTCGGCGCCGGCGCCGCTCGAGTCGGCGGCGCCTCGGCTGGCGGAGCCTGCGCCGGAGCGCGCGGAGCCTGCGCCCGTGCGTCCCGCGGCCAAGGTCAAGGCACCCACCCCGCCGGCGCCGGCGGCGACGCGCGCGGCGTCCAACGGCCCGGATCCGGCCGAGATCAAGCCGATGTCCTTCGAGGACTTCGTCGCTGCGCTGCCCCTCCGGTCCCAGCGTTTCATGAACCTGGTGCAGCGGGAAGAGACGGTGACGCGATCACGTGCCATCGACGCGCTGGAGCTCTCGAGCGGTAAGCAGCTCGGCGGGGTGACCGGGGCCATCGCGAAGTGGGCGCCCCGGCGGGGCCTCGAGATCCCCTACGAGACGATCACGCTCAACGGGGAGCGCGCCTGGCGCTGGACCGGGCCCAAGGACACGGCGAACGCCGAGCCCGCGAGCGCCCCGGCGCCGATCCGCCGCCGCCCGGCCCGCGACGTGGCGCCGCCGGAGAAGCGCATCCTGCGGCCGACCAACATCGACAGCTTCCTCGACGCGCTGCCCGAGAGCGCGGCGCGCTTCATGCGGGCCCTGCGCGCCCAGGGCTCGATGACCACGCCCGAGGCCCTGGAGCTCTTCGGCTTCGAGCGTTCGCGCCAGCTGGGCGCCGTGCTCGAGCCGATCAAGCGCATCGGCCGCGATCTGGGCATCGAGCGCCCCTTCGAGGACGAGCGGACCCCCGAAGGCAAGCGCTGGCGCTGGCCGGCCTGACGGGCGGCACCCGCGCGCGCGTCGCACCCACCTCACCCACCTCCCCGTCGCACCCGCCGCCACCGCTCGATGTGACTTCACCGTCGCGCGGCGGTCGGAACGCCATCCACCACCCAGGAGGCGGCGATGGCGCTCCAGATCACGGTCCCGATCGAAACCCTGCGTCACCCGGCGGTGGCCCGCGCGGCGGCGGCGCTGGCGATGGCGCTGCACGGCGCGCAGCCCGGCGGCGCGGCGCCGCTGGCCGAGGCACCCCCGCCGACGCCGCGACCCACCAGCGCCGCCTACCGGGCCTTCGCCGACGCGCTGCCGGCGCGGTCGCGGCGGTTCCTCGACCTGCTCGAGGCGCGCGGCGCGCTGACGGCCAGTGAGGCCAAGGCGCTGCTCGGGCTGCGCAGCGGCAAGCAGCTCGGCGGCGTGACCGGGGCGGTGTCCAAGTGGGCGCCGCACCGCGGCGTGGCGGTGCCCTTCGAGTGCACCCACTTCGGCCGCGAGCGCGGCTGGCGGTGGCGCGGCGCCTGACCCCTACTCGCGCCGCGTCCCGGTGACGACGAAGTCGCGGGCGGTGCAGGTGGTGAAGCCGCATGCGTCGCCGCGGAAGCGCAGCTCGAGCACGCCGCTCCACGCGTCGGCGTCGTCGAACGCGCCGACGAGCGTGTAGTCCTCGGTGCAGCCGAGGGGGCCGCCGGGGATGGTGCCGGTGAGGCGGAAGGTGCCGTCGCTCGGCGCGGGGGACTGACGCAAAGCGGTCGGCGCACCCGCCGCGGTGAGATCCATGCCGGCCAGCGCCAGGGTGACGGCGTCCATGGACAGGCTGTAGGCCGTCTCGCCGATGAAGACGTCGACGCAGGTGTAGCCGATGGCAGGCGCGAGGTCGTAGGTGCCGGGATAGGGGACCTCGACCGGGCAGCCGGGCGCTGGGCCCTGCGTGCAGTCGAGCTCGCAGCCGTTGGCCGGCTCGCCGTCGGCGTCGAGGAAGCCGTCGGCGCAGTCCTCGACGGTGCAGGCGCCCAGCGCGCAGCCCGCCACGGCTCGGGGCAGGTCGCAGACGCGACCGCAGGCACCGCAGTGCGCGGGATCGCCCTGCAGGTCGAAGCCCTCGTCCACGCGGCCATCGCAGTCGTCGTCGGCGGCGTCGCAGGTCTCGGGGGCCGGCTGGCACTCACAGCCGTTGGCGGGTTCCTGGTCGAGATCCACGCGGCCGCCGGTGCAGGCGTCGACGCGGCACTGGCCCGTGACGCAGATCGCGGTCGCGCTGGGCAGGTCGCAGACGCGGCCGCAGGCGCCGCAGTTCGACGGGTCGCCCTGCAGGTCGAAGCCCTCGTCGGTGCGGCCATCACAGTCCTCGTCGGCGGCGTCGCAGGTCTCGGGGGTGGGCGCGCATTCGCAGCCGTTGGCGGGATCGCCGTCGAGGTCGACGCGGCCGCCGGTGCAGCCGTCGACGCGGCACTGGCGGTTGACGCAGGCGGCGGTCGCGTCGGGCAGGTCGCAGACGCGGCCGCAGGCGCCGCAGTGGGCGGGATCGCTGACGAGGTCGAAGCCCTCGTCGACGCGGCCATCGCAGTCGTCGTCGGCGTCGTTGCAGGACTCGGGCGCCGGGCGGCACTCACAGCCGTTGGCGGGATCGCCGTCGAGGTCGACGCGGCCGCCGGTGCAGCCGTCGACGCGGCACTGGCGGTTGACGCAGGCGGCGGTCGCGTCGGGCAGGTCGCAGACGCGGCCGCAGGCGCCGCAGTGGGCGGGGTCACCGACGAGGTCGAAGCCCTCGTCGGTGCGGCCATCGCAGTCGTCGTCGGCGTCGTTGCAGGACTCGGGCGCGACCGCGCACTCGCAGCCGTTGGTGGGATCGCCGTCGAGGTTCACGAAGCCGCCCCGACACAGCGTCAGCACGCAGCGCCCAGCCTGGCAGGCGGCGTCGGCCTGGTCGAAGGCGCAGGGGGTGTCGCAGGCGCCGCAGTGCGAGGGGTCGCGCTGCAGGTCGAAGCCCTCGTCGGTGCGGCCATCGCAGTCGTCGTCCGCGTCGTTGCACACCTCGTCGCCGGCGACCTCGCAGGCGTACTCGCAGCCGTTGGCGGGCAGGCCGTCGAGATCGACGAAGCCCGGGGCGCACGCGGCGACCGTGCAGGCGCCGGCGACGCAGAGGCCGAGGGCGTCGGCCGGCGCGCAGGCCCGACCGCAGCCCCCGCAGTGGTCGTCGTCGGTCTGCAGGTCGAAGCCCTCGTCGACCGCGCGGTCGCAGTCGTCGTCGACGCCGTCGCACACCTCGACGCCGCCGTTGGACGGCGTGCAGCCGTCCTCGCAGCCGTTGTCGGGCGCGCCGTCCGTGTCGCGGAAGGTGCCCCGGCACAGGTCGACCGTGCAGGCGCCATCGACGCAGGCCCCGACCGCGTTGGGCGGCGCGCAGCGCGCTCCGCACGCCCCGCAGTGGTCGACGTCGCGCGCGAGGTCGAAGGCCTCGTCGACCGCCCCATCACAGTCGTTGTCGATGGTGTCGCAGGCCTCGTCCCCGCCCAGGGTCGGCACGCAGAGGTACTCGCAGCCGTTGTCCGGATCGCCGTCGAGGTCGACCGCGCCGGGCGCGCAGGGCCCGAGCCGACAGGCGCCGTCGACGCACACCGCCGCGGCGGCGGAGAAGGCGCAGGCGGCGCCGCAGGCGCCGCAGTGGTCGGGATCCCCCGCGAGGTCGAAGTCCTCGTCGATGGCCCCATCGCAGTCGTCGTCGGTCGCGTTGCACTGCTCGGCGATCGGGACGCAGCCGACCTCGCAGCCGTTGTCCGGATCGCCGTCCTCGTCGCGGTGCCCGTCGTCGCAGGCGAGCAGGACGCAGCGCCCCTCGCGACACGCGGTGGTGGCGGCGGCGCGCACGCAGGTGGCGCCGCAGGCCCCGCAGTGGGCCGGATCGGCGCCGAGATCGACCTCCTCGTCGGTGGCGCCGTCGCAGTCGTCGTCGCGCCCATCGCAGGTGGCGTCGTTGGCCGCGACGGGCGCGCAGGCGTACTCACAGCCGTTCTCGGCGCGCCCGTCGAGATCGACGTGGCCCGCCGCGCAGGCGGCCACCGAGCAGACGCCGGCCGAGCAGACGCCGTCCGCGTTCGGGGGCGCGCAGGCCGCGGCGCAGGCGCCGCAGTGGGCGGGATCGGTCTGGAGGTCGAAGCCCTCGTCGACGGTGCCATCGCAGTCGTCGTCGGTGCCATCGCACCGCTCGGGGGTGTCGTCGGGTCGGCACCGCGTCTGCTCGCAGCCGTTGGCGGGATCGCCGTCGGCGTCCTCGAAGCCGGGCGCGCAGGCGGCGACGGCGCAGTCGCCGTCGACGCACGCGCCCTGCGCGTTGGTGGGCGCGCAGGGCCGGTTGCAGGCGCCGCAGTGGGCGGCGTCGGTGCGCAGGTCGACGCCCTCGTCGACGCGCCCGTCGCAGTCGTTGTCGATGGTGTCGCAGGCCTCGTCGCCGCCCAGGGTGAGGGTGCAGGGGTACTCGCAGCCGTTGGTGGCGTCGCCGTCGAGGTCGTGCAGGCCAGCGAGGCAGGGCCCGTCGGCGCACGCGCCGTCCACGCAGCGGGGTTGGGCGCCGGGGCGCTCGCAGGTGCGGCCGCAGGCGCCGCAGTGCGCGGGATCGGTCTGCAGATCGGCGCCGCCGCAGGGCGTCTCGCGCGGGACGCAGATGAAGGTGACGTCGGCCTCGGCGTTGGTGACCTGGCGGCACAGCCAGCCGGCGGGGCAGTCGGTGTCGTCGCCGCAGGCGCGGGTACACGCGCGCGGCGGGTCATCGTCGGTGACGACGCAGAAGCCGCTGCGGCAGTCGGTCGACGCCGTGCAGGCCTCGCCGAAGTCGTCGGTGGGGGGCGGGGCCGCGTCCGGGCGCGGCGCGCGCGCGTCGGGCGCGCCGCGGTCGAGATCCGCCGCCGCGTCGGCGACGAGCGCGTCAGCGGGCGGCGGCTCGCAGCCGGCGAGGAGACACAGCACCCACCCGACGGCCGCCATTCGACCTGTGCGCAACGTCCACCTCCCCGGAGCCCCCCGCGCCCAACGTACGCGAAGTCGGCCGAGCGGCGCATCCCCGTGCGCGCGCCGCCGCGTCGACGAAACTTCGTTGCGACGCCAGGGCGTCCTGTGGCGTCCTGCCGGCGGGAGGACGAGCCCATGACCGATCTGGTGGACACGACCCGCGATCTGCGCGCGCTCGCCGAGCTCGCCGCGCACCCCACCCGCCTCGACGACGTGCTGCGGCTGGCGCTCGCGTCGCTGCGTCCGGTGGTGCCCTACGACCTGGCGGCGGTCTACGTCATCGAGGGCGACCGCGCCGCCGTGCGCGCCACCGACGGCCCCCTGGCCGACGCCCGCGTCGCCGCGCACACGCTGGATCTGCGCCGCTTCCCGACGGTGCGGCGCGCCCTCGCGACGCGGCGCCCGGTGGCCCTCGAGGCGCACCACCACCAGAGCGACGAGGGCGATCCCTACGACGGCATCCTCGACCTGCCGCCCGGCCACAGCTGCATGGTGGTGCCCCTGTACTCGGGGGACCGCACGTTGGGCCTGATCACCTTCGATCGCGCCGTCTGCCACGTCTATCCCGACGAGACCCTGATGCTGGCCGGCGTGTACGGGCAGATCGTCTCGCTGGCCATGCTGTTCGCCGAGCAGGCGGCCCTGCTCGATCGCGTGCGACGGCAGGCCGAGGAGCGCTCGCGGGTGCTGCAGGCCGAGGCCGGCCCCACGGACGCCGTGCGCCTGCTCGAGGGCACGCGCGCGCCGGCGATGGCCGAGCTGCTGCGCCTGGCGCGGCTGGTGGCGGCCACGGACACGCCGGTGCTGGTGCGCGGCGAGACGGGCACCGGCAAGGAGCTGCTCGCCCGCGCGCTGCACGCCTGGAGCCGGCGCGCCGAGGGCCCCTTCGTCACGCTCAACAGCGCCGCGCTGCCGCCCGATCTGGTCGAGAGCGAGCTGTTCGGGCACGTGAAGGGGGCGTTCAGCGGCGCCACGCGCGATCGGCCGGGGCGCTTCATGGCGGCCAACGGGGGCACGCTGCTGCTCGACGAGATCGGCGACATGGCGCCGGGCGCGCAGGCGCGGCTGCTGCGGGTGCTGCAGGAGGGCACCTTCGAGCCGGTGGGCTCGGATCGCACGGTGAAGGTCGACGTGCGCGTGGTCGCCGCCACCCACGTGGATCTCGAGCAGGCCGTGCAGGCCGGGCGCTTCCGCGAGGATCTGTACTACCGCCTGGCCGTCTTCCCCCTGACCGTGCCGCCCCTGCGCGCGCGGCTCGAGGACGTGCCGATGATCGCCGAGGCGCTGCTCGCGCGACGGACGGGCGCGCACCGCGGGCCGTGGCGCCTCGGCCCCGCCGCCGTCGAGGCCCTGCGCCGGCGGCCCTGGCCGGGCAACGTGCGCGAGCTGGTCAACGCCGTCGAGCGCGCGACCATCGTGTGCCCACGGGGCGAGCTGGGGCCCGACGACTTCGGCGTGGCGCCGGTGGTCGACGCCGCGGCGCCCCGGGCGCAGCCGGCCAGCGGGCGCTTCGTGTCCTTCGCCGACAACGAGCGCCGGCACCTCGAGGCCGCGCTCGCGCGGGCCGAGGGCCGCATCTACGGTGAGGGTGGCGCCGCCGAGCTGCTGGGGCTGAAGCCCACGACGCTGCAGAGCAAGCTGAAGAAGCACGGGCTGAAGTGACGCGTGGTCGGTGCGACGACGATATGTCGTTGCAGTTTGAACGAAATGGCGTCGCACGGGCGCGCGCCGCACCGAGGAATCGAGGGTTGTGCGCTGGCACGCACCGTGCTCATGGTGGGCCCCGAACCCGATGGGCGTCCCCGCCCGCCAAACCGCAGGAGTGACCGATGTTCGAGAACCGTGAGGGCCAGCGCGTGCCCGAGGTGACCTTCAAGGCCCGCAAGGACGGTGAGTGGCTGCAGTACACCACCGCCGATCTCTTCGCCGGCAAGACCGTGGTGGTGTTCTCGCTGCCCGGGGCCTACACGCCGACCTGCTCGTCGTCGCACGTGCCGCGCTACGACGAGCTGGCGCCCGTCTTCGCCGCCCACGGCGTCGACGACATCGTCTGCATCTCGGTCAACGACGGCTTCGTGATGGAGGCCTGGCAGGCCGACCAGCACGCCGACCACATCACCTTCGTGCCCGACGGCAACGGCGCGTTCACCGAGCAGATGGGCATGCTGGTCGACAAGAGCGACCTGGGCTTCGGCAAGCGCTCGTGGCGCTACTCGATGCTGGTGCGCGACGGCGTCGTCGAGAAGATGTTCGTCGAGCCCGACGAGCCCGGCGATCCCTTCCACGTCAGCGACGCGGACACCATGCTGGGCCACATCGCGCCCGACGCCGCGCCGCCGCCGGCCATCCTGCTGTTCACCAAGCCGGGCTGCGGGCACTGCACGCGGGCGAAGAAGGCGCTGGCCGAGGCCGGCCTGGCCTACGACGAGCTGGCCGCGACGCCCAACCGGCTGCGCGCCCTGTCGCCGCAGCAGACGACGCCGCAGGTGTTCGTCGACGGCAAGCACCTCGGCGGCGCCGACGACCTGGTCGCCTGGCTGGCCGCGCGGCGCTGAGCCGGCGCCCCGAGGGCTGTGAGCCGGACCGGTTGGTCCAACGTACGCCCCGCCATGACGGCCGGACTCTCGCAGGGTCAGCAGAAACGGTCCGCGCGCTGCGACACCATGCGGGCGAGACGCCTGAGCGGTGCGCGCGGTCGTGAAGCGCCGCTCGAGCCGGTGGGCGCGATGCAGGTGAAGGGCGTGGCCGCGCCGGTGGACGTGCACCGGCTGCGGTGGGTCAAGCCTGGCTGAGCAGGGCGATCACCATCGCGGCGTGGCAGCCAGCGGCGGCCACGACCAGCAGGTGGAACACCTCGTGGAAGCCGAAGACGTCGGGCAGGGGATCCGGGCGGCGGAACGCGTAGACCAGGGCGCCCAGGGTGTAGAGGGCGCCGCCGGCGGCCAGCAGGCCGAACTCGAGGGGGCTGAGGCCGGCGCGCAGCGTCGGCCACTCGGCCATCACGCACCAGCCGAGGGCGACGTAGAAGGCGGCCCGCACGCCGCGCGGCACGTTGGGCAGCGCGATGGACTGCAGGACGCCGGCCGCGGCCCCCACCCACACCAGCGCCAGCAGGGCGGCGGCCTCGGCGGAGCTGAGGGCCAGCAGGGCCACCGGCGTGCTGGTGCCGGCGATCTTGAGATAGATGACCGAGTGGTCCAGCCGGCGCATGCGGGCGTGCCCGCGCGCCTCCCAGCGGCGGCGGTGCAGCAGGGCGCTGACGCCGAACAGGGCCAGGAAGCTGAGGCCGTACACCAAGGCGGCGACGCGCGGCCGGCCCGGCGGCGCGATGAACAACAGCGCCGCCGCCAGGCCGAGGCCCGCGAAGAAGGTCCACTGGTGGCTGACGCCGCGCAGGCGGGGGCGGTCGTGGTAGGGGCCGATG
>JAUHXL010000625.1 GCA_030426945.1 bacterium
GTGAGGTTCGGATGCCCTTCGCCCAGGCCCTCGACGACCTGATGCAGCGCTGCCCCTCGGTGCGCGGCGCGGCCTTCACCGATCTGGACGGCGAGGAGATCGCGCTCGAGCCGCCGAGCGCGCGGGACCTCCTGCGGCTGTGCGCGGCGTACGGCGGCATCGCCCTGCGCCGGCTGTCGACGGCGGAGTCGGCCGCGGGCCGGGGCCCCATCCATCAGGTGTCGCTGCGCGGCGCCACCGGAGCGTTCGTGACGCTGAAGGTCGGCGAGGAGTATCAGCTCGTGCTGCACCTCGACGATCGGGCGCCCCCCGGGCAGGTGCTGGTGTTCGCGCGCGACACCGTCAGCGCGCTCGAAGCGAACATCTGACCGGCCGCGTGCTGGCCCTGCCCCTGCCCCTGCCCCTCCCTCTGCTGCTGGCGGCGCCGGCGGCGGCGGCCCCCGCGCCGACCTACACCGGCGAGTTCCAGGCCCTGCAGGTGGGCGCCGGACCGGCCTTCGCGTCCGCCGGTCCCGGCGTGACCTTCGACGTGTCGGCCCGCGCGTCGACGGTGCTGCACCTGGCGGACGTCGAGCTGGGCTATCGCTACGCCGACATCGGCGACGGGCCACGCACGCACGGCCTGCAGGCCGGCCTGCACGTGCACCCGCTGTTCCTCTTCCTGCTGGGCAACGACACCCTCGCGGCGACCCTGGCGTCCTTCTACGTACGCGTCGGCGCCGGCGGGTTCGTGGGCCGCGACGCGGCCGGGGACGACGCCGCGGATCTGAGCTGGGAGCTCGCCGGCGGCTTCGACCTGCCCCTCGCCCCCCTGCCCGAGCGACCCCTGTGGTGGCTGGGGCTGCAGGTGGGGCGCGCCTGGGCCTTCGGGCCGGACCCCTTTGAAGGCGAAGGCCTCACCTTCGTCTCGCTGCGCGTCGCCCTGCGGCGCGACGGCCCCCTTTGACGCGGCGCCGTCCCCCGCGGGCCGGCGCCCTGGTGCCGCGGATCGGATCGGTAACGTCCGGTCCGCGCGCGCGTTCTGGACCGACGAAACGAACCTTGGAGGGAACCTGAGATGTCGACCATCCTCGCTTTGGCCATCGCCCTGCTCTCGCCCGCCGCCGGCCCTGCCTCCCAGCCCACCGACGCCATCGATCACGCCCCCTGGGACGCCCTGCTGAAGAAGTACGTGAAGGGCGAGAAGGTCGACTACGCGGGCTTCGCCGCCGATCCCGGCCTGAAGGCCTACCTCGCGACCATCGAGAAGACCGATCCGGCGAGCATCAAGGACGCCAAGGATCGCCTCGCGTTCTGGATCAACGCCTACAACGCGCACACCGTCGCGGCGGTCGTCGCCCACTGGCCGGGCATCACCAGCGTCTCGAACGTCTACCCGGACTTCGCCTTCTTCAAGAACAAGGACAAGGTGATCGGCGGCGAGAAGTACGCGCTCAACGACGTGGAGAACGAGATCATCCGCCCGCGCTTCAAGGATCCGCGCATCCACGCCGCGCTCAACTGCGCCAGCATCTCGTGCCCGCCGCTGGTGGACTTCGCGTTCACGGGGGCCCAGCTCGACGCCCAGCTCGATCAGGTCATGCGCGCCTTCGCCAACGACGCGCAGCGCAACGAGATCGAGCCCGGCAAGGACACCGTCCGGCTGTCGGAGATCTTCAAGTGGTACGCCGCGGACTTCGAGTCGGCGGGCGGCCCGAAGGCTTATCTGCTGAAGTACCTCGAGGCCGACCGCAAGGCGGCCCTCGAGAAGGCCAAGACGGTGGACTTCAAGCCCTACGACTGGAACCTGAACAAGATCTGAGCGCCGCGGCGCGCCCGTTCGCCGACGCTGACCGCGTCAGGCGGCCTGGCTGCGATCCCGCACCGAGATGAGGCCCTTGAGCGCCGCGTCGATGCGCAGCATGACGTCGGCCTCCTCGGGGCTCATCTTCGGCCGCCCCTGGTTGCCCACCACCACGCGGTCCGGCCCCTTCTGACCGATGACCCGCTCCCCCTCGGCCAGCACCGCCGCCAGCTCGTGCGCGCGGTGCATCAGCAGCGCGTAGCCGGGCCGGTTGCTGGGCTCGAGATCGGCGGCGATGGCCGCGAGCGGCCCCGCGATGTGCTCGTCGATGCGCTTGCGCAGCGTCATGTAGATGGGCTTCTTGCCCTGGCCGAGGAAGCTGTCGTTGGTCGTCGGCAGCTTGCAGGCGGTCTCGAGCAGCTCGCCGGGGCGCAGATCCTTCGTCACCACGTAGGCCCGGGCGACGTCGTAGAACAGCTTCATCACGCCGGTGCGATCCACGAAGCGGGCGTCTTCGTCGATCGGCGCCGCGGCGTCGGTCGGCGGCGCGTCCTGCATCGCCGCGGTGGGCTCGCTGCCGAGGGCCTCGGGGGGCGGCGGTGGCGGCCGGACGGGCGCGCGGGCATCCCCATCGGGCTTGCGCTCGCCCAGCCCGCCGGGCCGCGCGGGCAGCGGAACACGGGGCGCGGCCGAACGCTCCGCGGCCGAACGCTCCGCGGCCAAACGCTCGGCCTCCTTGCGCTCGGCCTCCTTCCGCTCGGCCTCCTTGCGCTCGGCCTCCTTCCGCTCGGCCTCCTTCCGCTCGGCCTCCTTCCGCTCGGCCTCCTTGCGCTCGGCCTCCTTGCGCTCGGCCTCCTTCCGCTCGGCCTCCTTGCGCTCGGCATCCCTGCGCTCGGCCTCCCTGCGCTCGGCTTCCCTGCGCTCGGCTTCCTTGCGCTCGGCTTCCTTGCGCTCGGCTTCCTTGCGCTCGGCCTCCTTGCGCTCGGCCTCTCTGCGTTCGGCTTCTTTGCGCTCGGCCTCCTTGCGCTCGGCCTCCTTGCGCTCGGCCTCTTTGCGCTCGGCGGCGACGCGCTCGGCCGCCGCGCCCTCTGCATCGGGAGACCGTGCGCTGGCCGTGGCCGCGCGCTCGGCCGAGCCCGCGGGGCCCTCGCTCGCCCCCGACGCCCCAGGGGTCGGTGCGCCGTCGCCGGCCCCGTCCGTGGCCTCGCCGGTGGGCTCCGGGCCCAAGGGCCGGGAGAACAAGCCTTGCTCCGGCCGGCCCCACCCCGGATCCCGCCCGTTGAGGAGGGAGCCGCCGGCCGCCGCCGCGCCGGGACGCGCGCCGGCGGACTCCGCCGGGGCGCCGCGCCCGCCCCCGCCGTCGGCCCCCGCGGGCGCCGGCTGGCCGGCGGTCGCCGCGGCCCGCGCCTGCGCCGCGCGCTCCTTGTCCCGCAGCATGCGGTGCAGGTCGGCCGCTCGGAAGTCCATCACCGTCTTCGCGAGCGAGTCGGCCCGCTCCACGTCCCGCGCGTCGACGTCCACGCCGCGCCCGTCGAGCGCCGCCTCGGCGGCCGCCCCCGAGACGGGCTCGGTCGAGTCGGTCGTCGCGGCGATGCCCACGGGCGCCCCGCCCCCGCTCGCCAGCGGCGCCGTCGAGCGTCGCGCCTCGTTCGAGGCCATCGGGTCGTCTTCGACGGGGAGGAAGGGATCGTGGCCCGGTCGCAGGCCCGCCGGGAAGCGGCTGACGAGCTGCGGCGAGTCCCCCGCGCGGAACCACTTCTCGTAGGCGGGGTGATAGATGAAGTCGTCCGGGCTGATGTTGCCCTGCTCGGCCCAGGTCAGGACGGTCTGCAGGTCGTTGGCGACGTAGTTGCGATCCCCCTTGCGCAGCCAGAACTGCTGCGGCGGCGCCACCGCCGGCCCCACGGCGACCGGGGGCGGCTCGTTCTGGGGCAGCACGTCCCGCAGCTCCCGCAGGTCACGGGCGCGGTACCAGCTCTGGTACTTGGGCGAGTACACCATGTCCGCGGGCAGGACACGGCCGTCGCGGGCCCACTGGCGCATCGACTCGAGGTCGGGCGCCTGGTAGTCGCGGCCGTCCCGGCGGAGGATGTAGGGCTGGCTCATCGGGGGCCGAAATCCGTGGTGACGCTGCGCTCCTGCCGAAAGTAACACAGGCGACCGGGGGCGCAACCCTGCGCGCGTACCCGCCGGCGCGGCTCAGAAGTCCACGCCCGGGCGCACCGCGAGGTCGAGGGTCAGGGGCAGCACCGCCGCGGCCTCATCGAGGTCGAGGCCGTCCCACACCATGGCGTACGCGACGCGGGCCTCGACCATGCGCTTGACGTACTCGCGCGTCTCCTTGAA
>JAUHXL010000626.1 GCA_030426945.1 bacterium
GCGAGGGCCGCGCCCGCGTGCCGCGCCCCGGCGCGGCGGCCTGCGCCGAGCGCTGCGGCGACGACGACGGCTGCCGGCTCCTGTGCGAGATGGGGGAGGCGCCTCAGGGCGGCCCGCAGACGCCCCGCTTCGGTGACGACTGCCTGGTGTGCGGGCGGGAGACCGGCTTCCTCGACAAGCCCGATCTGCGCATCGAGGCCCTCGACGCGTCGGGCGTCACGCTCGGCTGGGACGCGGTCGAGGGCGCCGACGAGTACGTGGTGCACGGCCTGCGCTTCGAGGCCACCGCCCAGGGCCTCGAGCCCGCGGGCAGCTTCGAGCTCACCACGCCTCAGACCCGCATCCACGTGGCGCTGTCGCCCGGCTTCGCGTACGGCTTCTACGTCATCGCCTGGGATCGCGACGCCAAGCGCCGGTCGCCGCCCTCGGTGCCGGTGCACGTCGATCCCTGAGCCCGATCCCTGAGCCTGCCCATCGATCCCGAGGAGACCGAGGCCGACGAGGCGGGTGGTCTGCGCAAGCAGGTCGAGCAGCTGTCGGCGGAGGTGCTGGATCTCTACCGGCACGTCAACCTGCTGTACCGCATCGGTGACTCGATCAACGCCTGCCTGGGGCGGGACGAGATCTGCCGGCTGGTGCTGCGCGAGAGCGTGAAGATCGTGCGCGCGCGCTCCGGGCGCATCGTCCTCGAGGACGGGACGGTCCACGGCCGCGCGCCGGAGCAGCCCCAGCAGACCATCAGCGTGCCCATCGAGACGCCGCAGGGGCGGCTCGGCGAGGTGTCGGTCTTCGACAAGCGGCGCGGCGAGTTCACCGCCAGCGATCACAAGCTCATCCGGGCGGTCGCCCGCCAGGCCGGGATCGCCATCGAGAACAACCAGCTGATCCAGGGGCTGATCGGGCAGAACCGCGAGCTCGAGCGGCTCAACGAGGAGCTGAAGGCGCTCGACCAGCTGAAGAGCGACTTCGTCAGCAACGTGAGCCACGAGCTGCGCACGCCGCTGGCCAGCATCAAGGGCTTCGCGGCCACCATCCTGGACGACGAGGAGATGCCCAGCGAGGTCCAGCGCGAGTTCGTCGGCATCATCAACGACGAGTCCGACAAGCTGATCGTGATCATCAACGACATCCTCGACGTGTCGAAGATCATGGCGGGTCGCATGCACTACGACCTGCAGGTGCGGCCCGTCGAGCGCACCGTCGAGCAGGTGGTCGCGCTGCTCGCCATCCAGGCGCGCGCCAAGGGCATCGAGCTGGCGTTCGAGGTGATCGACGCGGCGGACGCGCGCTTCGACGCGACGCGCCTGTCGCAGGTGCTGACCAACCTGGTGGGCAACGCGCTGAAGTTCACCGACGCGGGCGGCGTGCAGGTGACGCAGTGGGTGGCCGACGGCGAGGTGCACGTGGCCGTCGCCGACTCGGGCATCGGCATCGACGCCGCGCAGCTGCCGCACATCTTCGACAAGTTCTATCGCGTCGAGAACGTGGTCCACACCAAGGAGGGCACGGGGCTGGGGCTGGCGCTCGTGCGCACGATCGTGGAGCATCACGGGGGCCGCATCGAGGTCGCCAGCGAAGAGGGGCAGGGCAGCACGTTCACCGTGCACCTGCCGCTCGCCATCCCGAGCCAGGAGGACGCGTGAGCAAACGCATCCTGATCGTCGACGACGAGAACTACATCCGCTTGCTGCTGCACCGGACGCTCGAGGAGCTCGAGCTCGAGGGGGTCGAGATTCACTTCGCCGAGGACGGCGTGGTGGGCCTCGAGAAGGCGCGCGCCCTGCGGCCGGAGCTGATGCTGCTCGACGTGATGATGCCCCGCATGGACGGCATCCAGGTGTGCCGCGCGGTGCGGCGCGATCCCGACCTGGTCGGCACCCACGTGGTCATCCTGACCGCCAAGGGCACCGCGCCGGAGCTGGCGCCCGACGAGGCGCCCCACGAGTACCTGACCAAGCCCTTCGATCCCGATCAGATCATCGCCCGCGCAGCCGAGGTGCTGGGCATCGACCTGGACTTCGAGATCTGAGTTGGCGGCGGATCCCGCCCCGGCGCGCGGCGGGCTGCTGCGCGCGCTCTACCTGTTGCTGGCGGTGTATGCCGTCCTGGTGCCCGCCGCCACCGCGCTGATCGCCTGGCTCGGGGTGCAGGGCATCGTCTCGCCGTGGGTCGGGCTGGTGGCCCTCGGGGGGCCGCTGCTGCTGCTGACCGCGGCCACCGTCCTCTTCGCGCGCCACCGGCTGGCGCGACCCCTCGGCGAGATCCTGGAGCGGATCGAGGCCATCGCCGGGGGCCAGCTCGAGGGCACCGTCGCCGTCGAGCGCGGCGACGAGATGGGGCGCGTCAAGCGCGCCCTCAACGAGCTCGCGGCCTACCTCGTGGTGGCGCGCGAGGCCCGCGTCGACCGCCACTTCCTGCAGCGGGTCATCGACGCGATGCCCGAGGCCCTGGTGGTGCTCGACGCCCGGGGCGTCATCGAGCTCCACAACCGCCACTTCGCCGGTCTGCTGGGCATCGACGGTCCGCTGATCGGGCGGCACGTGGACACGCTGGTGCGCAACCAGCCGCCCGGCTGGGCCACGCGCGTCCTGCGCAGCGGCGGCGTCGACAACGTCGAGGTCGACTTCGGCCTCGCGCCCGGCCCCACCGTCACGCTGCTGACCTCGAGCGCCTACCTCGCGACCGACGAGGGCGACGCCGAGCGCACGGTGCTCGTCGCCCGCGACACGCGGGCGGTCGCCGGGCTGATGAACCAGCTGCGGCAGGCCAACGCCGGCCTCGAAGAGTCGCGGCAGTTCTTTCAGAACCTGTTCGACGCGATGGAGGATCCGATCACCGTGCTGGCGCCCGACGGCGAGGTGATGCAGGCCAACCGGGCGGCGCGGGCCGTGTTCGGGCGCGACGTCGTCGGGCGGCGCTGCTACCGGGCGTTCCGGATGCGCGATGGCGTCTGCGATGGCTGCCCGGCCCTGCAGACCTACGCCAGCCGGAAGTCGGTCAGCGTCGAGCACCGCGTCTTCGGCAACGCCATCACCCGCATCAGCACCTACCCGCTGCTGGGCAAGAACGGTGAGGTCCGCGCGATCATCAACCACAAGCGGGACGTCACCAAGGAGCGCCAGCTCGAGGATCTGAAGGCCAACTTCCTGGCCGCGGTCAGCCACGAGCTGCGCACGCCCCTGACCTCGCTGAAGGGGTTCAACAAGCTGAACCTGCGGCGGCTGGTGCGCTTCGTCCAACCTTCCCTCGAGGCCGCCCCGCACAAGGTGCGGGTGGCCTTCGGCAAGGTGCTCGAGGACATGCAGGTCATGGACAGCGAGGCCGAGCGGCTCGGACGGCTGGTCAACGACGTGCTCGATCTGAGCAAGCTCGAGGCCGGCAAGCTGACGCTGGCCATGGGCGAGGTGGACGCCCGCGCGCTGGTCCAGGGCGGCATCGTGGCCACCGCGGCGCTGTGGCGGGCCAAGGGGCTGCGGGTCGACGCGCGGGTGCCCGACGGCTGCCCGCCGGGCTGGGGCGACGCCGACCGCCTCTCGCAGGTGCTGGTGAACTTGCTCAGCAACGCGATCAAGTTCACCGAGGACGGGCACATCGCGGCCGAGGTGACGGTGCACGACGACGTGCTGCGCTTCACGGTGCGCGATACGGGCAAGGGCATCGCCCCCGACGATCTCGGCACCGTGTTCGAGAAGTTCCGGCAGGTGGACGGCGAAGGGGGCAGCCAGATCATGAAGGGCACGGGCCTGGGCTTGCCCATCTGCAAGGAGCTCATCCGCCTGCACGATGGGCGTATCTGGGTCGAGAGCACGGTGGGCGAGGGCTCGGCCTTCCACTTCACGATCCCGCGCGCCGACGTGCTCGACGACCTCGAGCGCAGCATCCGCGCGGGCCCCTCGATCATCGGCCTCTGACCGGCGCTGGGCCGTGGCGGTTGCTGGGCCGGGGCGATTGACTTAGCATCGCCCAACCTCAACCCGCGCGGAGGAGCCGTGGCTCGGGCACCGGAGACCGACACCGCGTCCGATCCGCAGGCGGGAAGCGCGGCCGTCGCCCCCTGTCTGGCGTGCGGCGCCCCCGTCCCGGGCGCGTACTGCCCGCACTGCGGGTACGAGCGCTCGCGGCCAGC
>JAUHXL010000627.1 GCA_030426945.1 bacterium
GTAGGGGCCCATGCCGAGGCTGCGCGCCAGGGACTTCTCGTGGGCGGCGACGAAGCGGCGGGCGTGATCGTCGGTCGCGGGGGGCACGTCGTCGAGCGGTCGGGTGAGACCGAGCGTCATGGCGTCCACCTCGAAGACCGGATCGGGGCGGTCGTCGGGGCGGGCGGCGCGGATGCAGTCGGCGAGCAGGGCGCCGCCGTGGGCGCCGAGGCCGTGGAGCACGCGGGTGGCGCCGCCCTCGGGCCATTGCAGCAGGGCGTCGAGCGGGGCGCCGCGCGCCTCGGCCCAGGCGCGGGCGAGGGCGAAGCCGAGCGGGGGCGCCGGGCGCGGGCGGAAGCGCGCGGGGGCCTCGCCGCCGACGGCGTCGGTCAGGACGCGGTCGCCGGTCACCAGCGCCACCCGCCGCGCCCGGCCGCCGAGCTTCAGCGGGCCGTCCTCGGCGCGCTCGGGGCGCTCGGAGGTGCCCAGCAGGTCGCCGGTGAGGCGGTCGAAGACCTCTGTGCCGCCCTCGTCGCCGATGTTGCCGTGTACCTCGCCCCGGTGCCAACGGCGCTCCGCCGAGGGTCCCAACACGTGGCGTCCGCTGAGCGGGGCCTCGAGCAGACCGGCGGCGACGGCCCCGGCCAGCACGTCGTCGATGAGCGTCGGGGGCCACTCGGCGGCCAAGGCGGGCGGCACCACGGCGGCGAGGCGCTCGCGGGTGACGTGGCCTTCCCCGCCGGCGAGCACGAGGGCCTGCTGGATCAGCACGCCGGGTCGGAAGTCGGTGGCGTCGGCGCACAGGTCGCCCCGGCCCGCCCGCCGCAGCATGACGCGGAACAGCGCGCGCTCGACGGGATCGGCGAAGGCGTAGCCCAGCGCGGTGTCCTTGGCGCCGCGGCGCCCGCCGCGGCCGCCCTGCTGCAGCAGCGCCCCGACGCTGGAGGGTGGCCCGGCCAGCAGCACGTAGTCGACGGTGCCGATGTCGATGCCCAGCTCGAGCGTCATCGTGGCCACGGCCACCGCGGCGGGGGCCTCGAGGAAGCGACGCTCGGTGAGCTCCCGCCGGCGCCGCGACAAGGACGCGTGGTGGGGGAAGATCCGATCGGCGAAGCGCGTGCGATCCCGAAGCGCTGTGGCGATCTGCTCGACCGTGCTCCGACTGCGCGCGAACACGAGCACCTTGCGGCCGCCCGCGGCGGCGATGGTGTCCAGGTGCGCCACCAGGTCGGGCGGCTGCAGGCCCACGAAGGCGCGCGCGCGGATCGGGCGGCCGCCGCCGACGTCGACGATCACCGCGTCGCGCAGGTGCCGGGCGGCCAGCGCCGCGGGGGCGGCGAGCGTGGCGCTGGCCGCGACGCGCTGCACGGGGGCCTCGGCGACGGCGTCGAGGCGGTGCAGCAGCAGGCGCAGCTGGTCGCCGCGCGGCGTGCCGTCGAGCACGTGGATCTCGTCCACCGCGACGGCGCGCACGCCGCGCAGCGAACCGGGCCGGCGCGCCAGCAGCGCGTCGAGCGCCTCGGGCGTCGTGACGGCGATGTCGGGCGGGCGGCCGGCGTCGAGATCCTTGTGCTCGCCGGTCCGGCGCCCGACGGGCAGGCCCAGCTCGGCCAGCGGGCCGCCGACACGGCGGTACAGGTCGTTGGCCAGCGCGCGGGTCGGGCTGACCAGCAGCAGCCGCAGCGGCGCCGAGGGCGCGTCGAGCAGCGCCTCGACCAGCGGCGCCAGGTAGGCCTCCGTCTTGCCCGTGCCGGTGGGCGCGGCCAGCAGCACGTCCCGGCCCGCCGCGATGGCGGGGATGGCGACCCGCTGCACGGCGCTCAGCGCGGGGAAGCGCCGAAAGAAGGGCCCGAAGACGCGCGGCAGCCGCGCGCGGACCGCGGCGTCCTCGGGGTTCACGCGCCGAGCGGCAGCGTGCCGTGCCGCAGGCAGTCGAGCAGGCTGACCGTGGCCCGCACGATGCGCCGCGGCACGCCCGCGTCGAAGGGATAGGTGGCGGCCACCAGGCGCTGCAGCCGCTGCAGCAGCGCGGCGTCGATCTGCACGCCCGGGTACGCGGCGCGGTACAGGTCGGTCACGCGGCCGACCAACGCGGCGCCCACCTCGGGCCGCAGCGCCTGCAGCTCGATGCGGACCGAGGCGTCGCCGACGAGGGTGCGCAGCTGCGCCTCGATGAGCGGATCGCGCGTCAGCGCGAGGACGGCCGAGAGGGGCTGGTCGGCGGCGAACCGCAGGGGCAGCGCCTTGAGGGCGGCGTGCCCGCCGCGGTAGAGGCGCTCGGGTTCGAAGGCCAGCGCGTCGCGGGGCAGTGTCGCCGCGGCGTAGTGCGCCATCACCTCCGAGGCCAGCCGCCGATGCTCCGCGTCGAGCGCGGTCATGCGCTCCGCCTCGTCGAGCAGCACGACGAGGCCGCGATAGCCCGCGTCGCGGCACCACGTCGCCCACGCGCCGAGCAGGTGCCCGTACACCCGGCCGTAGGTGCGGAAGTCGGACAGGGCGAGCAGGCGCTCGTCGGTCCAGTCCATGTACCGCACCTGCGCGTCCAGCGTCGCCGCGTCGATCGCGTGGCCCAGCACGTAGTCGCGCATCTGGTCGTGCAGGTCCGTGTTGGTGCGGTCGCGGTGCGCGCGCAGGGCCGGCGTCAGGAAGCGGCTGTAGCGCGCGCCGTCCCGCTCGAGGTGGGCTGCGCTGTCGCGCAGGCGCTCGAACAGCGGCGCGGGGCTCGGGTCGGGCGCGTCGGGGCAGCGGAACCCGGCCATCAGCGCGTGATACAGCCGCTTGGGGTGACTGGGCGGCACCTCGGCCGGATCGAGCGTGGCCCGCGCCGTGGCGTAGCCCGCCGCGCGCGCGGCGTGCTCGAACAGATCGAGCAGGTGGGTCTTGCCGTGCCCGTAGTCGCCGAGCAGCACGCGCATGCCGGCGCCGCCCTCGAGCATCTCGTGCAGGCCAGCGAGCGCGTCCTCGCGGCCCACGGTGTAGGCCGCGGCGCGCTCGAAGGGCACGACGCCCAGCCGCAGCGCCTCGACCGCCTGCCAGGCCTCGGCGTCGGCGCCGGCGGCTCGCTGGAGCTCGGCGTCGGCGCCGACGGCCCGCCGGCTGTCGCGGACGGCGGCGGCGCGGACGACCGACGCGGCGCCGGCGCCCGCCGCCGTGCCCTCGCGCAGCAGCGCGTCGTAGGGCACCACCTCGGGCAGCCCGGGGCGGGCGTCGAACTTCACGCGCGCCCGCCCCGCCCGCAGCGCGATCACCCGGCCGGCGCCGTGCTGAAGGTGCTGCACCCGATCACCCGGTCGCAGCGTCGTGCCGACGGCGGTCGGCGCGCCCCCCGACCTCAAAGGAAGATCTCGTCGTCGTCGAAGGTCGGCCCCGACGGGGTGGGCAGCGCCGGATCGCCGCCCGTCCAGCGGCCGATCTCGGCCGGCGTCAGCCGCCCCTGCTCGCCGCGGTGTTGACGCGTGAGCAGGTCGACCGCGGCCTTGACGAAGTCGCGCCGCCCGCCGGTCTCGAGCTGGCGGCTGCCCTTGCCCTTCGCGAGCGCCTCGAGGTTGTGGCGCTGCACCTCGGCGTCGAGCGGCGCGCCGTGCGCCGCCTGGTAGAGCGTCAGCAGGCGCTCGCCGATGGCCCGCAGCATGTCGGTCGGCCCCAGCGGCAGGTGGTCGAGGTCGATGAGCGGGCTCTGGGGGCTGAGGGCGTCGAAGCGCGGCACGCCCCGCAGCCGCTGCTCCAGCGCGGGATACTCGGGCACCACCAGGCTCATGAACTCGGGCGGCACGGCGTACACCCACAGGAGCCCGGGCAGGCTGGCCTGGCCGCACTGATCGATGACCTGGCGCACGGTGTCGCCGACCGCGCGGCGCCGCTTCTGCGGCAACGCCATCACCCGATCCATCTCGTCGAACAGCAGCACCACGCCGGGCAGGTCGAGGGCGCGCACGACCTGGGCCAGGCTGCGCAGGAAGCGGAAGCCGGTGCTGGGCGCCAGCGCCTCGCGCACGCCGTGCCCGCGCACCTCGTGCGGCTTGACCTCCTCGCCGCGCAGGAACGCCGCCATCAGCCGGGCGAGATCGTCGTCGCGCTCGACCACCGCGCGCAGGTACAGCTCCGCCGCGCGCCGCACCGCGTGGCTGTCCACCCGGGCCCGCGCCAG